>JBKPOV010000197.1:0-4368 GCA_046733315.1 Actinomycetota bacterium
TTCTCCAGCTATCTGAACCTGGCCGGGCCCGCCAGCCGGTCGCACGACCTTCAGCTTCTGGTTCAAGACGCCGGGTGGAACCGAGGGGGAATTGAAGGTCCAGCGAGTGATCACGCCTGCGCTGGGGATCGTGGCCGGAAGTGGACTACCTGGTCCGTTCGCGGTCCCGAAGATGGTTAGGTTTTTTTCGGCGTCGTTGGCGACGCACTTGTTGCCCACTTCAATCGATGCGGCTGCGGACTGGGTGATGAGCAGCGGCAACGCGGTGATGACCAAGGCCAAGACCCTTCGGTTCACGTGCTTCTCCCCTCTAGTGATGCTCCGTTGGTGACGGTTTGACAGAGCCTAGCTTCAACACGACTCCCCGAGTGAGCACCAGGCGCCCTTGGTGGCGGCCAAGCCGGCAGTCAGGCTGCGGTCGCCGGCCGCGATCTCAATCGTTGTCCCGCCGGTCTCGCCGATCGCGATCGCACCCAGCGCCTCCAGCTCGACGCGGTTGCCGCTAAGCAGGAATCCGCCCGGCCCCTCGCCGAAAAGCGCGTCCTCCGGAGAGCAGCCGCGTTCGCGCAGGGGTTGGACGTCGACGCGGCAACCGAGGCCGCCGGAGATGGCCGACTCGGCCAGGGCGCAGGCGAGCCCACCGTCACTGACGTCGTGCGCGGAGGAGAGCGTGCCGGCACGGACCGCCTCGCGGACGGTCGCACAGGCGGCGGCGACGGCGGTGATATCCGATCGCGGCAGCCCCATGTCGAGCTCGCCGCGCTGCTTTGCCAGCTCGCTGCCCGCGAGGCTCGGCGAGAAAGGACCGAGCAGGCCGATCGCATCACCCTCGCGGAGGAAGGCGCTGCCGCAGGCTTTGGCAGGGTCGGGGAGCTCGCCGACCATGCCGACGACTGGCGTCGGGTAGATCGAGCCTTCCGGTCCCTCGTTGTAGAGGGAGACGTTGCCGCCCACCACTGGCACGCCGAGCTGCTCGCAGACCTCGGCGAGAGCACTGACGGCGCGGTCGAGCTGCCAGGCCGGGACGGGTTTCTCGGGGTTGCCGAAGTTGAGGCAGTTGGTCAGACCGAGTGGCTCGGCGCCAACGCAGGCGAGGTTCTGGGCGCACTCGAGCACCGCCTCGACCGTGCCTGTGTAGGGATCGCAGGCGACGCGGCGGCCGTTGCCGTCGATCGAGACGGCAATCGCCTTGCCGGCCTCGGGGATCTGCAGGACGGCGGCGTCGGCCGACTCGGGCCGGCGCACCGTGCGCGAGCCGACCACCGAGTCGTACTGCTCGAAGGCCCAGCGCTTCGACGCCACGCTGGGGGCGGCGAGCAGGGAGAGCAGGGTCTCCTCGCTGGTCGCGTCCTCGCGCAGGGTCCGCCGGTTGCCGTAGGTCCATCCCTGCGGCTCGGCCGGGCTGAGGTCATAGAGGGGGCAGTCGTCGACCAGGGCCTCGACCGGCATCTCGCCGACAATCTCGCCGTCGCGCAGCACCCGCACCAGGCCGCTGTCGGTGACGACGCCGATCTCGGCCGCCCCCGTCTCCCATTTCTCACAGACCGCGATCACCTCGGCGACCTTGGCCGGCTCGACCACTCCGAGCATCCGCTCCTGGGACTCGGAGACCATGATCTCGAAGGGCTCCATGTCGGGCTCGCGCAGTGGCACGCGGGCCACGTCGACGTCGATGCCCAACCCGCCGGCGGAGGCCATCTCGCTCGCCGAGGAGGTCAGTCCCGCCGCGCCGAGGTCCTGCAGCGAGACCAGCAGCCCCTTCTCGAGCAGCTCCAGGCAGCACTCGAGCACCTTCGACTCCTCGAAGGGGTCGCCGATCTGCACCGTCGGCCGCTTCGCCTCATCGCCATCGCCGAGCTCGGCGGAGGCGAGCACCGAGGCGCCGCCGATCCCGTCGCGGCCGGTCGAGGCGCCCATCAGGACGACCGCGTTGCCGACGCCCGCCGCGGCGGCGCGGACCATCTCATCCGTCTTCGCCAGACCCACGCACATCGCGTTGACTAGGCAGTTGTGCTCGTAAGGAGCCTCGAAGTAGATCTCGCCACCGACGTTGGGCACCCCGATCGAGTTGCCGTAGTGGCCGATCCCGTGTACCGCCCCGTCGAGCAGGTGGCGCGAGCGCACCGAGTCCAGCTCACCGAAGCGCAGCGAGTCGAGGATCGCGATCGGCCGCGCGCCGAGGGCGAAGACGTCGCGCAGGATGCCGCCGACCCCTGTCGCCGCCCCCTGGAAGGGCTCGACCGCGCTGGGGTGGTTGTGGGACTCGACCTTGAAAGCGACCGCGTGGCCGTTGCCGATGTCAACCGCGCCGGCGTTCTCGCCCGGTCCCATCACCACCCGCTCGCCCTCGGTCGGCAGCCGCCGCAGCAGCTTGCGCGAGTGCTTGTAGGCGCAGTGCTCGGACCAGAGCAGGCTGAACATCGCCAGCTCAACGTCGTTCGGCTCGCGCCCGAGCTTCTCGACGATCAACTCGAACTCCGAGTCGGTCAGGCCCAGCTCGCGGTGCTTGGCGACCCCGACGGTCACGCCGGCGTCCCGGCGGCCGCAACGGCTTCGAATACACGCAGCCCATCGGTCGATCCCGTCAGCGGATCGACCGCGTGCTCCGGATGCGGCATCAGCCCCAGCACGTTGCCAGCCTCGTTGCGCACCCCGGCGATGTCCCGCGCCGATCCGTTCGGGTTCTGCCCTGGCGCATAGCGGTAAGCCACCTGCCCCTTGGCTTCGAGCAGGTCGAGCACGTCGTCCGGCGCCCAGTACCGCCCTTCCCCATGCTTCGCGGGAATCGAAAGCGTCCGCCGACGGGACTCAAAGCGATCTATATCTTCGCTTTGAGGTCCATCGACCTCGAGGTCTAGTTGACGGCAGGTGAAGCGCATGTGCTCATTGAGGAGGAGGGCGCCGGGGAGTAGGCCGGCCTCGCAGAGGACCTGGAAGCCGTTGCAAATGCCGAGCACCGGGCCGCCCCCGGCGGCGAACTCGCCCACAGCCTCCATCGCCGGGGAGAAGCGAGCGATCGCGCCGGCGCGCAGGTAGTCACCGTAGGAAAAGCCGCCGGGGACGACCACCGCATCGACGTCGTCCAGGCCGCGCTCCTCATGCCAAACCAACCGCGCCTCGGCGCCAGTCCGCTCGCAGGCCTGCAGGGCGTCCCGCTCATCGCAAGAGCCGGGGAACTGGAGCACTCCCCAGCGCATCAACCGCCGCCGTCTAGCTGCTCGATCTCGTAGTCCTCGATCAGCGGATTGGCGAGCAGCTTCTCGCAGAGCTCGTTCAGACGCGCCGGGTCCTCGGCCTCGAGCTCCACCAAGCGACCGACCCGCACGTGCTCGATGCCCTCGAAACCAAGCGCCGGCAGCGCCCGCTCGACGGCCTTGCCCTGGGGGTCGAGGATCCCCTCCTTGGGCCGGATCAACACCCGGGCCCGCGGCACTAGAAGCTGAGCTCCGTGATCCGCTCGTAGGCCTCGACGTACTTGGCCCGGGTCTGCTCGACCACATCGGGCGGCAGCTCGGGCGCCGGCGGGGTGTGGTCCCAGCCCGCGTCGTTGGCCCAATCGCGCACGTACTGCTTGTCGAAGGAGGGTTGCGTCTTGCCGGGCTCGTAGCGGTCGGCCGGCCAGAAGCGCGAGGAGTCCGGCGTCAGCACCTCGTCGGCGAGGACGATCTCGGCGCCGGCGTGGCTGCCGAACTCGAACTTGGTGTCGGCGAGGATGATCCCGCGCTCGGCCGCGTGTTCAGCGCCGCGCGTGTAGACCTCGATGGATATACGCCGCAGCTCCTCCATCAGCGCCCGGTCGCCGACGATCGCGGCGGCGCGGTCGAAGTCGACATTCTCGTCGTGGTCGCCGATATCGGCCTTGGTCGCGGGTGTGAAGATCGGCTCGGGCAGCTTGTCGGACTCGAGCAGGTTGGGTGGCAACTCGATCCCGCAGACTGCCCCGCCGTTCTTGTATTCCTTCCAGCCTGAGCCGGAGAGGTAGCCGCGCACCACGCACTCGACCGGGTACATCTCAAGCCGCCGCACCCGCATCGCCCGTTCCGCCACTTCCTCCGGAACATCATCCGATACGAAGTGGTTAGGAACGATGTCGCCGGTCAGCTCGAACCAGAATTCCGAGATCCGGTTGAGCACCTTCCCCTTGTCCGGAATCGGCGTCGGCATCACCACGTCGTAAATCGAGATCCGGTCCGAAGCGACCATCAACAGATCGCTCTCCCACTCATAAATCTCGCGGACCTTCCCGGACGAGTGAAGCTTCAGATCAGCCATATCGGTAGCCATAAGGCCGATGCTAGCTGTCCGAGAGGCGGGGGAGAGGTCGGGGGGTCGCTCCCGCGGCGCTGGGTTTTTCGCCTGAGATGATGA
>JBKPOV010000198.1:0-5841 GCA_046733315.1 Actinomycetota bacterium
GACCCGGATGATGCGACAGCCCGAGGAGCACAAACCGCACGGCAACACGCGCCTCGTGATCGCCGGCCTGATCGCGGTGATCGTCGGCCTGCTGATCGCGGTCGTCGTCATCGCCAGCAGCGGCGACAGCGGCACCTCGACCTCGACGGTGACGACCGTTCCCAGCGAAACGAGCTCGACCACCGAGACGACGACCGGCTCGACCACCGAGACCACCACTTCGACCCCGACCGAAACGACGACGTCGGAAACCACAACCGCGCCCGAAGAAACGACGACGACCACGCCGACCACGCCGCCCGAAGAAGAAAACGGGAGTGGCGGCATCGGCGCCCCGTAGTGACGCCCGGCTCGCCCGCAGACGTTCGCACGGCCTCTTATGAGGCCGACCCGGCCGCGGTGCGCCGGGTGCTGCTGCTCTACTCGGGCGGCCTCGACACGAGCGTGATGCTGAAGTGGATCCAGGACTCCTACGGAGCCGAGGTCGTCTGCCTCACTGTCAACCTCGGCCAGCCCGGCGAGGACTACGCCGTGATCGAGGACAAGGCGAAGCACCTCGGGGCGTTGGAGTGCCACGTCGTCGACGCCCGCGAGGCGTTCGTCGCCGACTACGTGCTGCCGGCGATCAAGGCCAACGCGCTCTACGGCGGCGGCTACCCGCTCTTCACCGCGCTGGGACGGCCGCTGATCGCCAAGCTCGCGGTCGAGTACGCGCGCAGCAGCGGTTGCGACACGATCGCCCACGGCTGCACCGGCAAGGGCAACGACCAGGTGCGGATCGAGGCAACCGTGGCGACGCTGGCGCCGGAGCTGAAGACGATCGCCCCGGTGCGTTCCTGGCAGATGGGCCGCGAGGAGGAGATCGCCTACGCGCGTGAGCACGGCATCCCGGTCAAGGGCGGCACCGAGGTGACCCCCTACTCGATCGACGACAACCTCTGGGGTCGCTCCTCGGAGGGACGCTGGATCGAGGACCTCGACCACGCGCCCGAGGACGACGTCTTCCAGCTCGTCACGCGGCCCGAGGAGGCCCCCGATGAAGCCGAGACGGTGACGGTCGAGTTCGAGGCCGGCGTTCCCGTCGCCCTCAACGGCGAGCGGCTGGGGCCGGTCGACCTGCTGGAACGGGTCGCCGAGATCGGCTGCCGTCACGGTGTCGGCATCGTCGACCACATCGAGGACCGCATCGTCGGACTCAAGGTGCGCGACATCTACGAGGTGCCGGCGGCGGCGATCCTGCTCACCGCCCACCAGGAGCTGGAGAAGCTTGTTGGCACGATCCACCAGAACCAGTTCAAGCCGGAGCTCGATCGCAAGTGGGCCTACCTGGTTTACGCCGGACTCTGGTGGGAGCCGCTGCGCACCGACCTCGACGCCTACATGGACGCCGTCAACGCCCAGGTGAGCGGCACGATCGGGCTGAAGCTCTTCAAGGGCAACGTCCGAGTCGTCACCCGCTCCTCGCCAAACGCCGTCTACGACGCCGATCTCGCCTCGTTCGCCGAGTCCGGCGGGCTCTTCTCGCAGACCGCCTCGCCCGGCTTCATCGAGCTCTGGTCGCTGCAATCGCGCATGGCGCATCGAATCCGCGAGCGCGGGGAAGAGGGGTAGAGATGGCTTACGACAAGCTCGGCAAGGTGGCAATCCGCTTCGCAGTCAGGTACGTGCGCCGTCGCTACCGGCGCCCGATCCGCATTGGAGCCGGGATCGCCATTGTCGCGGCGGGCCTGGCCGCCTACGCCGCCAGCCGCAACGTTCCAGAGGGCTGACCCTCCCGAGCCTTGGCCCTATTGGCGCTCTCCTGGCTGGCTGACTAGCCACTCAGAACAACTTGACTGATCCGAGATATCTGTGTTATAGGTAGGGCGCGCGCTGGCGTACCCAGTGCGATACCTGACAGTTTCTGATTAAACCCGGCGGCAATCGCCGGACCGAAGGAGAACCAAATGAGACTCATCAAGATGCTCGGCCTTGCCCTGGTCGCTGCGATCGTCGCCACGGCGTTGATTGGGGCGGGCTCGGCTTCGGCCACCCTGAAAGCTACCGCCCTGTGCAAAGCGCCAGAATTAAATTGCTCAGCGACAAACACCTACCCGTCGGGGACGACGCTCTTTGCGCACCTGGTATCAGGCACCAAAGCGGTGCTTTCAGGAGGCCTCACGGAGGAATGCGGGCTTTCGTTAGTTAAAGGTAAAACCACAACTGGATTAGGTACGACCGTATTAGGCAATCTCACCGAACTCACGTTCACGAGTTGCTCTAAATGTAAAGAAGTTGTGGCATTAGTTTCTCTCGCTGCACCATGGCAGGTGCATCTGAAAAACCTAGGTGAATTAAAAGGGTCGATGTCGGTATTAGGCATCACTGTGCATCTCATCGACTGCACGATATTCCAGATCGACTGCACCGCCACCGCAAGCGAAGTCTCGCTGGACGTGAGCACCAACGCCAAAGGCTTAGGTCTGATCAAAGCGGTTAACGAGCCGCTGGAACTTGGCGTCTGCGGCAAAGGCACATGGAACGCTGAATACGAATTGTTAGAACCAGACCCGATCTACGTCGAGTCCTGAGCGGCCTTTCAGTATGGCTACGGCACCATGTAGTTGAGTAGGCGGGAAATCGAGAGGTCGCACACATTTGTGCGACCTCTCGACCACTGATACGTACCTTGACAAGTATCTGTTCGTATCCTAAGGTTCAGGTGAACGCAGCAGGGGGCTGCGGCACTTTAATAAGACTCAAGGTGAGGGATCGGAGAATGCCAGCAACCGAGAGGGGTCGCCTGGGGGCGCAGTCGTTCTCGGGAGGCGATGCACGCTGCGAGCGCCGTCGCGGTCTGGGTGGGCTCGTCGCGGTCTGCGTGGTTTTGACGATTGCCTTGAGTGCCAGTCCGGCCCGAGCAGCGGACGATCATTCCTTTGATCCCGTTCGCTCCCTGACAGGCGACACCAGCGTCTCGCCCGATGACGAAACCCCTGATCCAGGCTCGGCTCACCCGGGTCGTTTCAACAGTCCTTGCGGAGTGACGGTCGATCGACATGGCTACTTCTATGTCGCGAGTGCCGCCTTCGGCGCCGATGCAAGCGGCACGTCGGGTCGCATCGATGTCTTTGACCCCCAGGGCAACTACGTCACGCAAATCAAAGATGAAAATCAGCCTTGCGGGGTGGCGGTGGACTCGGCTGGAAATCTCTATGTCTTTGAGTACAAAGGCACTCGGATCGTGTTGTTCAGCCCCGATGCCTTTCCACCGAACCCAGGATCAATCTATTCGAGTCCGGTAACGGTCGCGACGGGGGTCCGCGACGGGGTCGCAGTCGATCCCACTGATGATCATCTTTATGTTGCCAGTAGCGATCACGCCGCAGAGTACGACTCGGCTGCCAACGGCTCGGGTCTACTTGACGACACGATCGGGACGGGTTCGCTTGATGGCAGAGGCCCAGTTGCCGATGCAATGGGCATCGATGTGTGCGGCTCGAATGGCGACATCTACATCGCAAGTTCTCCGCGCGAACCATATGAACCGGACAGCCCAAGGGTGTATGTCCTCTCGGGCGCGCCTGGTCATACCCTCAAACACGTGATCGATGGCTCAAATACTCCTGATGGAGGATTTGACTTCTCCTTTGGTAAAGCGGGGGTCGCGGTCGACCAGGCAAACTGCGACGTATATGTAAGTGACGTGGAAGGCTCCGATAAGGCGGTCAACCAATTCGATGCCAGCGGCAGCTTCATCACACAGATCAAGCACAACTTCAAGCCAGCGGTCTTCTACAACGATATAGCAATTGATAACGCTACTCCGGGTCAGATTGGCTATGACAGCCCGAATCTGGGTTACGTCTACGTGACCTCTGCAAGTGGGCTCTCGATAGGTAACACCCATCTTTATGCTTTTGAGCCGAAGCTCAGTGGGCCGCCGGAGATCACGGAGCAGGTCGCCTCTCTGATCACTGAGAGCGAAGCTGTCTTGCGGGCGAAGGTCAAACCGAGCGGTTTGCCCACTACCTATCACTTCGAGGTAGTGAGCGTTGCTGACTTCGAGGACAGCGGCTACGCCGGAGCGCTGCAGGTGCCCGTGCCCGAGGCAAGCGCCGGCGAGGGAGGGACCCCGGTGGCGGTCGCCGAGTCGGTGGAAGGCCTCTCTCCGGGCACGGCGTATCGCTTCCGCCTGGTGGCAACGAACGAGGAATGCACCACCTCGGGGGCCGGTCAACCATGCGAAGAAGGCGATGACGCGATCTTCGTCACCTACCCGAAATCACCGCCGTCGCAGCGCGGCTATGAGTTGGTCAGTCCACCGGACACAAACGGACGGATCCCGACGTCGACGCCCTTCGGCACCCTGAGGCAGGGCTTTGCCACTGAGATGGCCTCACCGGGCAAGGACAGCCTCATATTCGCCGTTGAAGGTGGGGCTTTGCCAGGACTCGAAGGGGGCGGCTTCTATGACAGCTTCGAGGCGGTACGCGACGGGCGGAGCGGATGGCACACACGGTTCGCCGGTCTAACCGGAGCGCAGGCTCCGAATCCCTATCCAGGCGGAGTCTCGAGTGATCACAGCTTTGCTTTCTGGTCCGTCGAGGAAACCCCGGGTAATTTCAACGAATATCTGCGTCGCCCCGATGGTGGGATCGAGCCGGTCGGCATCGGCAGTCTAGGCGAGGATCTTCACGCGGCCGGCAGCTGGATAAGCCCCGGGGGCGGTCACGTCATATTCGTCACCGGCCTGGAAGAGAGCGCAGTGCGACTGGAGCCCGACGCTCCGCCCAGCGGAACTCGGACGGTCTACGACCGCACCCCCGGAGGGGCGACCAGGGTCATTTCGCTTCTTCCTGGCGAGGAGACGCCCGAGGCGGATGCCGAGTACGTTGGCGCCTCGGCAGACGGCACGGTCGTCGCGTTCACCGTTGAAGGCACTCTCTACGTCCGTTTGAACAACGAAAGGACCGTCGAAGTGGCGGTCGGGAATACCGTCTTTGGGGGTCTCTCGAGCGACGGTGGTCAACTTTTCTACCTGCGCCCGAACCCTTCGGAGCCGCTCTTGGAGGGGGCTGGAAATATCCCTCAGGGCGAGATCTTCGCCTTCGACACCGCGACGGGGGAGACCACCCAGGTCGGCTCAGGGGCCGAATCGGTTCTCGTCAACGTCTCGGCAGACGGGTCCCACGCATACTTCACCTCGCCCAAGGTGCTCGACGACGGCGAAGAAGCAACGGCCGGCGAAGACAACCTCTACGCTTGGAGTGGAGGCGCGCCGCGATTCGTCGCAACCCTCCAACACATCGACGTGACGGGCGAGGGCAACGTCGCGACGAGCTTCTTCGGCGGGCTCGGACTCTGGACGACCTACGCCGTGGCGGCAGAGCAGGGCACTATCAAAGGGCCCACCAACGACCCGTCGCGGACCACCCCGGATGGCTCTGCGCTCGTTTTCGAGTCGCGGGCTAACCTTGCGGCGCCATACGACAACGGCGGTCACGCCGAGATCTATCGTTATGACGACGCTGACGGCGATCTGGCCTGCATCTCTTGCACCGCGGCGGGTGCACTTCCGAGCTCTAGCGCCAGCCTGGTTTCTCGGCCTCCCCAGGGCGGGCTGTTCCCCATTCCGCCGGTAACCGCTCTCTCGCGAATACCGAATATCACGGACGACGGTGAGCACGTCTTCTTCCAGAGCGCCGAGCCTCTTGTAGCCGGCGACGTTGACGGATGGACCGATGTCTACGAATGGCAGGCTGGCGAGACGGGTGACTGCCCCACGATGCAAGCCTGCCTCGGTCTGGTCTCCTCGGGCAACAGCTCCTCGGCCGATTACCTCTACGCGATGACGTCCGA
>JBKPOV010000199.1:0-19762 GCA_046733315.1 Actinomycetota bacterium
GGGCCGTGTCTCAGTCCCAGTGTGGCTGATCGTCCTCTCAGACCAGCTACCCATCGTTGCCTTGGTAGGCCGTTACCCCACCAACAAGCTAATGGGCCGCGAGCTCCTCCCAATGCGGAGGCCGAAGCTTCCTTTAGTGAACAGGCTTACGCCTGTGCACCACATCCGGTATTAGCCCGAGTTTCCTCGGGTTGTCCCGGTCATCGGGGCAGATTACCCACGTGTTACTCACCCGTTCGCGGCTTTGCCCCAGGGCAAGCCCTGGTTCGTCGCACCACTTGCATGTGTTAAGCACGCCGCCAGCGTTCGTCCTGAGCCAGGATCAAACTCTCCGTGAAAGGTACTTCTTACAGAGAGCTGTCATGCCTGGCAAATTGCAAATCGCCGGGTACACATACTCGGCGACCGGCATGACGGGTAAATCAGACCACCCGGCGCGCTGGCGCACCGAGTGGATCGGGCTCAAACATCCCACGAACACGAATGTCCGCGGGGTGCACGCTGCTCAGTTTTCAAAGACCGCTGCGCCTGCGAACGACGGGACTCGCCGCTCTTCACGCATGGGCCAGACACCAGGCCTTGCCCAGAGGGACGAAGGAGTATAGCGCTGCGGCGGCGCTTTGCCTAGTGCCCTGCGCGGAGGCGGCGAAAGCGACGCTTGCCGACCTGCAGGACGCGGCCGTCGAGCTCCGCCACGGCCAGGTCCAGGGTATCGGATGGCAGCGGCTCGCCGTCCAGCTTCGCGCCGCCCTGGCTGATCAGGCGACGGGCCTCGCTCGAGCTGATCTCAAAGGCGCCGGCCATCAAGAGCGGCAGATGGACCGCGCCGCCGCCATCCTCGATGAACGGCGCCAGATCCAGCTCCTCGACCTGGTCGGGCGCGCCGCGCTCGACGAAGAGACGGTTGAAGTGCTCTTCGGCCGCGCTTGCCGCGCCGGCATCGTGGAAACGCTCGACGATGCCGCGCGCCAGGGCGCGCTTGGCCTCGTTGGGAGGCAGGTCGGCGGGTGGCTCGGCGCCGAGCACGAGGCGGTAGTAGTCGGGCATCGCCTGGTCGGGCACTCGCATCACCTTGCCGAACATCTCCTCCGGAGCCTCGGTGACGCCGATGTAGTTGCCAAGCGACTTGCTCATCTTCTGCCTACCGTCGGTGCCGACCAGGATCGGCAGGGTGAGGATCGACTGCGGCGCCTTGCCGTACGCGGTCTGGATGTCGCGGCCAAAGAGCAGGTTGAACTTCTGGTCAGTGCCGCCGATCTCGACGTCGGCCTCGACCGCGACGGAGTCATAGCCCTGCAGCAGCGGGTAGAGCAGCTCGAGCGCCGCGATCGGCGCGCCAGATGCAAGGCGCTTTTGGAAGTCGTCGCGCTCGATCAGCCGTGCGACCGTGGTCTGGGCAAGCAGCCCCAGCAGCTCCTCGGGGGCCATGCGCAGCCACTCGCTGTTGAAGCGGACCTCGGTGCGCTCGCGATCGAGCAGCTTGAAGGCCTGCTCCTGGTAGGTCGCCGCGTTGGCCTCGATCTCCGCGGGCGAGGGCATCGGGCGCTGCGCCGAGCGCCCACTGGGGTCGCCGACGCGGGCGGTGAAGTCGCCGACGATCAGGACGACCTGGTGGCCGGCCCGCTGGAACTCGCGCAGCTTCTCGAGGACCACGGTGTGGCCGAGGTGGATATCGGGGGTGGTCGGGTCGATGCCGAGCTTGACCCGCAGGGGCCGCCCGCCGGCCAGCTGCTCCTGCAGCATCCCCGCCGGCAGCACGTCGACCGCGTTGCGCGTCAGGTCCGCCACGGCCCCAATGCTAGACTGCCGCACTCTCTTGGCGGGCGAACGCAGCAAGCCGCGCCTCAAGAAGCTACGCATCCTCTTCGTCGTAATGGGGCTAGGCGTGCTGGGGCTTGTCTCGATGGTCTTCGGGATGATGGCCGCTGTCTCCCAGGACCTGCCGGCGATCTACAACTTCGCCCAGTACAAGGCGTCGAAGAACAGCGAGGTGCTCGATGCCTCCGGAGAACCGATCGGCACGCTGACCAGCGACCAGAACAAGATCCTGCTCACCTCGGGGCAGATCTCGCCGAACATCAAGAACGCCGTGGTCTCGATCGAGGACGCGCGTTTCTACGAGCACAATGGCGTCGACTTTCAAGGCATCGGTCGCGCCTTGGTCAAGGACATCCTCAGCCAGAGCGCCGCTCAGGGCGCCTCGACGATCACCGAGCAGTTCGTCAAGAACGCTCTGGAAGCGCAGGACAGCCGCACCCTCTTCGTCAAGTTCCGCGAGGCGGCGCTGGCCTACCGGCTCGAGCGCCACTGGACCAAGGACGAAATCCTCACCCAGTATCTCAACACGATCTACTTCGGCGAGGGCGCTTACGGGATCGAGGCGGCGGCGCGCACCTACTTCGGCGAGGCCCACCCCGGCTGCGGCACGCCGAGCGAGCCCTGCGCCTCGGTGCTCGAGCCCTGGGAGGCGGCGACCCTGGCCGGATCGATCGCGTCGCCCTCCGCCTATGACCCCAAGGTCTACCCCGAAAACTCGCTCTCACGGCGCAATCTGGTGCTCGAAAAGATGTACGAACAGGGCTACATAACTCACGAGCAGTTCGAGGAAGGGAGCGAGCAGGCGCTGCCGTCGCCCGACGACATCGAGCCCCCCACGCTCGACTCCAGAGCCCCGTACTTCACCGCTTGGCTGCGCCAGCAGCTGGTCGACCGCTACGGCGCCTCGAAGGCGTTCTTCGGGGGCCTGAAAGTGAAGTCGACCCTCGACCTGCGACTGCAGGGGGCAGCCGAAGAAGCCGTCAACTCTTACCTCGGCTACTCCCCGGCGACGGCATCGGTGGTCGTGATCGACAACAGGAATGCCGGCGTCAAGGCGATGGTTGGCGGTCCCAACTTCGAGACCAAGCCCTTCAATCTCGCCACCCAGGGCCACCGCCAGCCCGGCTCCTCGATCAAGCCTTTCATCCTGCTGACAGCGCTGGAGGAGGGAATCTCGCCCTATACGACCTACGAATCGGCGGAACAGGAATTCAGCTACGGCAAGAACGGGCAGGAAACCTTCGTGGTCACCAACGACGAGGGGTCCTATGCCGGCGTCCGCGACATCGTCTCGGCAACGACCAACTCCGACAACTCGGTCTATGCGCAACTGGCGCTCGAAGGGCTGAAGGGAAAAACCGTCGGGGACCGCACTCGCTCGATCGCGGCGACCATCCACAAGATGGGCTACGGCGATCCGATCTCGACCAACCCGGCGATGGTCCTGGGCGGAATCGACCCCGGTGTGACGCCGCTCGGCTGGACCTACGCCTACACGACCCTCGCCAACGACGGCGATCGGGTCAGCGGCTCGCTGGCGGCGCGGCCCGGCGACAGCCCGGTCGCCTACACCCAGGTCACCGACCAGGACGGCCACACGATTAAGGACGGCGACAACGACTCGCGTCACACCCAGGTGATCCCCGAGGGAGTAGCCGAAGAAGCGAAGAGCATCCTCGAAACGGTGGTCTGCTGCGGCACCGGTGTCAATGCCGACATTGGCGCGCCCGGCCAGTGGGGCAAGACCGGGACGACCGAGGAAAACGGCGACGCCTGGTTCTGCGGCGCCACCGAAGAAGTCACCGCCTGCGTCTGGGTCGGCTACGCCGACACGGTGACGCCGATGGCGACTCTCTACAACGGTGGACCGGTGATGGGCGGCACCTTCCCGGCGCTGATCTGGGCCAACGTCGTCTCGGCTTGGGAAGAGATCAAGGCCGAACGCGGCGCGGAAGCCAAAGAGGCGAAGGCCGGCGAGCGCGACGCCGGCTCATCGCCGAGCCCGACCTACACCGTGCCCGAATCGTCCGGCGAAGCGGAATCCGAACCGGCGCCCGAAGAAAGCGAACCGAGCGAACCGGAAACCCCCGAAGAAACGCCGCAAACCCCCGAACCCGCCAAACCGGCGGAACCCGCGCCGAGCGAACCGGCCGCGCCCTCAACGGGCGGCGGCGTCACCGCCGGGTAGCGCTCCCAGTCTCGGCTTCGAGACGTTCGGGTTGTCCGCGGCGCAGAAGCGCCAGGGCCGCTCGACCGCTTTGGTGATGCCGATGCGCGGACCGGTGACGACCTCGCCCGCCCAATCGTCCGCCGGCTCCAGCAACAGGAAGGGCTCGCGGCTCAGATCGGCGTTGTTCTGCTCGAGGCCGATCCCGAGCGCCTCGGTGAGCTTGCCAGGGCCTGAGCAAAGGTCGCGGTCCGGGCGCATGCCGCGGCGAGCCCGCATCGCCTTGAGGCCCGCGGTCGGCTCGAGCGCGCGAATCAGGACCGCCGCCGCCTCACCCTCGGGTTCGGCTACGAAGTTGAGCAGGCAGTGGATCCCGTAGGAGAGGTAGACGTAGGCGCGCCCGGGCGGACCGAAGAGCACCTCGGTGCGATCGGTGAGGCCGACGTAGGCGTGGCAGGCTGGGTCCTCACGCTCGTAGCTCTCGGTCTCGACGATCGTGCCGCCACAGCCGGCAAAGAAGAGCCGGCAGCCGATCAGCTCACGGGCAACCAGGTGGACGGAGCGATCGAAGAACTCCGTGGGCAGACGTTTCGCTGCAGGGTTGTGGGGGCCCGGCGCCCCGGAGAGCTTCAACGGAGGCGCCGCCACGTGCTCAGCCGCGCTCCTCCTGGGCGCGCGCCTTGACCGCGGCCAGCGCCTCCCGCGCCTGCTCGATTTGAACGGCGAGCGCCGCCGAGCCGGTCCCCCCCTCGATCCGCTTCGACTCAAGCCAGCTGCTGCGCTGCAGAACCTCGTAGAAGGAGCCGTCGAGGACGTCGGAGCGCTCGCGCAGCTCCTCCTCGGACAGCTCGGAAAGTGACACGCCACGCTCAACTGCATCGCGGACCAAGCCACCGACGATGCCGTGGGCCTCGCGGAAGGGCACACCGCGCCGCACCAAGAGGTCGGCGATCTCGGTTGCGGCGAGCATCTCGTCGCCCGAGGCGGCCTCCAGGCGCTCGCGGTCGAAGGCGATCTCGGTCAGCATCCCCTCCGTCGCATCGAGGCAGGACTCGACCGTGTCGATTGCGTCGAAGAGCGGCTCCTTGTCCTCCTGCATGTCCTTGCCGTAGGTCAGCGGCAGGGCGTGCATGGTGCCCAGCAACGAGGCGTAGCTGGCCGCGACGCGCGGGCTCTTGGCACGCAGCAGCTCAGCCGAGTCGGGGTTCTTCTTCTGCGGCATGATCGACGAGCCCGAGGAGAAGGACTCGTCGAGCTCGCAGAAGCCGAACTCGGTGCTCGACCAGATGACGATCTCCGAGCCGAGCCGGGAGAGGTGCATCGCGCAGGTCGAGGCGGCGGCGAGGTAGTCGAGGACGAAGTCGCGGTTGGAGGCGCCGTCGATTGAGTTGTGGCTGACGTGCTCGAAGCCGAGGTCGTCGGCGACGGCGTTGCGGTCGATCTCCCAGTTGACCCCGGCGAGCGCGCCCGAGCCCAGCGGCATCACCGAAGCGCTGTCGAGCGCGAACTGGAAGCGCAGCACATCGCGGGCGAGCATCCAGAAGTAGGCGAGCAGGTGGTGGCCGAGGTAGACGGGCTGGGCGCGCTGCAGGTGGGTGTAGCCCGGCATCGGCCAGTCGCGGTGGCGCTCGGCCAGCGCCAGCAGCCGCTCCATCGTCGCGCCGGCCAGCTCGATCGCGCGCAGCGAGTGCGCTTGCACGACCATCGCCACGTCGGTGGCGACCTGGTCGTTGCGCGAGCGACCGGTGTGGAGCTTGCCGGCGAGCGCTCCGATCTCCTCGCCGAGCAGCCGCTCGACGGCCATGTGGATGTCCTCATCGGACTCCTCGAACTGGAAGCCGTGCTCGCCCATGCGCGTGCGCACGCGCTCCAGCCCGGCATCGATCTGCCGCAGCTCCTCGGCATCGAGCACGCCGATCTCACAGAGGCCGCGGGCGTGCGCCTGAGACTGGTCGATGTCGTAGGGCGCCAGCCGCCAATCGAACTCGATCGAGCGGTTGATCCGCCAGAAGCGGGGATCGGGATCTTTGCGAAAGCGCGACATCAGCGGATCGATTCGGCGAGAGCCTCGCACACCCGCGCCACCTGGGACTCGCTCATCGCCGGGAAGAAGGGCAGCGCCAGCGAGCGTGCCGAGGCGGCTTCGGCGACCGGGAACTGACCCTCGCGGTAGCCGAGCTCGCGCAGGTGCGGGAAGAGGTGGATGCAGGGCAGGTAGGCCTTGCTGGCGATGCCGAGCTCGGCGAGCCGGCCGACCGTCGCGTCGCGGTCGACTTCGGGGCCGAGCTGGACCGCGTAGACGAACCAGCTGCGCCGCTCGGCGTTCCGGCCGGCGCTCGGCGCTTCGACCTCGTCGAGGCCCTCCAAGCCCTGCTCATACAGCGACGCTACCCGGGAGCGATCGGCCAGCATCGAGTCGAGCTTCTCGAGCTGGGCGACGCCGAGCGCGGCGGCAAGGTCGGGGAGCCGGTAGTTGAAGCCGAGCCCGCCGTGGTCGAGCCAGCCCATATCGGCGGCGCGGCCCTGGTTGCGCTCGCTGCGCAAGTGCGCGGCGACATCGGGGTCGCCGGGAACGACCATCCCCCCCTCTCCCGTGGTCAGCTGCTTGTTGGCGTAGAAGGCGAAGCTGGCGACGTTGCCGCGAGCGCCGACGTTCCTGCCCTCGGAGTCGGTGGCACCGAGGGCCTCGCAGGCGTCCTCGAGCAAACTGAGGTCGTGCTGGGCGGCCAGCTCCTCCAACTCGGGCATCGCAGCTGGGTAGCCAAAGATGTGGACGGGCAGGATGCCGACCGTGCGCTCGCCGACCGCCGCTGCCGCCGCCGCCGGATCGAGGTTGAGGGTGGCCGGATCGACGTCGCAGAAAACCGGCCGCACGCCCTCATACAGCAGGCAGTTGGCCGAGGCGACGAAGCTGAAGGGACTGGTCAGGACCTCCTCACCCGCCGTCCAGCCGAGCGCCCGCACGCCGAGGTGGAGCCCCGCGGTGCCGCTGGAGACGGCGACGGCGTCCTCCACTCCCAGCCACTCGGCGAAGGCATTCTCGAAGCGCTCCCCCATCGGCCCCAGCGAGAGCCGACCAGAGCGCAGCACCGCAAGCGCGAGCTCCTCCTCGCGGGCGCCGATCTCCGGCTTGGCTAGCGGGATCGGATCGCTCATTGGGGCTGGAAAGCGTAGGCGAGCGAATCGACCAGCGCCTCCCAGGAGGCCTCGATGATGTTCTCCGAGACGCCGATCGTCCCCCACTCGCGCCTGCTGTCGGTCGAGTCGAGCAGGACCCGGGTGACGGCGCCGGTGCCGTGCGCCTCGTCGAGGATCCGCACCTTGTAGTTGGTCAGCTCGATGTCGGCGAGGTGGGGGTGGCGGGTGCCGATCGCGGCGCGCAGGGCGCGGTCGAGCGCGTTGACTGGCCCGTTGCCCTCGGCGACCTCAACGTAGCGCTCGCCGTCGACGACGACCTTGATCGTCGCCTCCGTTTCGACCTCGCTGCCCTCGCGCTTCTCGGTTGTGACGCGGAAGCTCTCCAGCTCGAAGAGTGGCTCGTAGACCCCCGCCTCACGGCGCAGCAGCAGCTCGAATGAGGCCTGAGCCGCCTCGTAGTGGTAACCGCGATGCTCGCGCTGCTTGAGCTGCTCGACCGCCCGCGTGGCCGATTCGTCGTCGAGCTCCAGGCCAGCGCGTTCGGCCGCGTTGCGGATCGTCGCTTTGCCGGAAAGCTCGGAGGCGAGGATGTCGCGCTCGTTGCCGACTGCGGAGGGATCGAGGTGCTCGAAGGTGCGCGCGTCGGTGGCGACGCCGGCGGCGTGCATGCCGGCCTTGTGGGCGAAGGCGTTGCGCCCGACGTAGGCGCGGTCGGGGTTCGGCGTCATGTTGCAGAGCTCGTCGAGGTAGTGCGAGGTCGGCGTCAGGCTGGCGAGCTGCTCGGGCGAGACCACGTTGAAGCCCATCTTCAGCTGCAGCGCTGGCAGGATCGAAGCCAGGTTGGCGTTGCCGCAGCGCTCGCCGTAGCCGTTGACGCAACCCTGTACGAGGCGGGCGCCGGCGCCAACCGCCGCAAGGGAGTTTGCGACCGCGCACTCGGCGTCGTTGTGGGTGTGGATGCCCACCTCAACGCCATCGCCCAGCTCGGCGATGACCGTCGCGGTCGCCTCAGCGACGAAGTCCGGCAGGCTGCCGCCATTTGTGTCGCAGAGAGTGACGTTCTCGGCTCCGGACTCCGCGGCGGCGTGTACGCATTCGAGCGCGTAAGGCGCGTCGTCCCGATAGCCGTCGAAGAAGTGCTCGGCGTCGAAGACCGGTCGCTTGCCCTGGGCGCGCAGGAAGGCGAAGGAGTCGCCGATCATCGCCAGGTTCTCCTCCGGAGAGACCTTGATCACCTTGTCGACGTGCAGGCGCCAGCTCTTGCCGACCAGCGTCACCATCGGCGCGAAGCACTCGACCAGCACGCGCAGCGCCGCGTCGTCCTCAGCCGCGACGGCGCGGCGCCTGGTCATGCCAAAGGCCGCGATCGTGGTCTGCTCGAGGTCGAGGCCGGCGAGCAGCTCGAAGAGCTCCGCCTCCTTCGGGTTGGAGCTGGGAAAGCCGGCCTCGATGAAGTGGACGCCGAGGCCGTCGAGTGCCTGGACGACCTTGAGCTTCTCGCCCACCGAGAGCGACATGCCCTGGCCGCCCATGCCGTCCCGCAAGGTGGTGTCGTAGAGCTTTACCTGTTCCATCTGATGCCTTTCGATTCGAGAGATCGGGGTGAGGGCCTCTCGGCCCGCGCACACGGCATCGCCGTGCCAGCCGCTAGGCGGCTGCGGTAATTCGCCCGATTGCCTCGAAACGACGCTGCATCAGGAATTGACCTTACTCGGTGCGTCCGCTCCGGCCTCCACCTCGACGAAGTCGAGCCACTCCAAATACTCCTCGGCGCGGCCGTAGAGCGCGTCGACGAACTTCGCCTGCACGTGGCGCGTGATCTCGCCCGGCTCGCCGATCGGGTGGTCGTCAATCTCGCGCACCGGCACCAGCTCGGCGGCCGTGCCGGTGAGAAAGATCTCCTCGGCCAGGTAGAGCTCGGCGCGGGCGATATCGCGCTCGACGACCGTGTAGCCGAGGTCGCGGGCGATCTGGATCACCGACTTGCGGTTGATCCCATCGAGGATCGAGGCGACGTGCGGCGGCGTGACGATCTGGCCGTCGCGAACGAGGAAGATGTTCTCACCGGAGCCCTCGCAGACGAAGCCGCGCTCGTCGAGCAGGATCGCCTCCTCGTAGCCTGCATTGGTCGACTCGGTCTTGGCCAGGATCGAGTTGAGGTACTGACCCGAAGCCTTGGCGTGCGGGATCAGGCCGCCGGGGCCGATCCGGCGCCAACTCGAGACCTTGGCGCGGATACCGTGCTTCTGGCCCTCCTCGCCGAGGTAGGCCCCCCAGGGGAAGGCGGCGATGACCAGGTCGACGGGGGCGTCGGTTGCGTAGAGGCCGAGGCTGCCGTAGCCGCGGAAGGCAAGCGGGCGGATGTAGCAGGAGCCGAGGCCGTTGCGGCGGATCAGCTCGCGGGTCGCCTCGCCGATCTCCTCGGTCGAGTAGGGCAGGCTGAGGTAATAGAGCTCGGCTGACTTGGCGAGCCGATTGAGGTGGTCGGCGTGGCGAAAAACGGCCGGGCCGCGCTCGGTCTCGTAGCAGCGGATACCCTCGAAGACGCCGGTCCCGTAGTGCAGCCCGTGGCTGAGGACGTGCACTTTGGCGTCCTCCCAGGGCACGAACTCGCCGTTATGCCAGATCAATTCGGCCGTATCCATGTTCGGGGAAGTATGCCCGATCGCGCAAGGTCATTCGAGCCAAGCCGAGAAGAGGACCGCGTCAACCGCAAAGGAGACTTCACCATGCTCAGCGCAGTTCGTCAGAGACTCAGTTATTCGAACGTGATCGCCACGATGGCGCTCTTCATCGCCCTCGGCGGCGTCGCCGTCGCCGCCGGCCTGCCCCGCAACAGCGTCGGCCCCAAGCAGTTGAAGCGCGGGGCCGTGACCGCGGCCAAGATCCGCAAGCAGGCTGTGACCAGCGCCAAGCTGGCGCCGCAGTCGGTGATCAACGGCAAGCTCGCAGCGAACTCGGTCAGCTCGAGCAACATTGGCAACGGCGCGGTGACCACGGCAAAGCTCGCCAAAAGCTCGGTGATCGCCGAAACGATCAAGAACAGCGTCATCACCACCAACAAGCTGAACAACGAAGCGGTGACAACCACCAAGCTCGGTAAAGAAGCGGTCGTCACCGCCAAGCTCGACAACGAAGCGGTGACCAGCGCAAAGCTCGGCAAAGGCTCGGTGACAACGGCGAAGCTGAGCGACGAAATCGGTCCGCTGCTCGGGACGCTCAAGAGCGGCCAGACGTTGCGCGGGATGTTCAATCTGGGCGAGGTAGGCGGCGAGATCGCCCAGTCTGGCCAGACGTTCCAGTTCCCCCTGGCCAACGCCCCGACGGTCAACGTGATCGATCCCGCAACCGCAACTACGGCTGCCTGTCCCGGTCTCGGCGGCGGCAACGGCCAGACCCCGCAAGCCTCGGCAGGACAGCTCTGCGTCTACGTCACGAGCAAACCGAACCTTGGTGAACTGACGATCCCGGGGAGTGCCTTGACCCGGCTGGGCTTCGGCCTCGAAGCAATCGCTGCGGGACCGGGGAGCTTCACGGCTACCGGCCAGTGGGCGGTGACCGCGCCGTAACGACCGTTCCGGTGCGCCTTATGTGGTCATAGACCGCAAAAGGCGCACCGGAAGCTAGGAGAGCTCGGCGAGCACGGCCTCGGTCATCGCGTCGGTGCCGACTGCGGTTCCCCCCTCGCCTGCCAGGTCCGGGGTGCGGAGGCCGCGGTCGAGCACGGCGTCTACCGCTGACTCGATCCGCGCCGCGTCGTTCGCGCGGCTGAGGCCGTGGCGCAGCATCATCGCGGCCGAGAGGAAGGTGGCGAGCGGGTTGGCGATGGCCTGGCCGGCGATGTCCGGAGCGGAACCGTGGACGGGCTCGAACAGGCCAGGCTCGCCGTCGGCGCCGAGGCTGGCGGAGGGCAACATTCCGAGAGAGCCAGTCAGCATCGCCGACTCGTCGCTGAGGATGTCGCCGAAGAGGTTCTCGGTGACGATCACGTCGAACTCGGCCGGGCGCGAGACGAGCTGCATCGCGGCGTTATCGACCAGCAGGTGGTCGAGCTCGACGTCGGGATACTCGGGGGCGACCCGGCCGACCACCTCGCGCCAAAGCCGCGAGGTCTCCAGCACGTTGGCCTTGTCGACCGAGGTGACGCGAGGTTTGCGATCTGAGTCGGCGGCGCGGCGCCGGGCGGCCTCGAAGCCGACCCGGGCGATCCGCTCGATCTCGGCCGCGGAGTACTCGCAGGTGTCGTGGGCCGAGTCACCGTCGCGGCCGGAGTCGCCGAAGTAGATGCCGCCGGTCAGCTCGCGCACAACGAGCAGGTCGGTGCCGGCGATGCGATCCTCGCGCAACGGACTGGCGGAGACCAGCGCGGGGCTCGGGCGAACCGGGCGCAGATTGGCGTAGAGGCCCATGCCCTTGCGCAGGCCGAGCAGGCCCTGCTCGGGACGCGGGGCGTCAGGGTCCGTGGTGTCCCACTTGGGGCCGCCGACGGCACCGAGCAAGACGGCGTCAGCGGCCCGGCAGGCGGCGAGAACCTCATCCGTGAGCGCCGTGCCGTGAGCGTCGATCGAGCAGCCGCCCATCAGCTGTTCGCTGAACTCGAACTCGCCGAGAGCCTCGAGCAAACACCGCGCGGCGCCGACGATCTCCGGCCCGATCCCGTCACCCGGCAAGAGGACTATGTGGGGCGCGGAACCCATGAGGCGGGCACTCTAAGCGTTCCCCTGTTCGCTGTCCCGACCATGCGCCGAAAAGGAACAGGGGAACGGGTCAGGCGCAAGCCTCGATGTTGAGGCGGACGTAGTCGAGCGTCAGTGGCTGTTCGTCCCGCTCGAGCACCGCTTCGGCGAAGGGCTGACACAGGTCCTCCGGCAGGCGGGCCAAGTGGGGGCCGAGGGTGACCGTCATCGTAAAGGCGAGCGGATCAGCTGGCGTCACCGGCTTGGGCTCCAGCCAGCAGCGGGCGGCGGTGAAGCCGGACGCACGAAGACGGTCCTTCGTCTCGTCGGAGGCGGCGAAATTCCACATTCCCTGCAGGTCGGTGAGGTGCTCGGCGAACTCGGGCCGAGCCGCAACCGCGCGAATCGCCGCCGCATGGCGGGCCACGTTGCCCTCGCCCCCGCACTGGGCAACCAGACGCCCGCCAGGACGAAGCGCAGCCCGCAGACGCTGGAAGAGCCCTTCGTGATCGACGATCCAGTGGAAGGTCGCCGTGGAAAAGATCAAGTCGACCGGCTCGGCGACCTGCAGCTGGGAGAGGTCGGCGACCAGGTAATCCGCTCGCCCCTGCAAGCGCTCGCGGGCCTTGGCGATCATCGCCTCCGAGCCGTCCACGGCCAGCACACGGCCGCGCGGCAGACGCTCGGTCAGCTTTTCGGTAACCCTGCCCGAGCCGCAGCCCGCGTCGATTACGTGCTCGTCGCCGCGCAGTTCGAGCCGCTCGAGGACCTCCATCCCCCAGCTGAACTGGGGGTCGGAAATCGCGTCGTAGGTCTCCGCATCCCACTCCAGCGGCCCGGTGTTGATCGCGCGGTCCATCTGGCTCAGAGAGCCGTCGTGACCGGTCCCCTCCCGGCCACGCTCGTCTCCTCGAAGGCGTCGATCGCGCCGGCGTTCTCGAGGGTGATGCCGATGTCGTCGAGGCCGTTGAGCAGGCGGTGCTTGACGTCGGGCTCGACCGCGAATTTGAAGACGCCGGCGGCGCAGGTGACCGTCTCGTCGTCGACGTCGATCCGAGCCTCCCCCGCTTCCGCCACGGCGCGGCAGTGCTCCTCGTCGAGGATCGCCGGCAACAGGCCGATCTTGGTGCAGTTGGAATAGAAGATGTCGGCGAAGGACGGCGCGACGATGGCCCGGAAGCCGAAGTCCTCCAGCGCCCAGGGGGCGTGCTCGCGCGAGGAGCCGCAGCCGAAGTTGCGACCGGCGAGGAGGATCGGGTTCGGCTCGAGCTCGATCTCGCCGTCGCGAATCCAGTCGTAAAAGAGGAACTCGCCGAAGCCGGTTCGCTCGACCCGCTTGAGGAACTGCTTGGGGATGATCTGGTCGGTGTCGACGTCGGCGCGGTCCAGCACCGAGACCTTGCCCTCGATCACGTCTATCGGTCGCATCTCTAGCTCCAGTCCCTGATGTCGACGAAGTGGCCCTCGATGGCGGCCGCGGCGGCCATCTTCGGACTGACCAGGTGGGTCCGGCCACCCTTGCCCTGGCGCCCCTCGAAGTTGCGGTTCGAGGTCGAGGCGCAACGCTCGCCCTCCATGAGGATGTCGGGGTTCATACCCAGGCACATCGAGCAGCCCGCCTCGCGCCATTCGAAGCCGGCCGAGCGGAAGACGTCGTGCAGGCCCTCGGCCTCAGCGGTGATCTTGACCTGCTGGGAACCCGGGACGACCATTGCCCGAACCGAGCCGGCGACCTTTCGGCCGTCGACGATCTCGGCGGCCTCACGCAGGTCCTCGATCCGGGAATTGGTGCAGGAGCCGATGAAGACGCGTTCCGGGGACACCTCAGTCATTGGCGTGCCGGGCTTTAGCGCCATGTAGGTGAGCGCCCGTTCCGCCGACTCACGATCGGCCGGTGAGTCCATCGCCGCCGGGTCGGGCACCGCGTCAGTCACCTCGACCACCATTCCCGGCGTCGTGCCCCATGTGATCATCGGCGAGATCGCCGATGCGTCGACCTCGACCTCGCTGTCGAAGCTCGCTCCTTCGTCGGTCGGCAGCTGGCGCCAGCGCTCGACTGCGGCATCAAAATCCGCGGGCGCGGCGGGACGGCCCCGCACCCACTCGTAGGTCTTCTCGTCGGGGGCGATCATGCCGGCCCGGCCACCGCCCTCGATCGTCATGTTGCAGACGGTCATCCGCCCCGGCATCGAGAGCGACTCGATCGCCGGCCCGGCGTACTCGACGGCGTGACCGACCATGCCACCGGTGCCAAGGCGCCCGATCGTCGCCAAGATCAGGTCCTTGGGTGTGACGCCGGCGCCCAGCTCGCCGCTGTAGGAGATCCGCATCGTCTTCGGCCGCTTCTGGACCAGGCACTGGGTGGCAAGGACATGCTCAACCTCAGACGTTCCGATCCCAAAGGCGAGGGCGCCGAAGGCCCCGTGGGTGGAGGTGTGGCTGTCGCCGCAGACGATCGTCATCCCCGGCTGGGTGACGCCCAGCTCCGGCCCGATCACGTGGACGATGCCCTGGCGCTCGGAGCCGAGCGAGTAGATCGGGATGCCGAACTCCTCGCAGTTGCGCTCCAGGGTCTCGACCTGGACGCGGGAGAGCTGGTCGGCGATCAGCCTCGCCGCCATCGTGCCGTCGGTGGGCACGTTGTGATCGGCGGTGGCGATCGTCTTGTCGGGACGGCGCACTGGGCGATCGGCCAGGCGCAAACCATCGAAGGCCTGCGGTGAGGTCACCTCGTGGACCAGGTGCAGGTCGATGTAGATGAGGCCGTCGGAGACCTCGTGCGCCTCCCAAAGCTTGTCGAACATGGTCTGGGGCATTTCTAGCTCCTCCTCAGGCCGGCGGCGATCACGGCGAAGAAGCGCGTCGGCTCCTCGCCTTCGTTCTCGAAATGATGCGGCAAGTCGGCGTCGAAGGTGACGCTGTCGCCCTCCTTCAGCTCGTGGCGCGTGCCGTCGACGATCAGCACCAAGGTGCCGGAGAGGACGACGGCTGTCTCGCGGCTGCCGGGCTCGTGCATCGGCGGGTCACCGCGGCCGCCGGTGGTAGCTCCGGCATCAAGTGTGTGCAGCGATACGTCGGCCCGCTGCCCCGGAAGCGGCGGCGTCAGCTCCTCGAAGCGGTGGCCGCCGCGTTCCAACAGGCGCCGGTCGCCGGCGCGGCTGATCGCGACGTGCTCGCCCTCGTCGAGACGCAGCAGCTGCGAGAGCGTCAACTCCAACCCAGCGGCGATCTTCGCCGCCACCGCCAGTGTCGGGCTCGTCTCCCCCCGCTCGACCTGCGAAAGCATCGGCGCGCTGACCCCGGAGCGCTCGCCCAGATCCCGCAGCGAAAGCCCCATCGCCTCGCGCAGCGCCCGGACCCGCTCGCCGATCACCGGCTCGTCAATACCTTTCACCGCCACAGCATTCATTACGCTCGTACGTTATCACATACAAACAAGGCACCGCGACCTCGTTATCCAGGCCCAGGCCGTAAAAATCGAGGTTTCACGGAGCGAGTAGGCCACGGAGGTCGTCAGCGAGGGTCTCGGGACGGTTGAGGTGGCGCCAGGTGATCCGGATCACGCGCCAGCCATGTGCCTGCATGCGTCGGTCGCGTTCGCGGTCTTCCTCAAACGCAGACCGCGTGCCGTGTGCCTGATGTCCATCGAGCTCGGCGATCAGGCGTTGCTCTCGCCAGACGCAGTCCGCCTCATACGTAGAGCTTCCGAGGTGCAAGAGCACGTTGGTCTCGGGGGTGGGCAGCTCGGTTCGGCGGACGAAACGAAGGAAGCGGTCCTCAAGACCACTGCGCGAAGTTCCACCGGGGAGGCGGGAGAGGCTTTCCAGGGTCGCGCGGACGAGCTTCGCGCCGCGTCGACCCCGCCGACGCTCGTAAACCTCCTCCAGTGTGGGCGGCTGCGACAAGCGAAGGAATTCCGCCTCGCGTACGGCGCGTTCGAACTCCCACGGTGTCATGCCGGCTGCGATGTCGAACAAGGTGCGAGCGACACAGGTGACCGGAATGCCGTTTCGCACCGCGAATTCATCGGGCAACAGGATGCTCCGATGACGACGCAGGCCCCGGATAGGCCCGGTAGAACGCGAAACAGTCACCTCGTGCTCCGCCGGCGCCTCGATCCTCAGGCTCCAGAGGCGGGCCGCCGATCGGTGGCTGAGCACCGCGCCCTCGCCTGACGCGAGCACGGCAGCCATCCACCGCCCCTCGCTACCGATCGCGAGATGTCCCACCGCATACACCCCCGCAAAGACAGCGTGGAACCTACCCACCGCGAGCCGATGTGCGATCGCATCGCTCCCGAACCCCAGGCTCATCACCTGCCATCGCGCGACCACCCCATGCTGCTGCCCGGCCAACTCGGCCAACGCCCTCTCGCGAAACCTCGGTACTGCGCGAGGAGGACGCACAATCGAGGTTTCGCGGGGCATGGGGCGATGGTGCCGCCCGTGGCGTCATGGGTGGTGCGGGGCGTCTAACGGATGTGTGACGTTAGGGGCCTGGGGTGCGTTCGACCGCGGCCTCGGACGTTAGGGCCTCGGCCTCGCGGATTGCCGCGCCCTCCAAAGCGTTCGAGAGGGCGCGGACGTAGGCGCGGGCGGATGCCTCGAGGATGTCGGTGGCCACGCCCTGGCCGGTGGCCAGGCGGGCGGCGGCGCGCAGCATTACGGTGACCTGGCCGAGGGCGTCCTCGCCCCCGGTCACGGCCTCGACCGTGTACTGGCGCAGATCACAGTTGGTGCCGGTGGCCTTCTGGATCGCGCGGAAGATCGCGTCGACGGGGCCGTCGCCGCTGGACTCGCCGACCGACTCCTCGCCGGAGGGCATCTTCACCGCGACGCGGGCGACCGGCTCGCGTCGCGAGCCAGCCTCGACCTCGAACCAAGCCAGATCGTGGGCGTCGGCCTTCTCGCGCATCTCGTCGGAGACAATCGCCTCCAGGTCCAAGGCCGTCACCTGCTTCTTGCGGTCGGCGATCTCCTTGAAGCGCTTGAAGGCGGCGTTGAGCGCGTTGCCCTCGACCTTGAAGCCCAGCTGGTCCAGCGCGTCGCGCAAGGCGTGGCGGCCCGAGTGCTTGCCCAGCACGATCGAGTTCGACTCCAGGCCGACCTCGGTTGCGTCCATGATCTCGTAGGTGGTGCGCTCCTTCAGCACGCCGTCCTGGTGGATGCCGGACTCGTGGGCGAAGGCGTTGCGACCGACGATCGCCTTGTTCGGCTGGATCGCGTAGCCGGTCAGGCGCGAGACCATGCGGCTGGTCCGAGCCAGCTCGCGGCTGTTGACGCCGGTCTGCAGGCCGTGCACGTCCTCGCGGGTGCGGACCAGCATCACGATCTCCTCCAGCGAGCAGTTGCCCGCTCGCTCGCCGATGCCGTTGACGGCGCACTCGACCTGCCGCGCCCCAGCCAACACCCCGGCGTAGGAGTTGGCGACGGCCAGGCCCAGGTCGTCATGGCAGTGGACCGAGGTCTCGACCCCGCGCAGCGCCGGCACCAACTCGTACAGGCGCCGGAAGTACTCGGCGTACTCCTCCGGGGTCGTGTAGCCGACCGTGTCGGGGATGTTGACGACGGTGGCGCCCTCCTCGACCGCGATCGCGCAGACCTCGGCGGTGAACTCGATGTCGGCGCGGGTCGCGTCCATCGGCGAGAACTCGACGTCCTCACAGTAGGACTTGGCCAGGGTGACGGCGGCGCGGGCCTGACCCTTGACGTCCTCGCGGTCGGTCTGCAGCTGGTGCTCGATGTGAATGTCCGAGGTCGAGATGAAGGTGTGGATGCGCGGCCGGGCGGCGTCCTTGATCGCCCCCCAGGCAGCGTCGATGTCGGCCTTGTGGGTGCGGGCCAGGCCGCAGATCACCGGTCCCTCGACGTTGCGGGAGATCGCCTCGACCGCTTCGAAGTCACCGGGCGAGGTGATTGGGAAGCCGGCCTCGATCACGTCAACCCCCAGGCGGGCGAGCTGCTGGGCGATCTCGACCTTCTCCGCAGTGTTCAGTGAGATGCCGGGCGACTGCTCGCCGTCACGCAGTGTGGTGTCGAAGATGTGGACGCGGTTTGCGTCTGTTGGTGCCACTGGGTCCTCCTCCTTCTCTGCTTCTTTCGAATGACCTTGTCTCTCGCGGCTATCGCGCCGCCCAGCGCTATTCCCCCCGGAGGGGGAGGAGAAGGAGAAGCGCGAGGCTGTCGAGCCGGTGCGTCATTCGGTCGCCTCAGCTTAGCGTAGGCTGCCGGCATCGCAAGCGAGGTTTCAGCAAGCAAGATCCCCCGCTCGACCTGGTTCGCCCTCTTCGCGATGGGCATCGCCGTAGTGGTGATCGCCAACGACTTCTCCGCGATCAACGTCGCCCTGCCGACGATGGAGAAGGACTTCCACACCAACGTCAACACGATCCAGTGGGTGGTCAACGCCTACGCGCTGACCTTCGGGGTGATGATCGTCACCGGCGGACGGCTGGCGGACATGTTCGGGCGGCGCAACGCCTTCTTCCTCGGCACCGCGATCTTCGCTTCGATGTCTGCGCTGGGGGGAGCGGCGCAGACCGAGACCTTGTTGATTGCGACGCGGACGCTGATGGGGATCGGCGGAGCGCTGATGTGGCCCGCGATCCTCGGCATGACCTACGCCCTGCTGCCCGAAGACAAGGCCGGGCTGGCGGGCGGGGTCATCATCGGCGCAGCCGGACTGGGCAACGCGATCGGGCCGCTGATCGGCGGCGTCCTCACCGATGCACTGAGCTGGCGCTGGATCTTCTTTCTCAACGTGCCGATCTCCGCCTTCGCCGTGCTCGTCACCTATCGCCTGGTCAAAGTCGCCGAGCCCGACGAGGGCAGGCAGCGGATCGACTACCCCGGGATCGCGGCGATCTCGGTCGGCCTGGTTGCGCTGCTGGTGGCGCTTGACCAGATCGATGACTGGGGTATCGGCGACCCACGGGTCTTCGGCTTGTTGCTTCTCTCGGCCGTTCTGCTGATCGCCTTCGTGCCGATCGAGCGCCGCGCCGGGGAGAGCGCACTTGTTCCCCGAGCGGTGATGGCCAACGAGAGCTTTCGCGCCTCCTGCCTGGCGATCCTGCTGATGTCGGCGACCTTCTTCGCCGCCCTGCTCTACCTGCCGCAGTTCATGCAACACCAGCTCGGCTACTCGCCGCTGGAGGCTGGCCTCGGCATGCTGCCCTTCCTCGCCACCTTCGCCGGCATCTCCTTCGTCGCCGGGCCGCTCTACGAGAGGCTTGGAGCCAAGCTGCTGGTCTCGGTGGGCGCGCTGTGCATCACGATCGCGCCTTTTGTCTTCTCCCTGATCGGCGACCGCTCCCACTACAGCTCGCTGATCGCGGGGATGGTCGTACTGGGGATCGGGATCGGCAGTTTCTACCCCACCGCCACCACCGCCGGGGTCACCTCGGTCGACGAATCGCAGACCAGCCTCGCCGGCGGAATCGTCTACATGTTCCAGATCGCCGGTGGCTCGATTGGTCTGGCGCTGACGACGACGGTCTTCTCGGCTCAGGGGTCTTTTGTCGACGGCATCCAAGCCGCCTTCAGGTTGGATGCGGCGCTCTCGCTGGTCGGCTTCCTGGTCGCACTCTTCTTCGTCGGTGGACGCCTGCTGGGAAGAAGGCGGACTGAAGCCGCCTCCGCTTAGACGGCCGGGCGCAGCGACGAACGCACGACGTTTTCGCCGCTGCCGCCGCTGAGCGCGTCGTGTCCGTTGCCGCCGCGCAGGACATCGTTACCGCTGCCGCCGAGAAGTTCATCATTGCCGTTGCCGCCGAAGAGCAGGTCGTCACCGCCCCGACCCGCAAGCTTGTCGTTGCCATTGGCGCCGATCAACTTGTCCGGACCGCCGCCGCCTATGAGGATGTCCCGCCCCCCACCCCCCCGCAAAGTCACCCGCCCATTCACCCCGCTGGCAACGGAAACCCTGTCGTAGCCATAAACCGGGGTTTACTCAAAGCCCCCCTCCA
>JBKPOV010000200.1:0-6590 GCA_046733315.1 Actinomycetota bacterium
GCTCGTTGAGCTTGTGCAGTTCGTCAGCGGGCGTGGTGTGGGCCTGTTCGCGGACGTATGAATCGAAATGCTGCTTGGCATCGACTTGAGCCTTGATCGTGCGGTCGCGCATCCCGTCACCGCGAACGATCAGGTAGAGCAGAACCCCAAGGAAGGGCAGGAAGACCAAGAAGAACACCCAAACGGCCTTCGCCACCCCCGACAGCTCATGGTCGCGAAAGAGGTCAGAGATGATCGAGATGAGAATCCAGATCCAGGCGAAGAGCAAAAAGAACTCGAAGATGAAGAGCAGCCCTTGGCCGAAGCTGATGTCTGCGAGCGGCACCGTCATACCTCCCGCTCAGTCCAGTTGACGGTCAACTGGTAGATGATCACGACGTCGAGGACGATCATCAGGAACGCCCACAGCGGCGCTGCTGGGAACCAGACGATCTGCAAAATGGCGTTGAGCGCCAGGAGGAAAATTCCCAGGACGCGAGCAACTTCATTGCCGACGAGCAGACCGAACCCCGTAAGCCCGATGACGGCGCCAAGGAGCAGTTGAAACCAGCCCCAGGTCGTGATGTCGAAGATCAGGGCGCCATGGCCGCCGACTACGACGACTTCATCGTTGAGGATCGCCGCCAGCCCCCAAAACGCATCGAGGAAACCGAGGATCACCATCATCACTCCTGCGAATGCGATCCAGGTAGAACGTTCGCCTCCGGCGGGTGGCCTCGACCTCTGACCAGCGTCCATTGAATTCTCCTTCCTCTAAAGCGGTGCGGCCCCGATCTCATTCCGGGCCGGCAGCTCGGCAGCTGCTCGCCAAGGTCACTTTAACTGCGCCTCGGGACGAGTAGAGGTTTCTTGTCCAAATCACTAAATCGCCGCTCTCCGGCGAGGTGGCGCTTAAACGTTCATTCGAGAACGGTCTGGGATCACCGATCTGCTGTGGAACGCTGGCGGCATGTCGCAAGCCGTGTCCACCAAACGGGCCCCGAGCCACAGCGCACGTCCCTGGTCACACGAGAGACCCTCCGCCACCCTCAGGTTCGGGGTGGCGTTGGGATTGACGGCTGTCTACGTGACGTTCGCCGTTTGGGCGTCTTCGCCATGGCGGGGCAGAGCTGCGCGATGCGATCGGCCCGGTGATGGCGTGGGTAATCCCGACGTTCCTCGCCTACATCCCAGCCGTGCTCATCGGCTTCATGGTCTTCACGTTGATCACACTGCCCTACCGGATACCTTCGCTTGATTCGCCCAGTGGCCCATGGCCGGACGGTGAGTGGCCTCCCGTGACTGTCCTGACCGCCGCCCGGGACGAGGAGTGGACCATCGGGCCGACCCTGGAGCGGATCGCGGACCTCTCCTACGGCGGGCCGTTCACGGCGATCCTCGCCGACAACAACTCGACCGACCGCACCGTCGAGGTCGCCGAGGAGACGGCGCGGCGTGGGGGGCTGAAGCTGGGGGCGATCTTCGAGCCGCAGGCGGGAAAGTGGCGGGCGCTGAATAGGGCATTGGAGAGCGTCGAGACCCCGATCGTGGTCACCGTTGACGCCGACACTCGCCTGCACCCGGACGCCCTGAGGTATCTGGTCAGCAGGCTGATGGGCGAACCCGAAGGGCAGCATGTATGCGCATGCGCGGGCGCCCTGGTCGTTGAGAGCCCCACGCACAACCTGCTGACCAGGATGCAGAGCTGGGACTACCGTCTCGGGATCAACGGGATCAAGCGAATGCAGGCGGCCTACCACAGCACCCTCGTCGCCCAGGGCGCTTTCTCGGCGTACTGGACAGACGATGTTCGCGCCGTGGGGGGCTGGCCGGATGCGATCGGCGAGGACATCGTCCTCACCTGGTCGATGATGGCATCCCGCGGGCTCGTCGAATACGAGCCGTGCGCACTCGGCGCCACTGCCGCGCCAGAGCGGGTCCCCCAGCTCATGCGTCAGCGATCGCGCTGGGCGCAGGGAATGCTGGAGGGCCTTCAGCGCAACCCCCCGGCCAAGCAACCGAGAGTCCTGGCCAGATTCGTCTCCGGACTCGACTACCTGGTGCCGCTCCTCGACGTTGGCTATGTCTTCTTTTGGGTACCGGGCATCGTCCTCTTCATTGCGGGCTATCCACTGTTGTTCTCGTGGTGGTCAATGCTGGTGCTGCCGATCACCCTCGTCATCTATGGATTGCTACGCAGGTGGCAGGAGCGACACGTCTTTCGCCGCCTCGGATTCCATCCTCGGCACGACGTTCTGGGTTTCTTCGCCTACCTGTTTGCCTATCGGGCCCTGGTCTCGCCAGCTGCCTTGCGCGGCTACGCGGAATACCTGGCCGGAGCACCACGGCGTTGGAAATAACGGAAGGCGCCACGGCATCTTCCCTTGCGAGGTGAGTCTCTCACTGGCCGGGCGCGGCCTCGGCTTGCTCTGCCGAAGAGCGGGAGGCGGTCAGCTCGGCGGAGATCCTCACCGCTGCGGAGAGGAGCGGGGCGGCCAGGACGAGACCGATGGTGCCGAAGAGGCAGCCGCCGGCGATGGTGACGATCAGAACGGCCAGGGGGTGGAGTCCGAGAGCAGCGCCGTAGGCGATCGGTTGCACCAGCTGCTGCAGCACGCCGTTGGCGAGGAGGACGACGACGGCGATCGCCAGGGCCGCCTCGGGCCCCTGGCCGCCCAGCGCGATCAGGACCGCGAACGCCCCCGCCGTCCAAGCGCCGAGATAAGGGATGTATCCGCCGAGGAAGGTGACGACGGCGATCGTCCCCGGCAGCGGCACTCCGAGCAGCAGCGACCCGGCGCCGACCAGCAGCGCGCTCCAGGCGGCGACGATCGTGACCCCAGCGAAGTAGCCCCGCAGGGAGCGGGACACCTGCCCCAGCACGGTGTGGGCGAGCGGCACCGGCATGCCGAGATGGCGCTCGACGAACCTGCCGAGCGTCGGCGCGTCCTTGAGCATGAAGAAGAGACTGATAGCGGCGAAGGAGAGGAAGACCGCCAGCGAGGCCAGCTTGTCGACGCCGCCGAGGAGGCCGTCGGTCAGAGCCTTGAAGCCGGCGCTGATCGAAGCGCTAGCGTGCTGGTTTGCGTCCCCGGCGGTGGACGAAGCCACGCCCAGGTCTCCCACCCACGACTCGATCTCGTCCGCGCCGGCGTGGAGTCTCTCGCTGAGGCTGTCAGCCTGGCTGGCGATGCCGCTCATGACAATGACGCCAACGCCGACGCCGATCAGGACGATGCCGAGGAAAACGAGCCCCGCACCGGCACCCCGCGGCACCCCGCGTCGCTTCAACAAGTCGACCAAGGGCACGGTGACCGAGGCGACGATCGCCGCCGTGACCACCGGCATCACGATCGTCTGCGTCTGCGCCAGCAGGAAGATCGCTCCGACCAGGGCCGCGCCCACCCCGACCAGCAGCCAAGCGGTGAAGCCGAGGTCCCGCAGCCAGGCCGGGGCGGAGAACATCCCGCTCAGCTCGGCAGGATCGATCTCGATGACTTCTTCTTCGGGGGGCGCGCTCTCGCGGCCGGGTCGCCACAGCCGCCCTCGGATCACGCGCCTCGGAGTCATCGGTCCGCCGGACGATACGCGCCGTCCCCGACACGGCTACGAATGGGCGCCAAGGTGACGGAGGCGGCTCGGGTCACCTACGTCGGCCACGCGACCGTCCTGGTCGAGATGGACGGCCTCCGCCTGCTCACCGATCCGCTACTGCGGAGTCGGGTCGGTCCGCTGCGCCGCCACGGCACAGCTCCCGGCCCGCGACTGAGGGAGAACGTCGACGCGGTGCTGATCTCCCACCTCCATCACGACCACGCCGACGTTCCCTCGCTGCGCCGATTGAGCAGGACAGTGCCGGTGCTCGCCTCCCCCGGTGCCGGGGATTTCCTCTCCCGGCTCGGCTTTGGCGACATCCGCGAGCTTGCCCCCGGCGACGCCGCCGACGTCGGCGGCGTCCGCGTGGTCGCCACCGAGGCCAACCACCCGACCGGCGGGCGGCGCTTCGAGCGAAGCTCGCGGGCCGTCGGCTTCGAACTGACCGGACGGCGTCGCATCTACTTTGCCGGCGACACCGACCTCTTCGACGGCATGGAGGAGATCGGTGGCGGCAGTCTCGACCTCGCCCTGCTGCCAATCTGGGGCTGGGGCACGAGCATCGGCGCCGGGCACCTCGACCCCGAGCGGGCGGCGCGGGCGGCGGCGCTGCTCTCGCCGCGGACGGTGGTCCCGATCCACTGGGGAACGCTCTACCCGATCGGCCTGGCGCGGCTGCGCCCCGGACCGCTGCGCTCGCCCCCGCGCCAGCTCGCCGCCTGGATGCGCGACCTGGCGCCTCAGTCGGAGCTGCGGGTGCTGGCGCCCGGCGAGGCGACCTCGCTGGCGTAGCCATCGTGCCCGAGGCCGGCGAGCCACCCCCGGAACACCCGGTGGACCTGCTCGGCGCCGATCACGTCCTCCTCCGGCCAGGCGAGCTCGGCCGGGTGCAGCACGAAGGGGTGCGCCTGGGTCCCGCCCATGCCGCCGTGCGAGCCGACCAGCTCCTCGAAGGCGGCGACCTCGCCGAACTCCGGCCAGTAGGTGCTGTTGACCATCAGGTCGGCGCAGTGGGGGAAGCCGTCGGTGCGCCGCAGGTGGTCGGCGGCGTAGGGGCCGAACGGCTCCAACGGGTCCTCCCCCTCGAGCCGATTCTGGTCGAGGAAGTGGGTGCCGCCCTCGCCGATCGCGATTGCACCGAAGCGCTCCGAGCGGACCAGGACGAAGCCGATCCCGGGGTGGTCGCGGAGCGCCGGGAGCAGGCGCGGGTAGAGCGCCTCGATCCGCTCCAAGGACACCCGGTCGGGCTCGCGGGGAAAGCTGATCAGGCCAAGGCAGCCCGAGGCCATAACGGAAAGCTCCGGCACCTCCCCCCCGTGCGCCTGCTCGACCTCCTCGCGAACCTCGGCGTCCAGCGTCACCACGCCGTCGTCGCGGCGGCCGCGGGTCGCCGTGCGGACGGTGCGCGCCGCGATCGTGTCGTCGCGCGCGACCTCGGTCAGGCCGGCGCTGAGGTAGGCGAGCGCATCGTCCTCGCCCTCCTCGACCGCAATCGTGCTCTCGGGGTCGCAGGCGGATCGGATCAGATCCTCGAGGGTCTCGCCGTAGCGACCGAGGAAGGTTTCTCCCTGCGACTGGCCGTGGTCGGAGAGCACGACCAGCCGGTAGGGGCGCGGGGCGTCGGCGCAGGCGAGGGCGATCCGGGCGATCTGCCGGTCGAGGTCGCGGAGCACGGCGAGAGCGTCGTCGCGTTCGATCCCGGAGTGGTGGGCGACCTCGTCGTAAGCGAGGAAGGTCGTGTAGACGAGCGGGCGACCGGCGAGCACGTCGCCGACGACGCTGGCGACCTGCAGGTCCCGCTGCACCACCGTGGCCCAGGCGCGAACGGCGGCGTAGGACCGTGAGCGGGAGATCCGCGGGCGGACGTCATCGCGAACCTGCCGGCGCGCCGCCCGGCGCTCGCGGAGGATGTCCGTGAGCGCCAGCACGAGCGTGCGGGCGACCGCGTACGGTCGGGCGAAGTAGGCCGCGTAGTCGACCCCGATCGGCCGGCGGCGGTGCAACACCGTGCTCATCGTCAACATCGAGTGGGGCGCGTCGCCGGAGAGGATGTTGGCGCGACTGGCGCCGCCGGCGTGCAGCAGTCCGCGCCCGTCCGAGTGGCGCCGCTCGAGCTCTTCGGCGTCGCGCGGGTGGTTGGTCACGATCGCGGTGTCGCGGTCCTTCTCCCACCAGCGGAAGGCCGGCATGTCCTCGTTGGAGCCGTGCAGCAGGCCGGCCTGGCAGGCGCCGGTCTGCGAGGACCAGTCGGTCTCCCACCCGCTCAGCCGGTGGGAACCGCTGCGCAGCCAGGCGGCGAGGTTGGGCGCGTCGCCGGCGGCCAGCGCCCGGTGCAGGACGTCGTGGGCGAGCCCGTCGATCTCGAGAAAGAGGACACCGGGCACGTCGCTCTCCACCCGCTGCCCCCGCCGCCGCATCTGCCGGCGGACGACGTTGCGGTACCAAGAGTCGTCTTCGTCGATCGCCAGCAGCGAGTAGAAGCCCGCGGTGAGCGCAGTCATCGCGACCGTGACGACGATTCCCTCGAGTACGCCGTCGATGTGCGCCCCGGGCAGGAGGTCGATCGCGAAGGTGACCAGGATGCCGTTGAGGAGCAGCGCCGCACCGCCCAGGGTGAGGACCGTGAGCGGCAGCGCGATCCGGGCCAGGACCGGCCAGATCAGCGCGTTGAGCAAGCCAATCACCGCCGCCGCGCCAAGTGCAGCGGCGGCGCCGTCGAGGACGAAACCGGAGAGAAGCAGCGAGAGCAGCAGCAGGGAGAGGGCGTCCAGCAGTAGGACCAGCAGGCCGCGCCAGAGGATCCGAACGTTCATCGTCGCGACTCGAGCGCCTCGGCGTAGGCGCCGTGGATCGTGCTTCGGGGGCTCGGCGCGACGACCCCATAGCCCTCGACCATTGCGCGTGCGAGGGTCGCCTTGAAGGTCTTGCCGTGCCACGCGTGCGGCTCGGCAGCGCGCCCGACGTGCAGGTGGACGAGCTCGTGAAGGAGCGTCTCGAGGACGTCGCCTGGCCTAATC
>JBKPOV010000201.1:0-6888 GCA_046733315.1 Actinomycetota bacterium
CGCTTGATCGAGTGGTGGATCAGGCCGTGGCTGTGGCGGCGAGCGTGATCGTGTGACATATGAACGGTTATGCATACAGGATAGTCTTGCGCGATGGCTAGCCCCTCCGAACACCAGCCCGCCACCCGGCCGCTCCCGCCCGAGGAGGCTCAACACCTCGCCGCGGCGATCAGCACCTTCGGGGCCGCCAGCCGCCTGCGGTTGCTGTGGGCGCTGATCGAGGGCGAGCGCACGGTCGAAGAGCTGACGGCGGAGACGGGCCTGACCCAGAGCGCCACCTCTCAGCAGCTGCGCGTGCTGCGCGAAGCCCGACTGGTTAAGGTCCGCCGCGACGGTCGCCACGCCTTCTACTCCCTCCACGACCATCACGTACCCGACCTCCTCGCCGCGATGCGCCACCACTACGAGCACGTCGAACTCGTCGACCGGACACCCACACCGCGGGTCACCGAGAGCCAGTGAGCAGCACCCGAGCGGCCGCGAGCACCGTGGAAGCGCCGGCACGTGAAGCACCCCTGTCGATCTTCGCTCGCTTCCTGAAGTTCGGCCTGCTCGCCTGGGGCGGCCCGGCGGCGCAGATCGCGATGATCAAGCACGAGTGCGTCGATGAAGAAGGCTGGGTCTCCGAGGAGACCTTCAAGAAGACGCTCGCCGTCTATCAGGTGCTCCCCGGCCCCGAGGCGCACGAGCTGTGCGTCTACTTCGGGCGGATGCGCGGCGGCAAGCCGGGAGGGTTCGCCGCCGGCCTCGGTTTCATGCTGCCCGGTTTCCTGCTCATGCTGGGCCTCTCGATCCTCTACGTCGAGGCGAACCTGGCCGGCCACCTCGAGGAGCTGTTCTACGGGCTGACGGCGGCGGTCGGCGCGCTGGTCGCGCGCGCGCTTGTCCGCCTCGGCCCCACCTTCGTCACCGACGTGCCGCTGGCGATCATCGCCGTCGTCGCCTTTGCGCTGACGGTCTTCGCGTCGGCGAGCTTCGTTCTCGTCCTGCTCGGCGCCGGCATCGCCTACGAGCTGTGGACCAACGGCGGGCGCTGGCGGGGTCGCGTCGGCTCTTTCTCTCTCGGCCCGCTGGCGATCGTCGCCCTCGCTCTCGGCACGATCTCCCTCTCGCTAACGGCGGAGATCTTCTGGGAGGGCCTGAAGGCGGGGCTGCTCACCTTCGGCGGCGCCTTCACGGTGATCCCCTTCCTGCAGGAGAGCGCCGTCGATGGACAGCACTGGCTCACCGACAGCCAGTTCGTCGACGGCCTGGCGATCAGCGGCATCCTGCCGGCGCCGCTGATCATCTTCTCCACCTTCGTCGGCTACATCGCGGGCGGCACGGTCGGGGCGCTGGCGATGACGCTCGGCATCTTCCTGCCCGCCTTCATCTTCCCGATCTTCTTCCATCGCGGCCTGATCGCCGTCGCCGAGAACCCGCGGATCCGGCCCTTCCTGCTCGGGGTCGCTGCGGCAGTGGTCGGGCTGATCGCCGCCGTCGCGGTAACGATCATCGAAACCAGCGTTGTCGACGTGCCGACCGCGCTCCTCGCCGCCGGCGCCTTCCTCGCCCTCAACCGCTGGCACGGCAAGCTGACCGTGCTTTACGTGATGCTCGGCTGCGGCGCGATCGGCGCCCTGTTGCAGCTCACGATTATTTAGCGAAGGCACTAGTAGGCATCGGGCCTTCGCCATCCCCGACAGCTCACGGTCGCGAAAGAGGTCCGAGTAAAGGTTTCCTCATAATCGTCGTCTCTCGGGGACACCAACAAACGGGACAACCAGGCAGAGGAGCGGGTCCGTGGATTCAGGAAGGCAACTTCACCGCTCCGAACAACTGCAACGCTGGGTGCCCGGACTCAATCTCATCCGGCAGTACCCCGGCGCATCCGTTCGTCCGGACCTGGTGGCCGGTGTCGTACTTGCCGCGATCCTCGTGCCGCAGGGAATGGCGTACGCGGAGCTCGCCGGCCTGCCGGCGGTTACCGGCCTCTACACGACGATCGCCTGCCTGGTCGGCTACGCCCTCTTCGGCCCTTCGCGGGTCTTGGTGCTCGGCCCGGACTCCTCGATCTCGCCGCTGATCCTCGCTTCGATTACGCCCCTGCTGGTCGTCGGAGACCCGGGGTCGGCGATCGCCCTGGCGGGCATGCTCGCGATCTTCGTCGGCCTGATTGAGATTGGACTCGGCCTGGGGAAGCTCGGGTTCGTCGCCGACCTGCTCTCGAAGGAGGTGCAGGTGGGCTACATGAATGGCCTCGGGATCACGATCATCGCCGGACAGCTACCGAAGCTGTTCGGGTTCTCGACCGACGCCGACACGTTCCTCGGCGAGCTGAAGCTGTTTGTGGAAGGTCTCGGCCAGACGCACACCGCCACGCTCGTACTGGGCCTCGCGGTCCTCGGCATCCTGCTCGTGCTTCCAATCTTCACCAAGCGCCTGCCGGCGATCCTCGTGGGAGTCGTTGCGGCCACCGTCGTCTCGGCGGCCTTTGGCCTGGCGGAGCACGGGGTTGCGACGGTTGGATCGCTGCCCCAGGGAGTGCCGAGCCCCGGACTTCCCTGGACGGATGCCAGCGACGTCCCAGCGCTCGTGCTGGCCGCGCTTGGCATCACCCTGGTGTCGCTGACCGACACGATCGCGACCGCGACGAGCTTCGCGGCACGACGTGGAGACGACGTCAAGCCCGATCAGGAGATGATCGGCGTCGGGACCGCGAACGTGGCGGCCGGCTTCTTTCAGGGGTTCGCGGTCTCGACGAGCGGCTCGAGGACCGCGGTCGCCGAGCAGTCGGGGGCGAAGACCCAGCTGGCCGGGCTCGTCGGGGCCGGGCTGGTCGCCGCCCTCCTTCTCTTCCTCAACTCACTGCTCGCCGACCTGCCGCAGGCGGCCCTCGCGGCGGTGGTGATCGCCGCGGCGATATCGCTGATGGACCTGCGCCTGCTGCGCCGCTACTACGAGATGCGCAGAAGCGCCCTCGGCGTGTCCCTGGTGGCCACCGCCGGGGTGGTGCTGCTCGGCGTCCTACAGGGGATCGTGGTCGCGGTCCTGCTGGCGATCATCCTCTTCTTCCGGCGCAACTGGTGGCCGCACGGCGCGGTTCTGGGACGCCCTGAGGGAGTGGACGGATGGCACGACGTCACGGCCTACCCCGACGCCAAGGAGGTCCCGGGCGTTGTCGTCTACCGCTGGGAGGCACCGCTGTTCTTCGCCAACTCGGGAAGGTTCCGTGACGAGATCAGGCGGCTCGCGCGCGAGCGCAAGCCGGACTGGATCGTGCTGCAGTGCGAGGCAGTCACCGACGTCGACGTGACCGCGGCGGAGATGCTGGAGCAGCTCGATCGCGAGCTGAACGCGTCCGGAATACACCTCGCCTTCGTCGAGCTGCGCGACCGCCTTAAAGAGCTGACCCTGCGCTATGGGCTGATGGAAACGCTCGACAAAGATCACTTCTATACCTCCCCGGAGGCGGCAATCGCCGCCATTCGATCGGAGGGCGGCGCCGAAGGAGGCTAGTCGCCGGTTTGTTCGGCGGGTGCCTTTCAACAGAGGGAGCGACCCCTTTGGCGTTGGCGATAACCGCCAGGCCGACCATCTTCATGCAGGCCATTCCCGATCTCCTTTGCTCGCGACGTAGGTGTTATCGGGGGCCGGACCCGAACCCTCCAGACCGGCCCCCACTCTCACTCTCACTTGCGGCGTCCCCCTTGCGCCGCACACGCGAGCATCCACCTCTACAGAGAGCTGGACAAGCACTCAGGAAAAATGGTTCCTATCTATTGAGTTGGACGTGCCGACGATCGTGTCGACCGCCGCCGCCCCTCCAAGCGCCGGGGCAAGTGCGAGGTAGGAGAGCGCCGGCGCCGCGGCCGGCAGCTGCGCGCCGCGGTCAGTGGCGACGAAGTGGTGGATCACGCCCCACATCGCCCCGATCGACGCTTCCGCCGCGAACTCGCTCGGCTGCTGCGCCGGCGGCGCTCCCTGCCGAAGCCTGGTCGCCAACTTGGCGATCATCTCGCTGCGCCACTGGATCGCCTCGCGGCCTGGCGAGAAGACCTCGAGGAAGGCGAGGCCGGCGAATGTGGGGTCGCGCGCGAGGTGCCAGCACAGAGCGGTGATCATGCGGTGGACGCCGCTCGCCCAGTCCTCGGCCGTGAGGTAGAAGGGCGCCGCCGCGGCGAGGGTGCGATCGCTGAGCGTCTCGAGGGTCACCAGGAAGCAGTCCGCCACCCCCTTGAAGTGGGCATCGAAGCTGCGCCTGGAGACACCCGCGGCGGCGCGTACCCGCGGCACCGTCAGCGTCGCGTACCCCTCCTTGCTCGCTAGCCTCGCCGTGGCCGCAAGGATCATCGCGCGCTCGTCGCCCAGAGGCATGGCGGGAGCGGCCTCGGGCAGTGGCGGCGGCCCGGCGGCCCCGAGACCGCGCAGGCGAATGACGTCGTCGTCGCAGAAGGAGAGCGCCCACTCCATCAGCTCACCCCCGTCAAGGGCCAGTTGCCGCGGCTGGCCGGAAAGCAGCCGCGCCCGGGCCAACCGACCGCCGCCAGCAACGATGCCTTTCACCACCAGCGGCGGCAACAGCGAACCCCCGTTAGCGAGAGCGAGGTTCTTCGCCAGCAGGGCCTCGAAGAGCAGGTTCGTATGCTGCATCCGCTCGACCGCGACCGCGCCAACGGTGAAGACCTCGACCAGGGCCAGCCGCGCCGTCTCCGGGCTGCTGACGATCTGATCGGCGAAGGCAAGAAACCCGAGCCGAAGCCGCTCGCGCCCCTCCGTCTCGCCCTTCGCGGCGGCGATGATCCCCCGCACCGCGTGGCTGATGATGATGTCGTAGGCGGCGAGGAAGCACTCCTCCTTGCAGGCGAAGAGCCTGTAGAAATCTCGCTTCGAGACCCGGGCGCGGTGGGTCAACTTCTCCACGGAGACGGCGTTGTACCCGCGCTCGGTCACGAGCTCGACCATCGCCTCATGCAGCCGCCCCCGCTGGTGCGCAGCGACCTCTTCCGTCGAAAGTCCCGGCCCCGGCGTTAGCAGCGGATAGCGAGCGCTCCGCGAGCGTGCGCCTCGCGATAAGTTCCTAGATGACAACTTGTCAGTACCAAAACGTTTAGTGCGCCAAAGCTGCTACGCCAGATAGGCAAAAGCTGACTGCGGGGATCTGCCTAAACGGTTATCACAAAGGGTCGACGGGGGCGTCGGCGGCGGCCAGCGCCCGGTAAGTCCCGCGCCGGAGGATCCGAATGTTCATCGTCGCGCGCTGCGATCCAGCAGGTGGCCGGCTAGCTCCGCCGCGCTCACCCCGATGAACGCACCCGCGAGCACGTCCGCGGGATAGTGGACTCCCGTATGGACTCGGGAGTACCCGACCAGCGTCGCCAGAGCCCGCAATGGCGCCGAGAGAATCGGCTGCGCGTCGGCGGTGGCGCTGGCAAAGGCGACGGCGGAGGCAGCGTGGCCGGAGGGGAAGGAGGTCGAGCGCGGCATCGGGACGTGGCGTCTCGCGAGCTCCTCAGCCTCCTTCCTCGCGGGACGCCGTCGCGTGGTCAGAGGCTTGGCGATGAGGTTGGCGAAGCCGGAGGCGATGCCGAGCGAGACCAGGCCCTTCCCAGCCGCACGCCGGCCGCTGGGGCCGCCAAAAACGGCCAACGCGGCCGCAAACGCGAACCAGAGCTTGCTGTGATCGGCGGCGCGGGAGAGACCACGCATGACGACATCGAGCGAAGGGGTATCGCTGGCAGCGATCGCTCCATATACGGCGGTATCGACCGCCTTGGCCTCGCCGAGCCAGTCACTCATCGCGACAATGTTCCCGAGCGTGCCGGCGTCCCCCGAACAGCGACCCGCGCCAGGGCGAGAACGGTCTCCCCGGCTCCCTCGGGCATCACCGCAGATGGAGAGACTCCGGGATGCGAGGCGGCGATCCGCACTACCAGTGCCGCCGGCAAGATCCTGAAGCGCAGCGGCGGGTCCAGGGTTACGGCCTCGCCATCGATGCCCGCGGCGACCGGGCCGTCCGCATCAACCTCGAAGGCAGGCACAGACCACTCTCGCCAAGGCCGCTGGAACAGGCGCCGGCCTGCAGCCGGCGGGGAAGCGACGGTAACTCCCAGCAGCCCGTCGTCGATCCTCGGCCGGGTGCCCGAGCCGACCGCACGCCCGAGGCGGTAGCGATTGTTGGAGACGAGGATCGCCGTGCCAGAGGACTTCTCATCCCCTTCGGGCCCGGTCCAGCGCAGGTCCAGGCCCTTGCCCTCAGGCCCGAGCACTTCGGGCAGGGCGTCGAGGATGGTCCGCAGCTTCGCCTCCCGGTAGCCCTCGCGCTGAACGGCCTCGGCATAGATGCCGATCGAGACGTTGTTGACGAAGACGCGGCCGTTGACCTCGGCGAGATCGACGCGCATCTCACGACCATCGACGAAGGCGTCGAGCGCGCCGATGACGTCGTCGCGGTCGACGCCGAGGTCGAGCGCGAAGTGGTTGCGGGTTCCGGCCGGAATACAGGCATAGGGCAGGCCCTGCTCGGCGGCAACCATGGCGACAACCGCCTGGGAGCCGTCGCCGCCGGCCATCGCCAGCGCGTCAGCTCCAGCAGCCACCGCGCCGCGCACGAGTTGCTCGAGGTCGGTACCCAGCTTCAACTCGATCGGCTCGATGCCGCGGGCTCGCGCCTCCTCGGCAAGGTGAAACCTCTCGGCCTTCCCCCCTCCCGACTTGGGGTTGTAGAAGAGCACCGGGTGGCTGGGGTCAGCCGCCCGGTGGAGCGGGACGTGGATCCTGAAGGCCGATCGGGTCGCGAGGAGCATGAGCGCTAGGGCCACCACGATCACGAGGGCCTGCGCGAGGTGATCCCCGTCAGCGATCAATACGGCCACGATTCCGGCCACTGCCAGGGTCGCGATTCCAAAC
>JBKPOV010000202.1:0-19158 GCA_046733315.1 Actinomycetota bacterium
GTTGAGTAGTGTAATACAGCCAGTGAACCTGATCCGGCCTAATAATATTTTCCCTTCGGGGCCGAGTAGACCGCCTTCGTCGAATTCAGCGCCGGTGCATAAAATTTCGACGAGTGTTCCGCCGGCGGTTTTGAATAAGAGGGTGGCGGTTTTATTCTCCAATTCGAGTATCGGTTTGGCCTCTAAGGTTTTGGTGAATTCTTCTAATTTTTTGGTTATGGGGTTTATGTATGTCCATTTGGAGGTGGGTTCTGCCTGAGCAAGTCCACTGGCGATGAACGCCATCAGGCCGATGACGAGACCGCAGAGGACGAAGACCCGCAGGCCTAGCTTCGACTGGTTCATTGCTTGTTCCTCTCGACATTTGGTTACGGTTTCGATGCTTGCTTGCCGGAGGAGTCTCCGGCAACTAAACCGTCCCACTGAATGTCGCGGCGTCAAGGCAAAAGTTCGCAGCATTTTTCAATCCGAGCAATTCGGCCAGAGGGAGGCAGGGCCGAAAGGGTTAGAAAAACTAACTCTTGGAAAACGTAGAGTTCAATATGGGTACTTTAGCGTCTCTGGCAACGTTCTGGGAAGTAATTCGAGCGTCCACCGGGGCCCCTGAAAGTTAAACAGCGCCGGCTGCGGAGACGAGCGAGGCGTAAGCGGCGGCCGGCTCGTTGCTGCCGAAGATTGCTGAGCCGGCGACGAAGAGGGTGGCACCGGCGGCGGCAACAGAGCCCGCCGTCGAGGCGTCTATGCCGCCGTCGACCTCGATCTTGCCCTTGTCGGCCAGTGGCACCAGGCGTGAAACCTTGTCGGGCGATCCAGTGATAAATGACTGTCCTCCCCAGCCGGGGTTGACGGTCATGCAGAGGACTATGTCGGCGAGGTCCTGCACCTCGGCGACGGCCTCGACCGCGGTGCCGGGGTTGATCGCGATGCCGGCCAGGCAGCCGAGCTCGCGGATCGCGGCGAGGGTGCGGTTGGCGTGGGCGCTCGCCTCGGCGTGGAAGGTAATCGAGTCGGCGCCGGCCTCGGCGAACGCCTCGATCTGGCGCTCCGGCGCCTCGATCATCAAGTGGACGTCGATCGCTCCACCGGCGGCGTGAACTTGGTCGGCGATCGACCCGGCCACGAGGGGCCCGATCGTGATCGGCGGAACAAAATGCCCGTCCATCACGTCGACGTGGATCACCCGCGCCCCGGCATCCATTACCTCGTCGACCTGGGAGCCGAGCCTGGCGAAGTCTGCCGAGAGAATCGAAGGCGCGACGCGGGGGGACGCAATGAGCTCCAGCATCCGCTCGCTCATACTGGCCTCAACATCGAGTCTCTGCAGGTCTGGCAGGTCATGTCCTCGGTGGTGCTCATCCGGGCGATCGTCTGGTGCTCGCCGCAGTTCGGACATTGCGAGACGAGCTCGAAGCGGCGCAGACAGTACACGCAGCGGAAGCGGCCGGGCAGCTGTGTGGGGCGCAGCCAAGGCTCACCGCACCCGGGGCAGGCGGCCCGGCGCATGATGCTCTCCCCTTTGGCGGGCTCACTCATCGCCACCATCATCGCGCTTAATGCGGCAGATGAAGAATCCGGTGGTGCGATCGCGGTCGGGCCGCAGCTGGACGCTGTACTCGCCACTGGCCTGCTGCTCGTTCTCGCGGCTGCTGATCGTGCAAGTGGAGTAGACGAGGGTGCCGCCCGGGCGCAGGGCCTCGCGCGCCCGCTCAAGCAGTTGCGACTGCACCTCGACTAGACGATCGATCATCGCCGGCGACTTGTGCCAGCGCGCGTCGGGCCGAGAGGCAAGCGCGCCCAGATCGGAGCAGGGCGCGTCGAGCAACACCCGGTCGAAGCCGACCGGGATGCCCGGCTGAGTCGCGTCGGCCTCGAGCACGCTGACGCTGCGCAGGCCGAGCCGCTGCGCCTGGGCCGCGACTTCGGCGGCGCGCTCAGGGTCGCTCTCCACCGAAATCACCTCGCCGCGATCGTCCATGCGAGCGGCAATCTGGCCCGTCTTGATTCCCGGGCCGGCGCAGAGGTCGAGGATGTGCTCGCCGGGCTGGGGATCAAGGACCTCGACAACCGCGGCCGAGCCGCGGCTCTGCGGCGTGAGCAGCCCCGCAGCGATCAGCTCGGGCACGACGTCGCCGGTCGGCCCCTCAACCACGATCATCTCCGGCGCTGCCAACGGCCACTCGCTTCCGGTGCGCTTTATATGGCCTATGGCCACATAAAGCGCACCGGAGCCGGGGGGGTGGGCGTTGGTGCCTGCGTCGCGCAGGCGGGCCAGCACTGCCTCGCGATCGGTGCGCAGGGTGTTGACGCGGAAGGCCTTCTCCGGCGGCTCGTTGCAGGCGGCGAGCAGCGATCGTGCATCCTCCGCGCCGAGCTCGCGCCACCACATCTGCGCCAGCCAGAGCGGCGCCGAGTGGGCCGCAGCCGCGGCCTCCGGCGTCGAGTCGTCGCCCAGCAGCGACTCGACAAGCGCGTCGCGCTCGCGGATCGCCCGGCGCAGCACGGCGTTGACGAAACCGGACGCGTGTGGCGCTCCGGAGCGCTTGACCAGCTCCACGGCCTGATCGACGGCGGCGTGGTCGGGCGTCCCATCGGCGAAGAGCAGCTCATAGGTGCCCAGCCGCAGCCCGGCGAGGACGGGAGGATCGAGGTCGCGCAGCGGCCGATTGGCCAAGCGCTCGAGCGCCGCGTCGATCGTTCCCCGTCGCTGCACCGTGCCGAAAGCGAGCCGCTGCGCCTGCCCTCGCTCGCGGCCGTCGAGACCGGCCTCGTCAGCTGCCTGGCGAAAGATCCGCTCGGTCGGCGCATCGCGCTCGAAGCTCGCCCGGATCGTCTCGAAGGCAAGCCGTCGCGCCGGCGCGATCGCGCTCCGGCTCACAGCTTCGGCAACGAGTGGCCGCGCAGGTAGGCGTCGGCGGCCATCGGCTTGCCACCGGCTGGCTGCACGACCTCGAGCCGCAGGGCACCGCGGCCGCAACCGAGCAGCAGCGCGCCCCACTCGGCCTTCACCTCCCCCGCTTTGACGCTTACGTCGACCGCGCGCGCACGCCGCACGCCGATCCGCTCGCCGCCGCTCGTCTCCAGGTAGGCGCCTACGTGCGGCGTGAGCGCTCGCACGGTGCGGGCCAGCTCTGCCGCTGGACGCGAGGGGTCGAGGCGACGCTCCTCGGGGGCGATCTTCTCGGCGTAGGTGGCCGACTCGTCGTCCTGCTCGGTGAACTCGAGCCGCGACTCGGCCAGCAGGTCGAAGGCCTGCACGAGCAGCTCGCCGCCCAGCGTCGCCAGCTTTGCGGAGAGCGACTCGAAGTCTTCCTCCGGACCGATCGCGATCTCCTCGCAGAGCGCAACCGGTCCGGAATCCAGGCCAGCTGTCACTTGCATCACACAGACGCCCGTGCGTCTCTCCCCCGCCATGATCGCCCGCTCGATCGGCGCCGCACCCCGCCAGTGCGGCAGCAGCGAGGGATGCACGTTGAGCAGCGGCCATTCAGAGAGCAGCGGCTCGCGAATCAGCTGGCCGAAAGCACAGACAGCGACGGCCTCCGGCCGCGCGGCGCGGATACGCCGCAGCGCGTCCTCTTCGTTCACGTTGGCCACCTGCAGCAGCTCGATGCCAAGCTCGGCGGCGACCTCGGCCGCGGGGGGAGCCTGCATGCGCCGGCCGCGGCCCTTGGGGCGGTCGGGCGGGGTGACAACGAGCACCGGGCGATGCGCGGAATCGGCCAGCCTGCGCAGCACGGAGCCGGCGAACTGCGAGGTGCCGAGGTAGACGGTTCTCACGCGTCAGTGCGAGGCTCGCGATGCTCGCCCTCGTCGGCGGCATCCTGCTCGGCCAACGGCGGGCTGTAGCTGCCTTCTTCGCGCAGCGCGCGCAGAGCGCCCTTGCGCTGTGGCCGCGGCGCCCGGTCGAGGATCAACACCCCGTCGAGATGATCGATCTCGTGCTGGAGCACGCGCGCCTCCAAGCCGGAGGCCTCGATCCGCACCGGCTCGCCATCGACGTCGAGCCCGCTGAACCGCGCGTGCAGCGCTCGCTCGACGTCCATCGAGACGCGGGGCAGGCTGAGGCAGCCCTCCTCGGCGACGACGAGCTCGTCTGAGCGCCACTCGACCTCGGGGTTGACGAGCGCGGTCGGCTCGCTATCGGGACCGGCCTGAAAGACCAGCAAGCGGCGCAGCACGCCGACTTGCGTGGCGGCAAGGCCGACGCCCATCGCGTCGCGCATGATCCCCACCATCCGCTCGACCTCGGCGCGCAGCTCCGGGCCGAACTCACGCACCGGAGAAGCCCTGCTCTTGAGGACCGGGTCGCCGAACTTGACGACGTGCGCCAGGGCTGCCTGGCGCCGCTCGAGCAGCTCGGTTTCGAGCTCGCTCTCGGCGCGCTCCTCGGCCTCCGTCTCCGCCTGCTCGCTCATCTCATTCTGAGTCTAAGGATCGGATCCCCGCCGGTGCACCTCGTTCGCACCCAATCGCCACGGATTCGAAGCGCCGCTGCCACCGTGCCGATTGGGCGCTCACTGCGGGTCGACGTCGACCGATATCGCGATCTCGCGGAGGGTGCGGTCGCCAGCAAGGCGCTCGACGGTGGTACGGACCGCGCTGACGGTCGCCTCGCGCTCGCTGGCCTTGAGCAGGAGGCGGCGTCGGTGGCGGTTGCGAACGCGGAACATCGGCGCGGGACCGAGCATGTCGGTGTCCTCGGGTAGGGCGGAGCGGAGGTCCTCGGCGAGCCGCGCCGCCGCCTTGTCGAGGCGGGGCTCGGACTCCGCCTTGAGCACGATCCGAGTCAGGTGGGAGAAGGGCGGGTAGCGCAGCGCCCGCCGCCGCTCGATCTCCTCGCCGAGGAAGCTGCTCGCGTCGTGCCCGGCGGCGTGAATGATGCTGGGGGCGGTCGGGGCCAGGGTCTGCACGATCACCTCGCCGCCGGCGGCGCCGCGGCCACTGCGACCGGCCAGCTGGGCGACCATCGCGAAGGTGCGCTCGGCGGCGCGAAAGTCGGGGAAGCGCAGGGTGGCGTCGGCGTCGAGGATCGCACTCAGGGTCACCTCGGGGAAGTCGTGGCCCTTGGCGACCATCTGGGTGCCGACGAGGACGCCGCTCTCGGCCTCGCCGAAGGCGGCGAGGATGCGCGCGTGGGCGCCCCGCCCAGCCGCGGTATCCGCGTCGAGCCTGAAGACGGGCATCGGCGCCAGCCGTTCCGCCAGCAGCGCCTCGACCTGCTCGGTTCCCACCCCGGCTCGCGAGAGCGTGGTCGAGTCGCAGACGGTGCAAGCAGTCGGCAGCGGTTCGCGATGGGCACAGTGGTGGCAGACGAGCCGGCCGCTGTGGCGATGGACGATCAAGGAGACGTCGCAGTTGGGACAGCACCAGTGCTGGCCGCAGGAGCGGCAGGTGAGCCAGGGGGCGAAGCCACGCCGGTTGACCATCACGATTGCCTTGGCGCCGGCGGCGCGCACGCCCTCTAGGGCAGTCCAGGTTTCGGAATGCAAGGGGCCGGAGCGGGGATCGGCCTCGCGCATGTCGAGCACGCGCACGGGCGGCATCCGCTGGCCGTCGACCCGCCGCGGCAACTCCAGCCGCGGCAACTCCAGCCAGGACTCCGGCCGTGGCGTGGCCGTTCCCGCGAGCAGCACCGCACCGCACTCCGCTGCCCGGCGCCGCGCAACGGCACGAGCGTCGTAGCAGGGGTCGCCCTCCTGCTTGTAGGAAGCGTCGTGCTCCTCGTCGATCACGACCAGGCCGAGCTCGCGCAGGGGCGCGAAGACGGCCGAGCGGGGGCCGACGCAGACGCTTGCCTCACCGCTGCGCAGGCGTCGCCACTCGTCGTAGCGCTCGCCGTCGGAGAGGGCAGAGTGCAGGACAGCGAAGCGGTCGCCGAGCCTGGCTCGGAAGCGCGCAACCGCCTGGGGGGCGAGGCCGATCTCCGGGACAAGCACGATCGCCCCCTTGCCGCGGGCCAGCGCCGCCTCGACCGCGGCGAGATAGACCTCGGTCTTGCCCGAGCCGGTCACACCGTGCAGGAGCTGCTCGCGCGGCGCCTCGGCTTCGCCGTCCAGCGCTGCAACCACGCTGCTAACCGCTGCTTCCTGCTCCGGCAGCAGCTCGGGACGACCGGCGCTGGCGCCGACCTCCGGGTGACTGGAGCCTCGCCGCATGAGTGAGCTGTGGGTCGCGATCAGGCCGCGTTGCTCGAGACGGCGCAGCACGCTGCGGTCCGACCCGACCGCGGTCGCGAGCTCGGACGCCGACATCTCCCCCGCCCGCAGGGCCTCCAGGACGGCGCGCTGCTTGACGCCCAAGCGCTCGCCGCCGCTCAGCGCCTCCTCCCCGGCGGCGGTCAGCTCGGCGCGCAGCTCCCGCCGTGAGCGCACCCGCTGCCCGCCGGCCCCGGTCCCGGGCGGCAGGACAAGCTGCAGCCCCCGCGAGGGCGTCGAGCAGTACTCCTCGGCGATCCAGAGCCCTAGCCGAACCAGCTCCGGCGGGGCGCCCGCCTCGAGTGCTTCGATCGGCTCAGCGAGCCGCTCCGGCGGCAACGAGGACGCGTCGGCCAGGCCGACGACGACGCCGAGCACCCGCCTTCGCCCGAAGGGAACCTTGACCACGCTGCCGACCTCGAGATCGGCCATCGCATCTGGAAGGCGATAGTCGAAGGGTCCGCGCAGCGCGCGGGCGGTGGTGAGCGGCTCGACCTTCGCAATCGACACTCGCTCACGTTATGGAGGAACGCGGACGGCGCGGGTATGCTGCCGCCGATGGCGGCGCTCAACCTCAGTCCCGGCGAGCGAGTGATCTTCCAGGGCCACCCCTCATGGCGGGCGATCCTCGGCTTCTACTTGAAGGGAATCCTGATCGCGGCGATCGTCGGCGCGATCGCATCCTTCTTCGCCAGCGACGGCACCGTCTTCCTGATCGTCCTGGTCATCGTCGCCCTAACCGTGCTGATCGGCTTCGTCAAGCGCGTCGCCACCACCTACACGATCACCGACCGCCGCCTCAACATCCGCCGCGGCATCGTCTCCCGCGAGGTCCAAGAGACCCGCCTCGAGCGCGTCCAGAACGTCAACTACAAGCAGTCCGTCTACCAGCGCCTGATGCAGATCGGCGACGTCGACTTCGACACCGCAGCCGGCGACGACTACAACTTCGTCTTCTACGGAGTCGCCGACCCGGGGGACGTGGTCCACAGCGTTGACCAGGCGACCGGCGCGAACGCGGCGGGGGCGCACGGGCTCGGCGAGCCTCAGCCGCCGCGCTGATTTTCGCCCGAAAGCAGCGACAACCGACCGCCGAGGGTTGAGGGGAGGCGCTGGACGAACCGACCGCACCTCCCCTCGATCTCAAACCGCCGCTACCTCACGACGCATCAATTGAGAGGCCGATTTCAGGCCACTCCAAACGCTTTATCGACCTCGCCGACGGTGGTCAGTAACCCGACGAGTTTGGCGTCGAGAACAACCGGGAACACGCCGACCGACAGGGCGTCATCGCCCTGAGCAATCGTAACATTGAACACGGGTGCGGCTGTGTTGTTGTTTTCGACTAACGCCCGAAACGTCCCGCCGAAGAAATATAAGGATGCGTAGGGACATTCTTCGCCTTTGAAATGAAGTGGTGGGAATTCTTTTTTTGAGCTCTCAAATAAGACCAGGTCCGTTCCAATGGCTAAGATCGTGTCCGACATGGGTAAGATTTCGACACTGCACACCGTCAATTCTTGTAACGGTTCGCTGGAAAACACTTTGCAGCCGGTAGGGGTGAGTTGAAAATCGCCAACATCCTTTGTACCGGCAGATAACATCGTCCCCGAGCCGGTCGCATTTGAGCATTTGAGCTCAAGGTTGTACGCCGGCATTAAGAGAATCAGGCCTCCAGGTGCCGATAGCGTGAAGGTATGATTCTGGGTGATCGCCGCACCTAAGACTAACCATTTGGCTGCCTGCGCTGTCGCGGCTGAAAACACGATGGCCACGAGCGCCGCTAGGGCGATTAGGCCGAAAATCTTGACGCCTCTCATCTTGCGCATGATTCTCGCGCTCCTCTCATTGAATTGGTTACGGTTATCTCGCGGAACGGGAATGATCCGCGAATCCTGATCCGTATCAGAGCTTTTCGCTCAGCGCAATGTGGGAAACCCGCACAGGGCGGGGCTCGAAGCAGCTCAGCTTCAAGCTTCTCTCTTCGGAGCTAAACGCCGTAAGGCGCGTGCGACGTCAATTCGACTGGAGACCGGCTAGGTGCTTCTTCGTTTGAGCTTCAGGCGGGAGTTGCTTCAGCCGCCGCTGCGCTCTTCAGCGCCTCGACACGATCCGTGCGCTCCCAGGTGAAGGCGTCTCCCTCGCGGCCGAAGTGACCGTAGGCGGCGGTTTGGCTGAAGACCGGGCGGTGCAGGTCAAGGTAGCCGCGGAAGGCGCCTGGGCGGAGGTCGAACTCGGCTTCGATGAGGCGGGAGATCTGGGAGTCGGGGAGCTTGCCGGTGCCGAAGGTCTCGACCATCAGGGAGATCGGGCGGGCGACGCCGATTGCGTAGGCGACCTGGACCTCGCAGCGCTGGGCGAGGCCGGCGGCGACGAGGTTCTTGGCGACGTGGCGGGAGGCGTAGGCGGCGGAGCGGTCGACCTTGGAGGGGTCCTTGCCGGAGAAGGCGCCGCCGCCGTGGCGGGCCATGCCGCCATAGGTGTCGACGATGATCTTGCGGCCGGTAAGGCCGGCGTCGCCGACCGGGCCGCCGATCACGAACTTGCCGGTCGGGTTGACGAGGAAGTGTTGGCGCAGCTCGGTCTCGTCGAAGAGGCCGGCGGCCTCGGCGTTCAGGACCGGCAGCACAACGCTCTCCCAGAGGTCCGGCTTGATCTTCGACTCCGACTCGACCCCATCGGCGTGCTGGGTTGAGATCAGGAGCTTTTCGACCCGGACGGGACGACCATCGGCGTAGCGGACGGTCACCTGCGTCTTGCCATCGGGACCGAGGTAGTCGAGCGAGCGGTCCTTGCGCACCGCGGCGAGGCGCTCGGCGAGCCGGTGCGCGAGGTGGATCGGCATCGGCATCAGCGCCTCGGTCTCGTCGGTCGCGTAGCCGAACATCATGCCCTGGTCGCCGGCACCGGCGACCAGCAGTTCGTCCTCGGTCGAAGGCTCGGTGCGCGTCTCATAGGCGGCGTCGACGCCCTGGGCGATGTCGGGCGACTGCTTGTCGAGCGAGACCAGGACCGAGATGTGGTCACAGTGGTAGCCGTAGTCGCCGTGGTCGTAGCCAATCCCGCGGATCGTCTCGCGAACCAGATCAGGGACGTTGAGGTGGGCGCTGGTCGAGATCTCGCCGGAGACCACGGCCATGCCGGTGTTGACCAATGTCTCGCAGGCGACGCGGCCCTCGGGGTCCTCGGCCATCACCGCGTCGAGCACGGCGTCGGAGATCTGGTCGCAGATCTTGTCGGGATGGCCCTCGGTGACGGACTCGGACGTGAAGAGGTACTCGCCCTCGGCGAGTGGCTGGATATCGCTCATCGGCCAAGCCTAAATGGTTGCCTGGAGCAATGGCGGCTCACTGGCGGCCGCGGCGGGTCCCTGAATGGGGGACGAAGTCGATCACGAGCGGAACCCCCTCGAGCGCGTAGGTCTCCCGCAATCGGTTCTCCAGGTGATACGCCCAGTCGCGGTTGATCAGTTTGCGGTCGTTGACCTGGATCGCGATCCGCGGTGGGCGCTCGCCCACCTGCGCCGCGTAGTAGAGGCGCAGGCGGCGGCCGCGCCGCGAGGGCGGCGGAGTCTTGGCGGTGACGTCGGCAACGAATCGGTTGAGCTCGGGTGTGGGGATCCGCTCGGCGGCGCGATCGGCCAGCTCGACCGCCTTGGGCAGCAGGTTGGCGACGTTGCGGCCACGCGTCGCCGAGCAGGTGACGACGGCGGGGCGCAGGCGCAGCTTTTGCGTCACCCGGGCGCGCGCGTCATCGATGTCGGTGCGGGTGACGTCCCACTTGTTGAGCGCCAGCAGAGTCGCGCAGCCGGCCCGCATCGCGATCTCGGCGACGCGCAGGTCCTCGGCTGTGACCCCGTCCGAGGCGTCGCAGACGACGAGGGCGACTTCGGCGCGCTCAACCGCGTGTTCGGAGCGCAGTTGGGCGTAGTAGTCGACGGAACCGGCGACCTTGGAGCGGCGGCGCAGGCCGGCGGTGTCGACGAGGATGACGCGGCGCCCGTCGACCTCGATCTCGGTGTCGATCGCGTCGCGGGTGGTGCCGGCGCGGGCCGAGACGATCACCCGCTCGGAGCCGAGGAAGGCGTTGATCAACGAAGACTTGCCAGCGTTCGGGCGGCCGATCACGGCGACGCGCACCGCGTCGGTCTCCTCGGCGGGCGACGCGTGCTCGCCAAGCAGCTCGACCACGCGGTCGAGCAGGTCGCCGCTGCCGAGCCCGTGGCTGGCCGAGACCGGCAGCGGCTCACCGAGGCCGAGCTGGTTCAGTTCAGCGCTCATGTGCTCGTCTTCGGGTCGGTCGAGCTTGTTGGCGACGACGAGAACCGGCACCTCGGCGCCGCGCAGCGTCTTTGCCAGCTCGACGTCACCGGCGCGCACGCCCGCCCGAGCGTCGACGATGAACAGCACCACGTCCGCCTCGGCGATCCCGAGCCGGGCCTGCTGCTGAATATCGCGAGCCAACTCGGACTCGTCCTCGAGGTCGATGCCACCGGTGTCGAGCAGCTCGAAGGCCAGGCCGTTCCATTCGCAGCGCACCCGCTTGCGGTCGCGCGTCACGCCCGGCGAGGAGTGGGTGACGGCCTCACGGCCTCCGGCGAGCCGATTCACCAGCGTGCTCTTGCCGACGTTAGGAAAGCCGACGATGGCGACGGTAGGCAGGCGGCTCACAGGCGGCCTTTCCCTCGGTGAAACGTTTTGTCCCCCCACCAGAGGATCAATGCGTTGCACCTCGCCATGCCCCGCCTCCGGTCGCACCTCGTCATGCCACGCCTCGGTCGCGGGCGAGGGCGCGGATCTGCTCTACGACCTCGTTCAGGGACAAGCCGGTGGTGTCGATCTCCACCGCGCCCTCGGCTGGGCGCAGGGCGCTGTGTTCGCGGCTCTCGTCGCGAGCGTCGCGCTCGCGCTGGGCGGCGAGAACGGCCTTGGCGTCCTCGCCGACCTGGGCGGCGCGGCGGCGGGCACGCTCCTCGGGCGATGCCGTGAGGAAAACCTTCAGCGGCGAGTCGGGGCTGACCACGGTGCCGATGTCGCGGCCCTCGGCGACGAAGCGGCCAGCGGCGATCAGCTCGCGCTGGCGCTCGACCATTGCCTCACGGACGCCCGGGTGCACGGAGACGCGTGAGGAAGCCTCAGTCACACGGGACTCACGGATCTCAGTGCCGACGTCCTCGCCGTCGAGCTCGACTCGATCGCCATCCAAGAAGATCGAGATCTCCTTGGCGATAGAGGTCGTCGCGTCTGAGTCGTCGAGATCGACGCTCCGCCGAAGCGCCGCCAGCGCCACGCAGCGGTACATCGCCCCGGAGTCGAGATAGGTGAAGCCGAGCTTGCCGGCAAGGGCGCGCGCGACGCTGGACTTGCCGGCGCCCGCGGGCCCGTCGATGGCGATGACCATGGGCGGCAGCGTAGAGACGGCGGCCGCTCGCGGCGTTGCGCGCTCAGCCGCCCTTTCGTGCCAGCGAGGCCAGGTCGGCCTCGAAGCCCGGGTAGCTGACCGCGGCGGCGTCCATGCCGTCGACCTCGACGCCCTCGCGCGAGGCGAGACCGGCGACCGCGCCGAGCATGGCGATGCGGTGGTCGCCATGCGAGTGGATGGCGCCGCCCCGCAGGCCGCCACCTCCCTCGATCCGCATGCCGTCCTCGCGCGCTTCGACGCTCGCTCCGAGCGCGGTCAACGCTTCGCAGGTGGTGGCGACGCGATCGGACTCCTTGCGGCGCAGCTCCGCCGCATCGCGGATCGTCGTCGCACCGTCGGCGAAGCAAGCCGCGAGCGCGAGCAGGGACAGCTCGTCGATCGCCAGCGGGATCTCATCGCCGCCGGTCTCGGTCCCCCGCAACGAGGAAGCGCGGACCCGCACGGTGCCGATTGGCTCTCCGCCACGCTCCCCCACCGGCTCCACCTCTATCGCGGCCCCCATCCGCTCGAGGATCGCCAGCAGCCCGGTCCTGGTCGGGTTGGTGCCGACCCCTTCCAGGCACACCTCGCTGCCAGGCACTAGCGCGGCCGCAATGATGAAGAAGGCGGCGGAGGAGAAGTCGGCGGGCACGGCGAGATCGCCCGCTTCGAGCCCTTTTGCCGGGCGCACCGAGATGCCACCGTGCAGCCAGGCGACGTCGGCGCCGGCGGCAGCGAGCATCCGCTCGGTGTGATCGCGGCTGCGGGCCGGCTCCCGCACCCAGGTCTCCCCCTCCGCCAGCAGGGCGGCGAAGAGCAGGCACGACTTCACCTGGGCGCTGGCGATCGGCAGCTCGTACTCGATCCCTTTGAGCGGCCCGGCCTCGATTCGCAGCGGCGGTAGGCGCTCTTCGCGGCAGCTCAGACGCGCTCCCATCTTGCGCAGCGGCACGGCGATGCGATCGACTGGGCGACGGCGGATCGAGTCGTCGCCGTCGAGCGTCCAGGTACCGCTGGGCTGTCCGGCGAGCCAGCCCGGCAGCAGGCGCAGCAAGGTGCCGGCGTTGCCGACGTCGATCGCGGTCTGGCGCGCCCCGCGCAGGCCAATGCCGCGCACGCGGATCGTCGCCTCGATGCCGCTCACCCCGACCCCGTCGACCTCGGCGCCGAGCGCCTGCACCGCGGCCAGGGTCGAGCGGGTATCAGCGGAGTCGAGGTATCCCTCGATCTCCGTCTCCCCCTCCGCCATTGCAGCGATCATCGCGGCGCGGTGCGAGATCGACTTGTCCGCTGGGGGTCGCAGGGCACCGCGCAGGGGGCCGGCCGGATCGAAACGCGTCGCCATCCGCTAGGAGCCGTTGCCGACGGCGCTGACCGTGTGGCCAAGCTCGCGCACCAGCGCCGCCGCCCGCGCCGCCTGCTCGTCACCCGCGACCCAGAGAGAGACCGCGCCCGAGGTCATGTCGGGCGCCGGGTAGAGGGCCATGTCCTCGATGTTGACGCCGGCCTCGCCGAGCGCCAGCGCCAGCTCGGCGATCGTGCCGGGACGGTTGGTGACGACGACGCGCAGCTCGCGCAACGGTCCGCCGGCAAGTTCGGTCTCGAGCAGTCGGCGGCGGTCGGCCGCCGCTCCGGCGTGCCACTCGGCGACGGCGTCGCGCTCGCCCTCGCGGATCAGCTCAGCCGCTTCGCGCAAGCGCTCGGCGACGGCGTCGACGGCCTCGGCCACGGCGTCGCTGTTGCTGGCGAAGATGTCCCCCCAGATCGCTGGGTTGGCGCCGGCCACACGGGTGGTGTCGCGGAAGCTGGGGCCGACCTCCGGCATGCGCTCGGAGTCGCGAGTCAGCTCGGCCACGGCCTGTCCGACGAGCACGTTGGCGACGACGTGTGGCAGGTGGCTGATCGTCGCCATCAGCCGATCGTGCGCCTCCGGGTCGATCGCCTGGACGCGAGCCCCCAAGCCGGCGACCGTCCTCTGCAGGCGGTCGTAGAGGAGACCGCTGGAACGGGCAGATTTGGGCGTCAAGTACCAGCGCGCCCCCTCGAAGAGGTCCTCGCGGGCGTTCTCCACGCCGGAGGTCTCCGCCCCGGCCAGTGGGTGGCCGCCGATGAAACGCTCATCAGCGCCGAGCGCGGCGACGATGTCGCGCTTGGTCGAGCCCACGTCGGTGACAACCGCGTCGGGGCCGGAGGCGGCGAGCGTCGCTTCCGCGAGTGCGGTCAGACCGGCTACCGGCGCGGCGCAGAAGATCACCTCCGCCCCCTCGCAGGCCTCCGCAACCGTGGCGGCGCCCCGCACGATCACACCCGCCTGCGTCGCCTTGCTCAGCGTTGCCGGGTCAGGATCGAAGCCGACCACCTCCGCGTCGAGCCGCCGCCGCGCTGCCAGCCCGATCGAGCCGCCGATCAGGCCGACGCCGAGAACGGCGATCCTCATTCGCCGCGCCGCGCCCTTGCCGCTGAGGCGAGCTGCTCCAAGACCGAGACCGTCGCCTCCCAATCGAGGCAGGGGTCGGTGATCGACTGCCCGTAGACGAGCTCGCCGCCGTCAAGGTCCTGGCGTCCTTCGACCAGGAACGACTCGAGCATGACGCCAATGATCGCCGCGTTGCCGTCGGCGACCTGATCGGCGATTTCGCCGGCGGCGAGCAGCTGCCGGCCCGGGTCCTTGCCGCTGTTGTCGTGGGAGGCGTCAATTACCAGCCGCTCGGGCAGCTCGGCGGACCTGAGCAACTCCAGTGCCTCGGCCACTCCTTCGGCCCGGTGGTTGGGCAGGCCGCGGCCGCCGCGCAGGATCACGTGTCCGTCGGAATTGCCGCTGGTGTAGAGGATCGCCGGGGCGCCGGCGTCGTCGATGCCGGCGAAGGCGTGGGGGGCCGCGGCGGCGCGGACGGCGTCGACGGCGACTTGGACGTTGCCGTCGGTTCGGTTCTTGAAGCCGACCGGCATCGAGAGGCCGGAGCCGAGCTGGCGGTGGGTCTGGCTCTCGGTCGTGCGAGCGCCGATCGCACCCCAGGAGACCGCGTCAGCGATGTACTGCGGCGTGATCGGGTCGAGGAACTCGGTGCCGACGGGCAGGCCGTAGTCGAGCACCTCGAGCAAAAGCTGGCGCGCCATGCGCAGACCGGTGTTGACGTCGAGCGAGCCGTCGAGGTGCGGATCGTTGATCAGCCCCTTCCAGCCCGTCGTCGTGCGCGGCTTCTCGAAGTAGACCCGCATCGCGATCAGCAGGTCGCTGCTCAGCGCGCGCGCCTGTTCGGCGAGCCGGCCGGCGTACTCGAGCGCCGCCTCCGGGTCGTGCACGCTGCAGGGACCGACCACGACCAGCACCCGGTCGTCGGTCCCGTCCAAGACATTGCCGACTTCGCCGCGCCCACGCACCACGGCGCCTTCGCGGTCGCTGCCCAGGGGCAGTTCCTCGAGCAGCATCTGCGGCGAGACCAGCTCCTCGATCCGCTCGATCCGCTGGTCGCGGACCCGGTCTCGCGTCTCCCCCTTCATCCCAATCACCATTTTGCCTTCACCATCCTCCACGTCACAAGCCTACTTCCGGTTTCCGCGTTGCACGTACGCGAACGAAACGAGTGGTTCGACGCCCGGCCGGTTGCTTATTTCGGTGCGGCAGAGCCGCGAGGCCGGACGCCTAGCTAAATCGCCAGAAATAGGAGAAGCGCGCGTCGGCGAGCGTGGCGCCGGAGGCGCTGCTGAGGCTCGTCGTGTCGGCTGATTGCTTCACCTTCCCTGACTTTGTAGCAGGTGGCGTGGAGTTAGTCGAGGAGTTCGGCGAGGGCGGTGAGAAAGCGACGGTTCTCCTCGGCGGTGCCGTAGGAGACGCGGATGTGGCCGGGGTCGCCGAGCGGCGTGCCGGGACGGACCGCGATCGAGCGTTCGGCGAGGCCGGCGACAACCTCGGCCTCCTCGGCGTCGCCGAGGTCGATCCAGGAGAAGTTGGCCTGGGTGTCCGCGGTGGCGAGGCCGAGCTCGCGCAGGCCGTCCTCGACTCGCAGGCGCTCGGCGATCGTGTTCTCGACCCGTTTCGCGACGTCGTCCTGGTGCAGGATCGCCTCGGCGCCCGCGGCCTGGGCGAGGGCGTTGACGCTGAATGGCTGGCGCACGGCGTCCACCGCGGCGCGAAACTTGGGCGCACCGAGGGCGTAGCCGACCCGCAGCCCAGCCAGCCCGTAGCACTTGCTGAAGGTGCGCAGGACGACCAGGTTGGGCAGCTCGGCGAGCAGGTCGACGGTCGCGTCCGGGTCGTCGTGGGTCTGGAACTCGACGTAGGCCTCGTCGAGGATCACGGTGACGTGGGCGGGCAGCTCGGCGCAGAAGTCCGCCACCTCTGCGGCCGGGATGTGGGTGCTGGTCGGGTTGTTGGGGTTGCAGACGAGCAGCAGCTGGGTTGCCGCGGTCACCTCCGCCGCCATCGCCTCGAGGTCATGGACGTCGCCCTCGCCTAGCGGCACCCGGACCTCGCGAGCGCCGGTCAGCGCCGGCAGGTACGGGTACATCGAGAAGGCCGGCCAGGCGTAGAGGATCTCGGCGCCGGGCTCGCAGAGCGCCTCGGCGGCGGCGAGCAGGATCTCGCAGGAGCCGTTGCCGACGGCGACCCGCGCCGGGTCGGTGTCGTAGCGCTCGGCGATGCGGCGGCGCAGCAGCGTCGCATCGGGATCCGGGTAGCGGTTCATCGCCCCCGCGGCGGCGGCGATCGCCTCGACCACCTTGGGGTGCGGTGGGGATGGCGACTCGTTGGAAGCGAGCTGGGCGATGCCGCCGGCGGCGATCGCCTCGGGCGCCTGCCCGGTCGGCACGCCGGCCTGATAGCCCGGCATGCGGGCGAGCTTCTCGGCAAAGGTGACGCTCATCGCTGAGAGTTTGCCCGATCCCTGGTAGCGGTGTCCGGACCAAGCGGGGCAAGGACGCAGGGAGCGTGGCGTGCTCCGCACGCGAGCGACCGAGGACACCGCCCCGCGCCGCGTCCGGGCACCGCTACTGGGCGGCGTGGAGGTCGGCGCGCAGCTCTTGCGTCGCACCTAAGTAGACGTGTGCCGGCTTGTGGGTCGGCGGCGCGTAGTAGTGGACCATTGCGCGGATCACCCGCGGCATCGCCCCCGGGACGTCGATCTCGCGGGCGCAGATCAGCGGCACCGAGTCGAGGCCGAGCCGGCGGGCAGCGACGGCCGGAAACTCGGCGTCGAGGTCGCCGGTGGTGGTGAAGAGGCAGCTGACCATCGCCTCGGCGCTCAGCTCGTTGCGGTCGAGCAGCTCGCGCATCAGCTCCTCCGTGGCCCCGACGATCGCCTCCGCATCGTTGGCCTCGGCTTGCGCGGCCCCACGGACCGCGAACAGTCGCTCCTCGCTCATCGTTCCGAATCTTCCCAGAGCCGCCCGACCTCAACCTCGCTGAGTTTCCGGGCGCTCCCCTGGGCCAACCTGCCGAGCTCGATCGATCCGAAGCGCACACGCCGCAGCTTCACCACCCGGTTGCCGATCGCCTCCGCCATCCGGCGCACCTGCCGGTTGCGCCCCTCGCGCAAGACGATCTCGATCTCCCGCTCGCGGAGGCGGCGGATCTCGGCTGGTGCCGTCATCCCATCGTCGAGCTCCACCCCACCCTCCAGCCGCCGCAGATCGGCGTCGGACGGCGGCCGCCGCAACTCCGCCCGATACGCCTTAGCCACCCCATAGCGCGGATGCGTCAACCGATTAGCCAGCTCCCCGTCGTTCGTCAGCAGCAGCAGACCCGTCGAATCCGCATCGAGCCGCCCCACCGGATAGAGCCGCGCCGTCGTATCGACCAGTTCGACCACCGCCGGCCGCCCCCCAGGTTCCCGCGCCGTCGAAACCACCCCGGCCGGCTTATTGACCGCCCAAACCTCCCGCACCTCCGTCCCCACCAACCCCCCATCCACCCGCACCTCATCAGCATCAGTGACATCCCTCGCCGGATCCGTAACAACCTCACCGTTAACCCTGACCCGCCCCTTGGAGATGACCACCTCAGCTTTCCGCCGCGAAGCGACTCCCCCATGAGCAAGAAACTTCGCCAGCCTCATGGGCGTTCGTGGGACCGGGGGAGGTCCCGACAGAGCCTCCCCGCTGTTGCTCTGGCGGGACCCCCCCCGGTCCCGCCCACCCTCATGGCTCTGACCGTTGCTCCCCAGCCTTAAGGAGTCGCTCCCGCAGCTCCCGCTCATCCTCAGGCGTCGGATCAAACTTCGACGGGTCCGGCAGCTGGTCGAGACCCTCGAGCCCAAAGAGTCGCTCAAACAGCTCCGTCGTCTTGAAGATCGCCGCCCCGAACTGCGACCGCCCCGACTCCTCGATCAGCCCCCGCTCGGCCAGCGTCTGAACCGCCGACTCGGAGGTGACGCCGCGAATCCGCGCGACCTCGGGCCGAGTGACCGGCTGAAGGTAGGCGACTATCGCCAGCGTCTCGGCCTGGGCCTGGGTCAGCGGCGGCGTGCGCGGCTTGGCGAGCAGGCGCCTGGCGGCAGCCTCGCTGGCTGGATCGCTGGCGAGGGCGAAGCCGCCGGCCACCTCGCGCAGGACCACGCCGCGCTTGCCCTCGGCAAGATCCTCGCGCAGGAGCTCAATCGCCTCCTCGATCTGCCCCTCGGTCGCCTCCGCGGCTTCCGCCAAGTCGCGAGCGGAGACCGGCTGCGGGGAGAGGAAGAGCAGCGCCTCGATCGTCCGAGTCAGATCGCCCATAGGTCTCCCTTCCGGTGCGCTTTATGTGGGCATGGGACGCATAAAGCGCACCGGAACTTCATGGCGTCTCCCGGGGTCGGATCTCGATCGGGCCGAACGGCTCGGTCTGCTCCCAGGTCGCCTCGCCTTTGCGGTACATCTCGAGCAGGGCGAAGAGCGTGACGGCCTGGGTGAGCCGGTCCTCATCGCCGAATTGCTCGTCGAAGTCGATGCTGCCGTGGCCGCGGAGGGCGTCGCGCAGGGCCCGCAGCCGCTTTTCCAGCGAGACGGTCGGGCGGATGTGGTCGAGGTTCAATTCCGGCGGGATCGCCAGCAGGTCACCTAGCGCGGAGCCGAGCCGCTCCGGGTCATAGACGGCGGTCGCCGCATCGAGTGCCACCTTGCGCAGCTCGGGCGGAAGCGGGGCCGAGCGGTAGAGGTAGCCGCGGGCCGCCTCAAAGCGCTGCTCCAGGACCGCCGCGGCATCGCGGTAGCGGCGGTACTCGAGCAGCCGCGCCAGCAGCTCCTCGACGGCCTCCTCCGGGGTGACGTCCTCGAGCCCCTCCTCGTCGCCCGGCAGCAGCAGGCGCGACTTCAGCTCCAAGAGCGAGGCGATCAGGACGAGGAACTCGGTCGCCACGTCGAGCTCCAGCTCTTCGGTGCGCTCGAGGTGCTCGACGTAGGCGACGACGACCTCGGCCAGCTCGACCTCGAGCAGGCTGACCTCCTCGCGCAGCACGACCGCCATCAGCAGGTCGAAGGGACCGGCGAAGACGTCGAGGTCGAGGTCCAGCTCGGCGACGGTCACACCGGGACGGTAACGCGCCGGAGAGACGGCAGCTAAGCCGGCCCGAATCCCATCCGCTCGCGAACCTCG
>JBKPOV010000203.1:0-10747 GCA_046733315.1 Actinomycetota bacterium
TCGTAGGCCGTTGCGTAGCTGCGGGCGATGATGTCCGCGGCCGCCTTGCTGGCGTCGTAGGGATAGGCGGCGCGCAGCGGAAAATCCTCGCGATAGGGCAATTCCGGGCTGGCTCCGTAGGCCTTGTCGGAGGAGGCGAAGACGACCCGGGCGACGCCGTGCTCCCGACAGGCTTCGAAGACGTTCCAGGCGCCCCGGACGTTGACTTCAAGTGTCTCCAGGGGGGACTTGCGAGCGACGCCGACGATCGTCTGGGCGGCCAGGTGAAAGACCGAATCGCAACCCGCCACCGCGGCCGCCACCGCCTCGCCGTCACGCAGGTCCCCCTCGGCCAGCTCCACCTGATCGCGCAGGCCGAGCAGATCGAGGCCGGATCGCCGTGGACCGCCAACGTCCGCGGTGCGGGGGTCCGGACGGTCGAGCACGCGCACCTCATCGCCGCGAGCCAGCAGCGCCCCGACCAGATGCGAAGCGACAAACCCGTGCGCTCCTGTCACCAGAGCACGATCGCTCATGGCCCGAGCCCCTTCCGGTGCGCTTTACGTGGGTATAGACCGTAAAAGGCGCACCGGAAGCTCATCGGGCTGCCACTCCAGCCGCAATCCAGGTGGGCCAGGGGGCATTTCCAGAAGTCCAGAGGTCGTTGAGCTCGACCGCGTCCTTGTAGGTGTCCATGCAGTCCCAGAAACCGTCGTGCCTGTAGGCGCCGAGCTGACCGTCGGCGGCAAGGCGCTCGAGTGGCTCGCGCTCGAGCACGCTGTCCGCGCCGATGTAGTCAAGGGCGGCTCGCTCGAAGCAGAAGAAACCGCCGTTGATCCAATGCTCGCTGCGCGGCTTCTCGACAAAGCCCGCAACCCGGTGGTCCGCGCCAATCTCAGCGACCCCCCACTGCAGGTGCGGCTGCACGACGGTCACTGTCCCGAGCGCCCCCTGATCAAGGTGGAAGGTCAGCAGCGCCTCGAGGTCGATATCAGCAACCCCGTCGGCATAGGTGGCGCAGAAGGTCTCGTCGCCGAACCGCTCGCCGACCCGCGCGATCCGCCCGCCGGTCGGCGTGTCCAGCCCGGTGTCAACGCACTCGACCTCCACCCCGCCCGGCCAGGCCTCGGTCGCGACGAACTCCTTGACCATCTCCCCCAGGTATCCCGTCGCCAGCACGAATCGCCCGAACCCCTGCGCCGCATAGATCCCAATCACATGCCAGAGAATCGGCTTCGCCCCAATCTCCACGAGCGCCTTAGGGACGGTCTCCGTCCGCTCACGTAGACGAGTGCCACGACCCCCGCACAGAATGACGACCGGGGGCTTAGCGGCCATCCGGGTAGGGGTGAAGCGTCTTGTACTTTTTCGTCACCAACCTCGCGGCGCCAGCCGGCGACTCTCCACCGAAAAAGTTAAGCGGAACCCCTACCCGGATGGCCGCTCAACCGCCCGCGACAGCCGGCAGGATCGTGACCTCAGCCCCGTCATCGATTTGAGTGTCGAGTCCCTGCTGGAAGCGAATGTCCTCGCCGCTGACGTAGACGTTGACGAAGCGACGCAGGTCGCCGTCCTGGGTGATCCGCTCACGCAGGGTGCCGTGCGCCTCGAAGACGGCGTCGAGCACCTCGCCGACGGTGGAGCCCCCCACCTCGAGCTCTGCTTCTCCCCCGGTCGCCGCGCGCAGCTGGGTCGGGATCTTCACGGTGACTGACATCAGACGGTTACCTCCTGGACGAACTCGGTCTCGAAACTGTCGAGATCGGGGTCGATCTCGTGCATGCGGAACCTATCGCGGGTCGCGTCGAGGGTCTTCAGGCCCTCGCCGGTGATGTAGACGACCACCCGCTCGCCGCTTGCGATGTCGCCACGCTCGGCCAGCTTCTTCAAAACCCCGACCGTGACACCCCCGGCGGTCTCGGTGAAGATTCCGGTGGTTTCGGCGAGCAGGCTGATCCCATCGCGGATCTCCGCATCGGTGACCGAGTCGATCGCGCCGCTGGTGCGGCGCGCCTGCTCAACCGCGTAGGGACCATCGGCCGGATCGCCGATCGCCAGGCTCTTGGCGATCGTCTCGGGCCGCTGCGGCTTGCAGACGTCCCAGCCTTCGGCGAAAGCGGTGGCGACCGGGCTACAACCCACCGCCTGAGCACCGTTGAATATCGGCTGGACGCCCTCGACGAGGCCGATGTCCAGCCACTCCTGGAAACCGCGCCCCACCTTGGTGAAGAGCGAGCCCGAGGCGATCGGACAGACGACGCGATCGGGCAACTCCCAGTTGAGCTGCTCGGCCGTCTCGTAGGCGAGCGTCTTCGAGCCCTCGGCGTAGTAGGGGCGCAGGTTGACGTTGACAAAGGCCCAGGGCCGCGTTTCGGCCAGCTGGGTGCAAAGGCGGTTGACGTCGTCGTAGTTGCCGCGCACGCCGACCAGGTTGGTGCCGTAGATGCCGGTGGCGAGCAGCTTCTGTTCCTCGAGATTGGCGGGAACGAAGACGTAGGAGGCAAGACCGGCGGCGGCGGCATGAGCGGCGACGGCATTGGCGAGGTTGCCGGTCGAGGCGCAGGCGACCGTGTCGAAGCCCAGCTCCTGCGCCTTGGCGACGGCGACGGCGACGACGCGGTCCTTGAATGAGTGGGTGGGGTTGGCGGCGTCGTTCTTGATCCAAATCTCAGCATCCACGCCGAGGCGCTCGGCGAGGCGATCGGCGCGCAGCAGCGGCGTCAGGCCCGGCTCGAGCGGATCGCCCGGTCGGCCCTCAAAGGGGAGGAAGTCCGCGTAGCGCCAGATGCCCTGCGAGCCTGCCTGGATCTTGCGCTTCGTCTCGGCCGGGTCGAGCGCCGAGTGGTCATAGGCAACTTCCAGCGGCCCGAAGCAGTTCTCACAGGCGAAGTGGGCAGCGAGGTCGTACGTCGCCCCGCACTCCTTGCACTTCAGATTTTCGATTGCCATCCGATCTCCGTTTCCGTCGCCAACGAAAAAACCTCCGCCTTTTGTGGGGCAGAGGTCCGATCGGACATTCCCCACATCTTTCAGGTCGCGTGACCTGCTGGAGTTGGCACCTCCCCCGAACCTGACGGTCCGGGGCGGTTGCCGGGGTTTCTACGGGCCAGTCCCTCCACCCCTCTAGATGTGGCGCTTATGTAGGCACGAACCATACCAGGGGAAATCTCGTCCAGCCCTAGCCGCGGCCGGCGGCTAACCTTGTCCGCCCATGCCCGACGAGACGATGAGCGTGAATGATGCCGAACCTTCCGAAGCCGAGGCTACGGCGCGTCGGCCGGCGCGGCGAGCTCATCTCCGCGGCGCCACAGGCTGAGCCGCAGACTCCCAGCGTTGAGCAGATCGACTCCAGCGGCCTGCGCTGGGTCAACATCGAGCGGCCGGGCGCCCTCGAGCGCGCCTGGCTGGAGGAGAACTTTGACTTCCACGCCCTCGACCTCGAGGACGTGCTCTCGCGCAACCAGCGGCCGAAGATCGACGTCTACGACGACTACCTATTCATCGTCCTCCACTTCCCCGTCTTCGATCCCGCCGCCGGTCGACTGGGCACGGGCGAGCTCGACCTCTTCGTCGGGCCAGGCTATGTGGTGACGATCCCCAACCAGCCGCTACAGCCGGTCGAGTACCTCTTCGAGCGCTGCCGCGCCAAGGAGGAGCTACGCGAGCAGCTCTTCTCGCGCGGCTCCGGCTACCTGCTCTACCGCCTCGTCGACGACAGCTTCGACTACTGCTTCCCGATGCTGCGCAAGATCGGTAACAAGCTCGACGCGCTCGAGGACGACATCTTCGAGGGGCGATCGGAGGAGGTCGTACGCGACATCTCCAACGTCAAGCAGGAGATCATCAACTTCCGCAAGGTGATCCGCCCGCAGCGCCCCGTCCTGCGCGACCTCGAGAGGGTTAAGCAGCGCTACCTCGCCACCGACCTTGACCTGGAGATCTACTTCGACGACATCGTCGACGCCCACGAGCGGATCTGGGACATGCTCGAGAACTACAAGGAGGTCGTCGGCGCACTGGCCGAGACCAACGAGTCGGTGATCTCCCACCGCGTCAACGACATCCTCCGCGTGCTCACCTCGATCAGTGTCATCGTCCTGCCGCTGACCCTTCTTGCCAGCATCTGGGGCATGAACGTCGCCGTGCCCGGCGAGGAGGACATGACCGCCTTTTGGGTGGTCGTCGGGATGATGGTCGTCCTACTGGTCGGGATGGTCGGGTACTTCCGGCGTCGCGGTTGGCTCTGAGTCTTCCGCTGTGCCCCGGCGCCGCATACCAAGACAAAGGAACAGCGGAGCGCCAAATAGGATGAAGTGCCCGTGGCCAATTTCCGCATCTGGGCGCCCTGGCGCCTCGCCTACGTGAAGGACGCATCGAAGGACAGCGAGGAGGAGTGCATCTTTTGCGCCAAGCCGGCGGCAGGGGATGACGTGGCGAACTTGATCGTCCACCGCGGCGAGCACAGCTTCGTGATCCTCAACCTCTTTCCGTATACCAACGGCCATCTGATGGTCGCCCCGTTCGAGCACCTCGGCCGGCTGCAGGATCTCCCGACCGAGACTCTGGCCGAGATGATGGGCTTCGCCCAGCGGGCGATGCGCCGGCTCGAGCAGGTCTACAAACCGCACGGCTACAACGTCGGCTTCAACCAAGGCCGCGTCGCTGGCGCCGGGGTCGAGCACCACATCCACATGCACGTCGTCCCACGCTGGGGCGGCGACACAAACTTCATGCCGGTGATCGCCGACACCAGGGTGATGCCGCAAACGCTGGAGCAGAGCTACGAGGCGCTGAAGGGGGCCTTTTGAGCGAACAACCGATCCTTGCTCCGCCGGGGATCTTCAAGGCTTATGACATCCGCGGCCTGCACGGATCTGAAATGGACGAGACAACCGCGCACGCGATCGGTCGCGCCTTCGCCCGCGTGCTCGGCAGGCTGCGCGGCAAGCAGCCGGGCGATTTGCGCATTGGGCTTGGGCGCGACATGCGCCTCACCGCCCCCTCGATGGCAGCAGAGCTGCGCGACGGGCTGATCTTCGAGGGCGCCACCGTGCTCGATGCCGGCATGGTTGCGACCGAGATGCTCTACCACTTGGTCGGCTCGCGGGACCTCGACGGCGGCGCGATGGTCACCGCCTCGCACAATCCCAAGGCCTACACCGGTGTGAAGTTGGTCCGCGAGGGCGCGCTGGCGCTGTCTGGCGACGCCGGCATCGGTGACGTCAAGCGCGAGATCGAAGCGGGCCTCGGCCACGCCCCGGGCGGCGGCTCCCTCGAGGAGGTCGACGTCTGGGACGAATACCGGCGGCACGCACTCTCCTTCATTGATCCGGCGAAGGTCAAGCCGATGAAGGTCGTGGTCGACGGTGGCAACGGGATGGCCGGGCCGATGGTCGGGCCGCTGCTGCACAAGCTCGACCTCGACCTCGAGGAGATGTACTTCGAGCCCAACGGCGAGTTCCCCGACCACGAGCCCAACCCACTGCTGCCCGAGAACCGCGCGATGATCATGGAGCGGGTGCGCGGCGCCGGCGCCGACCTCGGCATCGCTTGGGACGGTGACGCTGACCGCTGCTTCTTCATCGACGGCAGCGGCGAGTTCTGCGACGGCGACTTCATCTGCGCCCTGCTTGCCCGCGCCGCGCTGGCCAAGGATCCAGGCGCGACGATCCTCTATGACCCGCGCTCGAGCCGGGCGGTGCCCGACCTGGTCGCTGCCGAGGGCGGCCGCTCCGACCTCTCCCGCGTCGGCCACGCCTTCTTCAAGACGCGGATGCGAGAAGAGGGAGCCGCCTTTGGTGGCGAGGTCTCGGGCCACTACTACTTCCGCGACTTCTGGAACGCCGACTCGGGAACGATTCCGGCCCTGCTGGTCCTGGAGCTGCTCTCGGTCGATGGCCGCTCGCTCGACGAGCTGATGTCGGAGTTCCGCTCGCGCTATTTCATCTCCGGCGAGATCAACTCCGAAGTGACCGACCCGGCGGCGAAGATCGCCGAGATAACCGAGCGCTACGGCGACGGCGAGCAGACGACCCTGGACGGGATCTCGGTCGACTACCCTGAGTGGCACTTCAACGTGCGCCCCTCCAACACCGAGCCGCTGCTGCGCCTCAACCTCGAGTCGCTCGTCTCGCGCGAGGACATGGAAGCCAAGCGCGACGAGGTGCTCGGGCTGATCCGCGCGTGACGGACTCACCGGAGCAGGCGCTCGAGCGCGCGGCGTTAGCGGGAATTCACTGCCTGCGCATCCCGACGCCGTTCGCGGTTGGGCGGGTCAACTGCTACCTGATCGAGGACGAACCGCTCACCCTTGTCGATACCGGCCCGAACTCGGGCAAGGCGCTCGACGAGTTGCAGTCCCAGCTGTCCGAGCGCGGCCACTCGATCGCCGACCTCGAGCTGCTGATCATTACCCACCAGCACATCGACCACCTCGGCTTGGCCGAGATCGTCGTGCAGCGCTCTGGCGCGGGGGTAGCTGCGCTGGGAGCCGCGACAGAGCGGCTTGCCAATTTCGACGAGGACGCCGAGGCGGAGGACCGCTTCGCCGTCGAACTGATGCTGCGCAACGGCATTCCCGAGGAGGTGACGGTGGCGCTGCGCAGCGTCTCACGCAGCTTCCGCGGCTGGGGCTCACACGTCGTGGTCACCCAGCCGCTCGAGGACGGCCAGGCGCTTGGCTTCGCCGACCGCACCCTGCGGGCACTCCACCGTCCCGGCCACAGTCCCTCCGACACCGTCTTCTGGGATGAGGAGCGAAAGATCCTGCTCGCTGCCGATCACCTGATCGCCCACATCTCCTCGAACCCCTTGATCAGCCGCCCGCTCGACGGAGCGGCCGAGCGCCCCCAAGCGCTCGTCACCTACATCGAGTCGATGCGCAAGACCCGCCAGATGCCGGCCGAGATCGTCCTCTCCGGTCACGGCGAGCCGATCGTCGACCACGTCGCCTTGATCGACGACCGGATCGCCAAGCACGAACGGCGCAAGGAGAAGATCCACAAGCTGATCGCAGAACAGCCCCGCAGTGGCTTCGATATCGCTCAAGCGATCTGGGGCAACGTCGCCGTCACCCAGGCTTTCCTCACTCTCTCCGAGGTGATCGGCCACGCAGACCTCCTCGTCAACGAAGGGCGTGTCCGCGAAGCCAGCGACGGGGCTGTAATCCACTACGAAGCGGTCCCGTAGCGGTCGCCGGGGCCGCTGCTTCGTCCGGCCTTGGCGTTAAGTTCGTTGGCGTGGGCGGCATGGCCGTACCGGCTCGATAAAGCGGCCCCCGGTGGCGCACGAACGCCAGCCGAGGGCCTGACCAAAAGGAGGCCACTCTCCTCATGGCTGAGAACGATCCTATGAAGGACCAGATGCCGGTCCGCCTCGACGTCCCCCGGCGCGACCGCAAGTTCCTCAAAGAGATCTTGACGATGGCCCGCGACGGCATCCGCGAAGAGCTCTCCGAGCACGGCGAAGGTCTGCGCGAACCGCGTCGCCTGCGTCGCGAGCAAGCGGCCTACGAGCGTCTGCTCAGCGCTATCGAGGAGCAGCAGGTCGTTGCCGATCCCGAGCTTTGCGCCGTTCTGGCTGAGCTGGCAAAGATCGTCGACGAGGGCAACGAGTACTCGCGCGTGATTGCAGAGCACAGGGCGATGCGAGGCCTGCTCGCTTCGCTCGAGCGGCGGGGGGTGTGCGGCTCGAGGCGCAGCGGCCTGCGCGCCGCAATACGCTGCGAGGGCAGCTGCCCCACCCCACGTCACTGAATTTCAGAGACCGTTACGAGCTCAGGCAGCGGCACCGTGCGTACTTGCGGGCGCGGGCAGCGTTGCAAGCACCTCTGCCGGTAGGCGCTTGCTTGCAGACCAGACCTCGACCGCCACGACCTCATCGGTGGCCGAGTCGTGATCCACCAGCCCCCACTCGACCTCCTCGCTCACGACGTCTGAAGAATCTCCGGTCGGAAGCCAGGCGATGTCAGCCTCACGATCGTAATAGGCAAATTTCGCGCTCATAGACTCAGAATAGCTTTTGTAGACACAACCTCTCAAGAGGGTCGACCGCTGTCCCGCAGTGGCCAGGCACTGACGACGCAGGCTGCACTGGTATCGCCTCCGGCTGGGTTGTCATAAATGACGGCGAACTTGCAGCCGTCTGATCGGGCGCTGTAGACGCGCCAGTCCGCATCGCCCCGATTGACCTCGCGGATTTCGTGTCCCTCTCGAACGGCTTCCTCGACATCGAACCGGCTCAAGCCTCGTTGTCCGAGCCGAAGCTCGGCGTGGTCGGTCCAGATGAAACGCTCGATGGCCACGTCGCGCGAAGATTAGGCGTCGCGCAGGCGACTCAGATCTCGCATTACGCTCCACCAGTGTCGGCATACCTTCGCGTCCCCGATGATCGCGGCCGGTGTCAATGCCAAGTCACACAGCACTCAGTACGTAACCAAAACCGCCGCGCCGCATAGACCCACTGGCGCACCAACTGGCGTACCAGACCCGAATGTCAGCGAAAATCCGCTCTAGAAAGCTCCGCAAGTCCGCCAAGAAGCGGATGCTGATCATCGTCAATCCGTACGCGACGACCGTCTCGGACCGGCTTAAGAACCTCGTGGTCTACGCGCTGCAGGGGCGTTATGAGGTGGAAACGGTCGCCACCGAGGCGCAGAATCACGCGACGGAGATCGGGCGGGAGGTGCGGGACCACGGCTATGACGTGGTTGTCGCCTTCGGCGGCGACGGGACGCTGAATGAGGTGGTCAACGGACTGGCGGGCACCGACGTGCCCGTCTCCGTCATCCCGGGTGGGTCGACCAACGTTGTCTGCAGGACGCTGGGCATCCCCAACGACGTCGTCGATGCGACCGAGCACCTGCTGGCGCTGGTCGACGATTGGCAGCCGCGGCGGATCGACCTCGGCATGGCCGATCATCGCCACTTCGTCTTCTCCTGCGGGGCGGGCATCGACGCCACGGTCGTCAAGCGCGTTGACGCCCACCCGCGGCTGAAGTCGGCCGCCGGGCCCTACTACTTCACCTGGGCCGCGGTCTCAGCCTTTTACCGCTCCTACTTGCACAACCCAGTCCGCTTGCGAGCCCAGATCGGCGGCGAAGCCGTCGAGGGAGTCACCGCACTTGCCCAGAACTCCGATCCCTTCACCTACTTCGCCAGCAAACCGGTGCGCGTCTGCGAGGGCGTCGCGATCGACGACGGGACGCTGGCGCTTGGCGTACTCCGGCGGGCCGCCCAACGCGACATGCCGACCCTGATCACGCGCATCTTCAGCGAGAAACGGCCGGCGGCGCAGCATCGCCAGATCCAGCATTTCGCCGGCATCGCCGGGGCGAGAATCGAATCGATTTCGGCGACCAAGGACGGTGTCACCCGGCCCTTCCCGGTCCAGGTCGATGGTGATTACATCGGCGAGCGGACCGAGCTCGAGCTCAAGGTCGACCCGGGGGCGCTGACGATCGTCGCCTGATCGTCGGGCGGTTGGCCGGCAAAGAGCATCCGCACGTAGCTCAGACGCAAGCTTTCGAGGTCTTCGGCCGTTGGATTGGCAATGGCAGTGCTGAGCGAGCAGTCGAACAGTTCCCGCACAAGCGATGCCGAGCTTTGCGTGATCCTCTGCGCGGACAGCTCGGCGATGCGCCGCCGCATCGTCTACGCACTCACCGAGCACGACCTGCAGGTCTCGCTGACCGAGGCGGACGACCCACAGCAGCTCTGTGAGCTGGACTGCGTAGATGAGGAGGCGATCGTCGTCTTCGCCTGCGACGTCGACCTGCCGCGCGAGATGGCGACGCTGCGACGCCTGCGACGCGAGCTGCGCGAGCCGGCGGTCGTCGCGGTTTCGCCGATCGCGACCGGGATGGGTGTGCGGCGCGCGCTCGACGCCGGCGCCGACGGAGTCGTCTTCGAGTCGGAGCTGGAATCCACCCTGGCGGTCGCGGTGCGCGCGGTGGCAAGCGGCCAGTCGGTAGTCCCGCGCAAGCTCCGCGCCAGCGTCGAGCGACCGGCCTTTTCCCACCGCGAGCGCCAGGTGCTCTCCTTCGTCTCACGCGGTCTCACCAATGCCCAGATCGCTGAGCAGCTCTACCTCTCCGAGAGCACGATCAAGAGCCACCTCTCCTCTGCCTTCTCAAAGTTCGGCGTGCGCTCGCGCAAGGAGGCCGCCACGCTCTTCCTCGAGCTTGAACAAGCGAAAGGGTTGACCGCATGATTACCGCGACAGAGCCGACATGGCGCTACCACTCGCCACCCGGTAGTCGCGCGGGTCGCCGACGACGCCACGGTCACGCTCGGTACCGAGGTCGAAGACTTCGAGCGGAACTTCGCCGCCTACTGCGAGAGCGATGAGGCGGTCAGCCGGCGACCCCCGCATGGTCCAGTACGGGGACACCGCGTCCGGTGACCCGGTCGTGTCCTAGATCGCTGCGGTGCCGCTCGGCGGCGTCAGCCTGTCCAGCTCAGCCAGGTAGACGAGCACTGAGTGATTGGCAAGCCGGCTCACGGTGGTGCCTTGTCTGGCCGCCTCACGCTCCAGCAGCCTCCAGGTGTGTTCGTCGACGGCCAGATCAAGGGCGACGGCTGGCTCATCGTCAGCCTCCCCAGATGAGCGCAGAATCCCGAGTGGAGAGCGTCCAGATTCAAGCCCGCGAGTAAAGTCGCCCACCGCCACCCGTACCCCGGTGGGGATGTCGGAGTCGAGAAAAGCTTCGATTCCGCTGCAAGCAAGTGTGCCGAGAGCGACTTTGACGTTGCGCACCACTCCATATAAC
>JBKPOV010000204.1:0-7458 GCA_046733315.1 Actinomycetota bacterium
ACAGCGGGGAGGCTCCGCAGAGCACCCCCCCGACTCCCCTCGACCATCCCCGGATATCCGTAGGGAGATATCGCGTCGCGCTCGTCAGTGCCCTCGATCCCACGAACTATCAGCGGTGCCAGTAATTCGCCCTCTCCAGCCTCGATGCGCAGCGTGTGAGTGATCCCTTCGGCGTCGAGGAACGGGCGTGAGCGGAAAAACTCTTCATCAACCGCCGCCTCCCCGCGGTCCTCGATCAGCTCCGCCCGAGCCGACGGGCGGCTCACGTCAGCAGGTCCGCCGCAGCGGCGCGAAACTCGTCCGGGAGCACGCCCCAGACCTCGCAGTCGTCCGCGGGAGCCCCCTCGCGCCGCAGGTGCGCGCGCATCGTCCCCTCGTGCTTCCAGCCGAGCCCGGCGACGGTCCTCTTCGCGACCTCGTTGCGGGCGGGGATGCGCCCGTAGACGCGGTGGGCGCCGAACTCGTCGAAGGCCTTGGCCAGGGTCAGGGCCTCGGCACGGCGGCCGACGCCCTTGCCACGCACGTCATCGCCGATCAGGGCGCCGAGCTCCGGCGCGGTCTGGCGGAAGAGCCCGTAGAGCGCCGTGAAACCGACCGGCTCGTCATACCCCTCGACCACGATCGCGTACTTGCGGTCCTCGCCCGAGTCGTCCATCGCCCGCCCCACCCAAGCCTCCGCTTCGGCCTCCGAGAAACCGTCGCGCTGCTCCATCAGCGAAGCGGTCGCCGCCGGGTTGTTGAACCAACGGTGCACCGCGGCGGCATCGTCGGTCCGAAACCTGCGAAGACTGATCTGGGGACTATCGGCCACGGCGAAACCCTACGCCGTCCACTCCCCGCGGAGGTGCAACGTTTGCGGCTCCCCTGGCGAGGCAAAGCGTTGCGCTTGATCAGTCCGGTGCGAGGCCGTGGCCGGTGACGAGGAGCCAGAGGGTTTTGAGCAGGATGCGGGCGTCGAGGGCGGCGCTGCGGTGGTCGACGTAGTAGACGTCCAGCTCAATTCGCTCCTCCCAGGGGATGCCGGCGCGGCCCTGCACCTGTGCCCAGCCGGTGATGCCGGGACGGACCTCGTGGCGGCGATGCTGGCGCGGCGTGTAGGCGATGACCTGGGCCGGAATGGTGGGGCGCGGCCCGACGATCGCCATCTCGCCGCGGAGGACGTTGAGCAGGTTGGGAATCTCGTCGAGGGAGGTGCGGCGCAGGATGCGGCCCGCGCCGGTGACCCGAGGATCGTCGCGGGTGACGACCTTGCCAACGCCGACGGGGTCGGAGCCCTCGACCATCGTGCGCAGCTTCAGCATCTCGAACTCTTCCCCGTTGAGCCCGACACGGCGCTGGCGGTAGAAGACGGGGCCGCGGCTGCCCAGCTTGATCGCGATTGCCGCGGCGGCGAGGATCGGCGAAAGCACGGCAAGCGCTAGCAACGCTACGACGATGTCGAAGACCCTCGGCATGAGCGGATTAGCAGCGACTCCTCATCGGGTTCCCGACGCCTTCTCCCAGGCGCCGCTCGGGCGTCCTTGGCGGAAGCGATCCCAGAGACCGGCGGCGATCGAGAGTGTCGTCATCGCGTAATAGCGGGCGATCCGCAGCGGGCCCACCGGGAAGCTGCCGCCGAGCAGAGCCGCGGCGATCACGGCGACCTGGATCCCGTATGTGACGACGTAGATGCCGCTGCTGCCGAGCAGGGCGAGATTTGTGAGGAAGGCGACCAGGTGGAGGAAGGGGGTCAGATAACGCAACGGCCGGTGCGAGAACAGCTCGAGGGCGTAGAGGGACGAGTAGCCGCGCGGAGAGATCATCCGCTCGCCGACGACGATGTCCCAGAGGCCGACCATCATCCGCCGTTTGCGGGCGAACTCGCCCTCGATCGTCGGCACCATCTTCTCCTCGGCGCGGGCAGCGGGCACGTAGAGGGAGCGCTTGCCGCGCTTGGCCAGGGCAAAAGGGAAGGAGAGGTCGTGGCTTCCCGAGGCGTTCAGCGGCAGGTAGTCATCGGCACGTACGGCGTAAATCGCGCCGTTGCCGGCGGTGATTCCCGCCAGCGAGGACTCCATCGTGCGCACTGCCATCTCATAGCGCCAGTAGGCGCCCTCGAGGTTGTCGCCGGCGGCATCGAGGAAGCGCACCTGGCCGCAGGCGTAGGCGACCTCGGCGTCGGTGAAAGGGGCGACCAGCCGCCGCAGGGCATCGGCGGCCCAGGAACTGTTGGCATCGGAGAAAGCGAGGATCTCGCCTGAAGCGTGCTCCGCGGCTGCGTTCTGCGCGGCGAGCTTGCCAGCGCGGGGCAGCTCGAGGACGACGTCCGCACCGGCGGCGCGAGCGCGCTCGGCCGTGGCGTCGTATGAGCCATCGGAAGCGACGATCAGCTCGAGGCGCTCGCGCGGGTAGTCGAGCGCCAGCGCGTTGGCGACCTTGGCCTCGATCACCTCCTCCTCGTCATAGGCGGCGACGATCAAGGAGACGTGCGGCAGCTTGATCTCTGAGGGTGCGGACGGCTCGGGCCGGGTCCGACGCAGCGCGAGCAGAACCCGCAGGAGCAGCGGGTAGCCCAGGTGCGTGTAGGCGATCAGCGCAGCGGAGACCCAGAAGAGGACGGCGAGCATCGCGCGATTATCTGCTTCCGGTGCGCTTTATGTGGTTATGGGACGCATAGAGCGCACCGGAAACGCCGGTCAGCGCGTCAGCTCTTCGTACAGCGACAATGTTTGGCCGGCGACGGCGTCCCAGGAGTAGGGGCCTGCGGCGGCCGCCCGGGCTGCGGCGGAGAGGCGCTCGCGGGCGGCGGGATCGGCGGTCAGCTCGGTGAGGGCAGTCGCCAGGGCCGCGGGGTCCTCGGGTGGGATGAGCCGCGCCGCGCCGCTGGTCGCGACCTCGGGGAAACCGCCGACCGCGCTCAGCACCAGCGGCTTGCCGAAGGCAAGGCCGGTGTAGAGGACGCCGGAGTGCTCGGCGTCGCGGTAGGGCAAGACAACGACGTCGGCGCGACGGAAGATCGGCGGGATCTCGGCGTCGTCGATGAAGCGGGTGAGGAAGCGGACGCGCCTCGGGGTCGAGGCGCTGAGCGCACGCAGCGGCTCGGTGTCCATGCGTGGGTTGCCGACGATCCACAGCTCGGCGCCCTCCACTTCGCGAAACGCTTCGATCAGTACGTCGAGTCCCTTGTACGGGCGCAACAAGCCGAAGAAGAGGATCACCGGACCTTCCGCACCCTCAAGCTCCGCCGGCAGCGGCTTCTCCTGCGGCAGCTTGGTGAGGTAGTCGAAGGCTCCATGGGGGATGACACGAATGCGGGCCGGGTTGACGCCCACCTCTTCGCGCAGCCGCGAGGCGCCGTGCTCGGAGTGAGCGATGACGGCGTCCATGCGGCCAAAGAGCTTCTTGGCAATGGAGACCTGGCGGCGACTTGCATCGGTGGGCAGGATGTAATGGGCGGTGAGGACCCGAGGCCGCCGTGGGGGCAGCAAATGAGCGTCGAGCGAAGGAATGGTGAGCCACTGGTAGTGGACGACGTCGGCATCCAGCTCGCGTCGCATCCGCAGCATGTCGGGCAGGTGCTCGGCCGCCTTGAAGGCGCGCCGGGCTGGAGCTTCCAGACCGCGGCCGGTGCTGCGCCGGTAAAAGCACTCGCGTAGCCGATAACCCTGGGGCTCGGGCACCGGCCCGTAGAGGAAGCGGCTGGTCAGCAGCTCGACCTCGGCACCACTGCGAACGAGCCCCGCGGCGAGGGCGCGGTCATACGGCGGCGTGAAGGCCGAGGGGTCGACGAGCTGTATTCGCATGACGGGCGATTATCGTGGCGGCGGTGGCGCCCACGCTCTCCTACTGCGTCGTGAACACGAACGGCCGCGATTACCTGCTCGCCTGCCTCGAGGCGATCGAGCGCACGCACCCACAGGGGGTCGAGCGGGAGATCCTGGTTCTCGACAACGCCTCCGCCGATGGCTCAGCGGAGGCCGTGCGCGCGCGCTACCCGGGCGGTGAGCTTCGCCTGATCGTGTTGGAGCGGCGGGCCGGCAAGGCTGAGAACGACTCAACCTTGATGCGCGAGGCGTCAGGCCGTTACTGCCTGCTGCTCAACGAGGACTCCGAGTTGCGGCCGGGAGCTGCCGCCGCGCTGCTCGCCGCGCTCGACGCCGATCCGAAAGCCGCTGCCGCGACTCCCCAGCTGTCGAACGCCGACGGCGCTCCAGTTCCCTGCGCCTGGCGCTTCCCCAGCGTCGGCACCGCCCTCGCCGGCGCCCTCTTCCTGCACCGCTGGTTGACCGTACAGAGCAAGGGCAGCGAGACCCGGCGGGTGGACTGGGCGCAGTCGAGCGCGCTGCTGGTGCGCCGCGAGGCGGCCGCCGCTGTCGGCTACATGGACCCCGACTTCTTCGTCTACTACGACGAGTGCGACTTCGCCAAGCGCCTCTCCGAGGCCGGCTGGCACAGCCTCTTCGTCCCTTCCGCTGAAGCGATCCACCACGACCAGCTCTCAACGGACCTCGCCGAGGGCCTCCCTCGCATCGTCGAATTCCACCGCAATCGAGATAAGTACATGCGGGCGCACCACGGGCGCGGTGCAGCTCTGGCGGTGCGCCTACTCACTGCTTGGTCCTACGCGGTGCGTGCGCTCGTGGCGGCCCCCCTGCCGAACCATCCGGCCAAGGTTTACTGGGCTCACGCCCGTCGAGCGCTGCTGCCGAAACGAGGCGAGGGCCTGCGGGAGCGCTCGACCGGCCCCTAGCCCCGAACTGCATCAACTTCTCTACCTGCCAGATCGAGAAGTTGATGCAGTTCGGGGGGTTAGAGGCGGGCGTCCTCGTCACGCATCTCGGCCTCATAGGTCTCCGAGACTTGGCCGTCGACCCCAGCCGGAGCGGGACGCATCGAGCGGAGCTGTGTGGCCAGCTTGCCCGGGTGGCGAAGGCGGGCGAGCCAGCTGCGCTCTTCCTGGCTGAAGAAGCCCGTGGCGAGGAGGGCGAGGGGGTAGACGAGCCAGAGCACGATGCGCAGGGCTAGGCCGGTGAGTCCGTCAGTTGGCAGGAGCAGCTCGCCGATGGCGACCAACGCCGTCGAGATCGCGACGATCCGTGCCAGGCGTCCCCATTCGTAGGGGACGGGAAATAGGCGCTGCGTGAAGCCGTACATCAGCGCCAGCACGACGAGGTAGGAGGCGACGAGGGCGATGCCGGCGCCGGCGATCCCCAGCGGTGGGACGAGGATCAGGTTGAGGACGATGTTGGCGGCGAGCGCGGCGCCGGTCGCGGGGAAGTTGAACTCGGTGCGGCCGGTCCTGCCGAGGATGACGACGAGGACCATGTAGAGCGCGTAGAGGGTGACGCCGGTGGCGATCAGGCCGATCACCTTGTAGGAGCCGAAGAACTCCGGCGCGGCAAGGGCGCGGACGATCCAGCGGGAGAGCAGCCACATGCCGGTGACGACGAAGGCGCAGCCGGCGACGAACAGGGTGACCACGGTGGCGTAGACACGGCGCGCCTCGCCGTCGTCGCGGATCGAGTAGGCGAGCGGCGGCCAGGCGAGCTGGAAGCCGCGGACGAGGACGTTGACGGCCTGAGCGAACTTGACCCCGAGCGAGTAGAGGCCGGCCTGGGTCGGACCAGCAACGTGGATGATGATCAGTCGATCGACGAAGTTGAGCCCGTAGAGCGAGAGCTCGGCCGGCATCGTCGGCAGGCCGAAGCGCATCATCCGCCGCAGCAGCGGCCGCTCGAAGCGAAGCGAGAGGCGGCGGCGATGGACGAAGATCAGGGCGACGACGAAGATGGCGCCGCTGGCGTAACTGCCGATCAGCAGGCCCCTCGCCCCTTCGTCGGCGCCAACGACGAGGATGACGGTGAGGCCAATTGCGGCCACCACGTTGAGGATCGTGGTGACGAAGAAGGCCCGTGCCCGCTCCTCGAGACGGAAGAGCGTCAGCAGGTACTCGATCATCGTCAGCACCCAGAGGCCACCGATCGAGATCCGCGCCAGGTCCGGCGCCGAGCGGTTGAGCAGGGCTTCGGAGATCGGCTCGGCGAAGGGTAGGGCGATCAGCGCCGCGACGGTGGCGAACCAGAAAAGCGCGGCGAAGGACGTGGCGACAACGCGAGCCGGGTCCTCGTCCTCCTTGTAATAGAAGCGCAGCAGCGCCTCGATCATGCCGAAGCGGACGATGATGCTGACCGAGACCACGGCGGCGAACATCACCTCAGCGAAGCCGTAGTCGGTGGGGGTGAGGTAGCGGGTGTAGAGCGGCAGCAGCGCTACCGCGATCAGCTTCGAGACGATGCTCGCCGCCGTGTAGGCGGCGCCGGTCGTCGCTAGGCGGCGGAGGTATCCCGACACGCGTTGACCCTACGTTGATCGGCGGCCGCAAGGGACACAGCTGCTGCCAGAAGGACCCAGGTGATTGGGTCCTCGAAGAAGCCGGCGTAGGCCATCGTGTGGACGATTAGGGCTGTGAAGGTTGCGAGGACTGCTGCTCGGGCTATTGGTAGGTGGCGCGCGGGGCCTGTCACCGTAGGGGACCCACCGCCCCCTGCGGTCGCTAAAGCGTCCTCGGGGGCGGTCCCCCCTACGGCGCCACCCGCGCGAGATACGGATAGACGAGACAGCGAGGGACGCAAGCTGGTGGTCATCGTCCAGAGCCCTGTTACGACGAGAGCTAGGTAAGCGGTTACGCCGAGGAGTCCCTGCTCGGCGCCGATCGTTATTGGCTCGGTGTGCGATACGGAGACTGGAGCTTTGTGCGTCTCTACGTGCTCGCGGTAGGCCTAGGGGAAGCTTCCCGATCCGTAGCCGTACAGGGGCCTTTGGACGAATAGGTGGATGCCGCCGGAGACGAGGTTGGCGCGGCCGCTGGTGTCGATGTTGATGCGGTCGAAGCTGAAGCTGCCGGCGATGGTGACTATGAGCATCGTCACTGCGACCCCAGCGACTGCTGCAATTGCGGTCCACTTCACGCTCCAGCGCAAGGCTGCCAGGACGACGAGTCCCGCCAGCAAGGCGGCGTAGCTCGACTGGGAGAAGGTGGGCACCAGTCCCATCCACAGCACAGCGATAAGGACGGTGAGCAGCGAAAGCGCCCTGTGCTCACGCGCCCACAGCAGCGCGCTCATCGCCACGACTGCAACCAAGGACAGGTACCTACCGTAGATGTTCGGGTCCCAGAAGACCGAATTCACCCTGAAGTAGGTGTGGAACTCATTCGACCTGATCACTTGGTCGTTCCAGAACAAGCTCCGCGTTACCCACTCGACCGTGCCAATCAGCACGAAGCACACGGCCTCGATCCCAATCACCCACAGGACAGACACCACGAGCTTCCGGTCCCAAGTGACATCCCGCAGCAGCCCAAAGACCAAGCTGAACGGCACGAAGAAGAAGCACACGTTCTGCAGCCCCTTCGAGAAATCCGGCGAGTAAAGAACCTGCAACGCATAAAGCAGGACGAACCCGGCCAGGACGTATGGC
>JBKPOV010000205.1:0-11368 GCA_046733315.1 Actinomycetota bacterium
AGGTCGACCTGACTGGGGAAGTGGTATGTGAGGGAGCCGAGGGCGACGCCGGCCGTGTTCGCCACCCGCCGGTTGGTCACCGCGGGCACACCCTCGCGGCCGATCAGCTCGACCGTGGCGCGGAGGATGCGCTCGCGGGTATCGGGAGGTGCGACGGTGGCCAAGAAGCGCCAGCCTACCCGCTTCACTTATCGTTCGTTCGAACGAACTAGATGCGGCAAGGGAGACGAAAAATGGCGACGACGACAGCTTCAACCGCCGGCCTGCAGGAGCAGACGTTGCTGCTGCAGGCCGGAGAGACGACATCGCGAGAGCTGGTCGAAGCGGCGCTCGAGCGTGCCGAAGCGACCCAGGAGACCCTCAACGCCTTCCGCGTCGTCTGCTCCGAAGACGCGTTGAGCGCCGCAGACGAGGCCGACCGACGCCTCGCGGACGGTGACCGAGCGCCCCTGCTGGGAGTGCCCGTCGCGATCAAGGACGACGTCGATATGAGTGGCCACACGAGCCCCTTCGGCTGCGGTGGTGGCAGTCCGGCCGTACGCGATGCCGAGGTGGTGCGGCGGCTGCGGGAGGCCGGGGCGATCCCGATCGGCAAGACGCATGCGCCCGAGGTTGGCCAGTGGCACTTCACCGAGACGCCCCTGCACGGCGCCACCCGCAACCCCTGGAACACCGACCACACTCCGGGCGGTTCCAGCGGCGGTGCGGCGGCCGCAGTCGCGGCCGGCGTGGTCCCGGCCGCGATCGGCTCCGACGGAGCTGGTTCGATCCGCATCCCCGCGGCCTGGACCGGCTTGGTCGGGTTGAAGCCCCAGCGCGGCCGCGTCTCCACCTGGCCCGATCCCGAGGCCTTCAACGGACTCAGCTGTTACGGCCCGCTCGCCCGCAGCACCGCCGACGCCGCCCTGCTGCTCGACGCGATCCACGGCAACGTCCCAGCCGACCTGCACAAGCCGCCCGCGCCGCCGGAAACCTTCTCGCAGGCCGCCGCCCGCGAGCCCGGTCCGCTGCGCATCGCTGTCTCCTTCGCCACCCCCTTCGGCGTCGTCAACAAGCTCGATCCGGAGCATCGCGATGCTATTGAAGGATTCGCCGACCGCCTGGCGGACCTGGGCCACGAGATCGTCCGCGTCGATCCCGACTACGGCATGGTCGGCCCGGCGATCGTTCCGCGCGGCATGGCCGGCGTCGACGCCTGGCTGCGTGCGCACGGCGAAGACCGCTCTGCGCTGGAGTCACGAACCCGCACCCATGCCCGCCTCGGACGGGCACTGAGCGGCCTGCCGCTGCGCATCTCCCGTACGGCGGAGCCGGGCCTGCGACGGCGGGTGGGCCGTATCTTCGAGCAATGCGACGTCGTTCTAACCCCCACCACGGCAAGGCCAGCACCGCGAATCGGAGCGCTGCAGGGCAAGGGCTACTGGAAGACCAGCTCGACCGCAGGCGCAATCTGCCCCTTCGCCTTCGCCTGGAACGTGGTCGGCTGGCCCGGGATCAGCGTCCCCGCCGGCCTCACCTCGAAGGGCCTGCCGATCGGCGCCCAGCTGCTCGGCCGCGAAAACGACGAGACCACCCTGCTCTCCCTGGCCGGTCAGGTCGAGCGCACCGAAGGCGGCTGGGCGCGGCCAGAGTGAGGGCCCATCCCGGTAGGGGGTTCCAATTAACTTTTTTCGAAGTTTCGCGGGAGGGCTGGCGCCCGGTGCGAAGCGCGAAAAAGTACAAGACGTTCCACCCCTACCGGGATGGGCCCTGAGCGCGATCGCGATAGGCGCGGACGAAGTCGAGCAGCTGGCTGCCGCGATGGAAGAAGCCGGCGAAGCTGCGGCCGGTGGCGCGGTGGGAGAGGTCAAGCTCGTACTCGCCGACGCGATAGCCAGCCCGCACCGCGTCGACCGTCATGCCCAGCTCCATCCCGTAGCCGGCGGCGAGGGGGAGGACTGCGCGCAGCACCTCGAGTCGCATCGCCCGCTGGCCGGAGATCGGCGCAGTCGCCTCGAAGCCGCAAAGCCGCCGGATCGCCCAGCGGGCGAAGCCGAGCGCGGCCCCTAGGCCACCGCCGACCCGCTTCGCGAATGCGGCCACGGCAAGGTCGCACTCGCCGTCCTCAACGGCGATGAGGAGCGGCACGAGGCGAGCCGCCGACTCCCCCAGGTCGCCGTCACAAAGCAGCACCAGGTCGGGCCCTACCCCGTCGCTCAGCATCGCCTCCGCGGCGGCGCTGACGTTGCCGCCCTTGCCATGCGGCCGTCCCCGGCTGACGACCTTCGCCCCACCGGCCATTGCCACCTCGGCGCTGCCGTCGCTGGACGCATCGTCCGCGACCCAGATATCCGCGTTTGGAAACGAGCTGCGGACGGCCGCGATCGTCGCTCCAAGCCGATCTGCCTCGTTGTGCACGGCAACGATCACGGCGAGCGATCGGCCAGAGCCTCGTTCTTCATGATTCACGGCGGCTATTGTGCCCCGCCATGAACATCGAGGCGCACATCACCGGCAACGTGTGGAAAATCGAGGTTGCCGTCGGGGACACGGTGGAGGACGGGGACACCGTTGTGATCCTCGAGTCGATGAAGATGGAGATCCCCGTCGAGGCCGAAGACGATGGCACCGTCAAGGAGATCCGCTGCGAGGAGGGCCAGTCGGTCAGCGAAGGCGACGTCCTCGTAGTGCTCGAGTGAACGATCGACTCGCCGGCGGCAAGCTGCTCCTCGACTCGCCCGCCGAGGCGGTCGTCCGCCTCCGCATCTCCAACCCCGAGCGCCGCAACGCGCTCGACCACGAGATCCTCGACGCGATCGCCGAGACGGTGCCCCGCCTCGACCGGGGAATCGAGACCCGCTGCTTGCTGATCACCGGGGCTCCACCGGTCTTCTCGGCCGGCTATGACATCGCCTCGATCCCCGCCGAGACCTTCGAGCGTGACGCCGAGGCGCTTGTCGCCCACCCCTTCCACGCCGCAACCGAGGCGCTGGCCAATCACCCTTGGCCGACCGTGGCAGCGATCAACGGTCACTGCATCGGCGGCGGCCTCGAGGTAGCCGTCACCTGTGACCTGCGAATCGCGGCCGCCGGAGCCAAGCTCGGCATGCCGCCGGTAAAGCTGGGTCTCGTTTACAGCCACACCGGGCTGCGCAAGTTCCTCGAGACGATCGGCGTGGCCCGTACCAAGGAGCTCTTCCTCACCGGCCGCAATTTCGAGGCCGCCCGTGCTGCCGAGATCGGCCTCGTCCACGAAGTCGTGCCCGCCGAGCAGCTCGAGGAGGCGGCCGTCGCATTAGCGGCGGAGATCGCCTCCAACGCGCCGCTCTCGATGCGCGGCAACAAAAGCGCGATCGACCTGCTCGCCGCCTCACCGGTGATCAGCGAGCAGCAGGAGGCCGGCCTGATCGCCCTGCGCGAGTCCTGCTTTGCCTCGGAAGACTTTCGCGAGGGCATCGAAGCTTTCGCCGAGAAGCGCAAGCCCGAGTGGAAGGGACGATGAGCGCGAAGGCGCGCAAACAGCTCGCCGCCAGCGACCCGACGATGGCGGCACTGATCGAGCGGGTCGGCAAAATCGACATCGCGACCCGGCTGCGGCGACGCAGCGAGGAGCGTCCGGCCGATGCCTACGGCGCACTACTGCGAGCGATCGTCGGCCAACAGCTCTCGACCAAGGCGGCGCGGACGATCTACGGGCGCGTGCTGGAGCTCTTCGGCGGCAAGACGCCATCGCCGGAGCAACTGCTTGAGGCCGACGAAGCCGACCTGCGCGCCGCCGGCCTCTCCGGTCGCAAGGTCGAATACATCCGTGATCTGGCCTCCCACGTAATCGAGGGAGAGCTTGAGCTTGACCGCCTCGACCAGCTCGAGGACGAGGCGGTGATCGAGGAGATCGTCGCGGTGCGTGGCCTCGGCGTCTGGACCGCGGAGATGTTCCTGATCTTTCACCTCGAACGGCCCGACGTGCTTTCAGGCGGTGACCTCGGCATCCGCAAGGCAGTGCAGATCGAGTACGGCCTGGACGAGATGCCGACGCCGACGCGGGTGCTGGAGATCGGCGAGCCCTGGCGCCCGCAGCGAAGCCTCGCCTCGCTGTACCTCTGGGAGTCGCTTGCAAACGCACCCGTAGATTGAGTCCCGGCCGCGCGAGACCGACAAGAAGGCTATGCGCCTGCGTTTCTGGCTTGGCTGATGCTCGACCTCGGTCACTTCAAGCAGGTCAACGACACGCTCGGGCACTCGGCCGGGGACCGCGTGCTCGCCGAGAGGCGATGGCGGAGCCGCAGCACGCGGCCGGCCGACGCTTCGAAAGCTGGCCGTTGCAGACCGCGAGCGCGCAGGCCCCGCAGCATCGCCTCATGGGCGCTGGCGGCGGCGCGATAGTCGGCGAAGAGAAGCAGGTCGGTTCCCGCCTCGACAGCGGCGGTCGCGGCCTCGGCCGGACCGCCAAAGCTCCGCACGGCGACCGATTCCAGCGCATCCGTGATCGAAACGCCGTGGAAGCCGATGCGCCCCCGCAGCTCGCCGGTCGCGATCTGCCGGGCGAACGCCGCCGGTCGCGACGAGAAAGCAGGGTAGATCGCGGTGCTCAGCATCACCAGCTCGCCGCCCTGCGCGACGTAGTCGCGGTACGGCTGCTCATCGACTGCGCGCAGGGTTCGCTTCGGCAGGTTGATCCGCTGCACAGCGAAGTCGGTGTTCTCCGCGGCCGCCCCGAGACCCGGAAAGTGCTTGGCGGTGGTGGCGATTCCCCCGGCCCCCAGGCCTTGCGCGAAGGGCAGGGCCGTAGCGGTAACCTGGGCGGGGCTCGAGCCGAAGCCCCGTTCGGTCTCGGCGATCGTCCCACCCGGACGGGCGACGTCGAGAACCGGCGCCAGGTCCACATTGATGCCGGCACTCCGTAGATTCGCCGCGGTCGCGCGTCCCTGGCGGCGGCTGAACTCGGCACCGGAGCGCCCCATCTGCGCGGCGGATGCGCTCGGCGCACCGCTGAGACGCTTCACCAGCCCGCCCTCCTGGTCGACCATGACCAGCAGCGGGTCGCGCAATCCGGCGGGCCGGCGGATCGACTCGATTTCCGCACTCAGACGCCGCGCGGCCGCGCGGTTGGGCAGGTTGGCTTCGAAGAGGATCACCCCCGCCAGCTCGCCGTGGCGGATCATCCGCCGCAGCGGTGCCGGCACCCTGGCTCCAGGAAAGCCAGCGACGAGGCGCTCGCCCACCAACTGCCGCGGAGAAAGCAGGGAGGCGGGACTCGGCTCCTCGGGTGCCCCTTGATCGCCGAGCGCGGCGCCGAAGGCGAAAGCGGCGATCGCCAGTCCGCTCGCCGCCGCGGCAGCAATCCGTCGCCGTCTCGCCGTCGCCATCCCCACGTGTCTGAGCTTACGGGGGGCTATGGGCCCCCTAAGCTCAGACACGCCCAGGCGTCCGGGCGGGCACCTAGCCTTGCGCCGAATGTCCTCCCTGATCTCTTTCGAGGAAGCGTTGACCCTCGGCGAGCTGACCGATCACGAGGAGATCGGCGAGCTGGTCGAGCGTGCCTGGGCCGTGCGCCGCGAGAACTTTGGCGACTCGACCGACATGTGCTCGCTGGTCAACGCCAAGTCCGGCGGTTGCGCCGAGGACTGCGGCTTCTGCGCCCAATCGCGCTACGCGGAGGCCGACACGCCGATGCACGCGATGATGGAGCCGGAGCAGATCCTCGAGCACGCAAAAGCCGCCGAAGCGGCGGGTGCTCACCGCTTCTGCATGGTCACTCAGGGCCAGGGTCTCTCCAAGCGCGACTTCGAGAAAATCCTCGAGGGCGCCGAACTCGTCGCCGAGCAGACCAACTTGAAGCGCTGCGCCTCGATCGGCCACATGTCGACGGAGCGCGCCAAGAAGCTGCGCGAGGCCGGCATCCAGCGCGTCCATCACAACGTCGAGTCGGCCCGTTCCTACTACCCCGAGGTCTCGTCTACGGTCCGCTACGAGGGACGCCTGCGCACGATCCAAGCGGTCAGGGAGGCTGGCCTCGAGACTTGCGTCGGCGGCATTCTCAACCTCGGCGAGTCGCCCCGGCAGCGGGTCGAGATGGCCTTCGAGCTGACCGAGATCAACCCGACCTCGGTGCCGATCAACCTGCTAAATCCGCGCAGCGGCACCAAGTTCGGTGAGCGGCCGCTGATGGATGCCTGGGACGTCGTCAAGTGGGTGGCGATCTTCCGGCTGATCATCCCCGGCGCCCTCTTTCGCCTCTGCGGCGGACGGGTCGAGAACCTCGGCGATCTGCAGCCACTTGCGGTCAAGGCGGGCCTAAATGGCGTGATGATGGGCAACTTCCTGACCACGCTTGGCGCCGAGCCCGAGGACGACCGGGCGATGTTCGAGGAGCTCGGCCTCAACGTCGCCCGCCAGCCCGACAACGGCGCCAACCCGCGTCCCGACAATCGCGACGGCTGGCTCGCGGGCGAGACTCCCGCGACGCCGATCGACGAGCTGATCGACCGTCAGGCCGAGGCCAACTTCTGGGACCCCTCGACCCAGCTGCGGGTGATCAAGAAGACGAAAAAGCCGCCGCCATATCCGACACCGGACGCCTCCCCCGCCGCTCCCGCGCGGGCGCGCTAATGCCCACCGGAAGTCACGTCCCGCCCTCCCGCGTCCGGGAGCGGCTCTCCTGTGACTGAAATCGCAGAACGCCTGGAGGAGCTCCGAGACCAGGGGCTCTACCGGCGCTTGCGGCTGATCGGCGGCCCCCAGGGGCCCCGAGTCACCCTTGACGGCAACCAGGTCCTGCTGCTCTGCTCGAACGACTACCTCGGCCTGGCCAATCACCCGCGGGTCAAGGGAGCGGCGGCGGAGGCGGCGATGCGCTGGGGCGCCGGCGCCGGCGCCTCGCGCCTGATCTCCGGCAACATGCAGCCGCACTCGCGCTTGGAGAAACGGCTGGCTGCCTTCAAGGGGTACGAGTCCGCCCTCCTCTTCGGATCCGGCTACCTGGCAAACACCGGCACGATCGCTGCGCTCGCCGGCAACGGCGAGGTCGTCTTCTCGGACGAGCTCAACCACGCCAGCATCATCGACGGTTGCCGGCTCTCGCGGGCCGAGACCTTCGTCTACCGCCACGGCGACGTCGAGCACCTCTCCTGGGGCTTGCGCAAGGCCGGTGAGCGAGCGGCGCTGATTGTTACCGACGGCATCTTCTCGATGGACGGCGACGTTGCCCCACTCGCCGAGCTCGTCACCCTCGCCCGCCGGCACGACTGCCGCCTGATGGTCGACGAGGCGCACGCGACCGGCGCCCTTGGCCCGGGCGGACGCGGCTCGGTCGCCGCTGCCGAGCTCAGCGGCGAGGTCGACGTGGTGATCGGAACGCTCGGCAAGGCGCTCGGCTCCTACGGCGCTTACGTCTGCACCGACCGCGAAACGACCGACTACCTGCTCAACACGGCCCGCTCCTTTGTCTTCTCCACCGCGCTGCCGCCGCCGGTTGCCGCCGCCGGCCTGGCGGCGCTGGAGGTACTGGAATCCCAGCCGGACCGGGTCGGCCGCCTGACCGCCAACGCGGCTACCCTGCGCCAGGCGCTGATCGACGAGGGTCTCGCCGTCGGCGGCTCCGAGACACAGATCGTGCCCGTAGCGGTGGGCGACGCCAACGCGACGATGGAGCTGAGTGGACGGGCGCTGGAACGCGGCGTCTTCGCCCAGGGCATCCGCCCGCCGACCGTGCCCGCGGGCTCCTCGCGACTGCGCTTCACCGTGATGTCGACCCACCGCCGCGAAGAGCTGGAACACGCCGCCAGGCTGGTCGGCGACGCCGCACGCGAGCTCGGCCTCGGCGCTGATCGGCCCGCAGTCGCTCAGCTCGCTGCCTGATGGCCGCAGCCGCAGGTTTCTTCATCACCGGTACCGGCACCGAGGTCGGTAAGACGGTCGTCGCCGCGGTCCTCGCCAATGATCTGCGCCGGCAGGGCCGCTCGGTCGCGGTCTTCAAGCCGGCCGGGACCGGCCTCGACGATCCCGGCGAGGCCGATCATTCGCTGCTGCGCCGCGCCGCCGGATCCGAACAGAGCGACGAGGAGATCGTCCCCTACCGCTACGGACCGCCTGCCTCCCCCCACCTCGCCGCCGCCGAGGCGGGCGAGGAGATCGAGCCGGAACTCCTGCGCTCGGCGGCGCGTCGTGCCGCAGGCGGCGCGGACGCGCTCATCTGCGAGGGCGTGGGTGGCCTGCTCGTGCCGTTGGCCTGGCGCCTTTCTAGCGCTATGCGCCAGGAAAGCGCCAGGGCCTACCTGCTCCGCGACTTCGCCGCTGACCTGGGACTACCGCTTGTCGTCGCGGCCCCGCCCGGACTCGGCACGATCAATCACACGCTGCTAACGATCGAGGCGGCCCGGAGCGCCGGCCTCGAGGTCACGGCGGTCATCCTGACTCCCTGGCCCGCACAACCAAGCGCAATCGAGAGCTCAAACCGCGAGACGATCGAAAGCATTGGCGAGGTTCAGGTCGGAGCCCTGCCCCCGCTCGACCTCGCAGCGCCAGAGACCTGGCCGAGCCTCGGCCTCTAGCCTTCTCAGCCGGGGGACTCGCCCGCGGCGACGATCTCGCGGCCGGCGAGCTCTTCTCCGCCCGGGCTGACCGCCGCCTCCGCGGCCCCGAGGCTGAGCGTGTCGCGTTTGGCGCGGATCGCGGTCGCACCGATCACGGCGCCAAGCGCCGCGACCACCGCGCAGATGCTCATCGCCTCGCCCAGCGCATCGACGAACTGCTGCGGGCTGGCGTCGGCGAAGTTGGCGGCGCCGACCGATCCCTGGAAGATCGCGCCGGTGACGGCCACCCCGAGGCTGCCGCCGACCATGCGGAACATCGAGAGCACGCCCGAGGCGATCCCCGCCTTGTCGACCGAGACCGCGTTCATCGCGGCACTGGTCATCGGCGACATAGTCAGGGCGATGCCGATGCCGAGCAGCATGAAGCCGGGCAGCAGGTCAAGGTAGCTCGAGTCCACCGCGATGCCGCTGAAGCTGTAGAGCGAGGCGGCGACCACGCTCAGCCCCGCCGCGATCAGCCAGCGCGGCCCGAAGCGATCGGCGAGCCGACCGGCGACCGGCGCCACGCCGACGATCATCAGCGTCGAGGGCAGGAACCTGACGCCCGCCTCCAGCGGCGAGTAGCGCAGGATGTCCTGCATGTAGAGGGCGAGGAAGAAGAAGACGCCGAGCATCGAGAAGGAGACGATCAGGGCGACCACGACCGCGCCGAGGAAGTTGCGATCCGAGAAGAAGCGGAATTCGACCATCGGCACCTTGACCCGCAGCTCGACCGCGACGAAGGCGGCCGTGCCGACGGCGGCGCCGATCAGCAGGGCGACGATCTCGGTCGAGCCCCAGCCCCATTCGTTGCCCTCGACCAGGGCGAGGATCAGTGCCGTGAGGGCGCCGGTGAGCAGCACCACGCCGGCGTAGTCGACCTCGCGGCCGACCGTCTTGTCGCGGGACTCGCGCACGGCGAATAGCGAGGCGGCGACGGCGCCTATTGCGACCGGGATGTTGAGGTAGAAGATCGCTCGCCAGCTGACCTGCTCGGTGAGGGCGCCACCGACGACAGGACCAACCGCGAGGGCAAGGGCCGAGACGCCGGCCCACATCCCCATCGCCTTGCCGCGCTCGGAGGCAGGGAAGGCGTCGGTGATGATCGAGAGCGTCGCCGGCATCATCAACGCCGCGCCGACGCCCTGGACGACGCGGCTGACCACCAGGTCGGTCGAGTTGGCGGCCAGCCCCGCGGTCGCCGAGGAGAGGGCGAAGATAACGACGCCGAAGAGGAACATGCGGCGGCGGCCGAAGATGTCGCCGAGCCGCCCGCCGGTGGCAAGCAGCACGGCGAAGGAGAGCGTGTAGCCGTTGATCGTCCACTCCAGGCCGGAGATCGATGCGTGCAGGTCGCGCTGGATCGACGGCAGGGCGACATTGACCACCGTGTTGTCGAGCATGATCATGAACAGCGCGAAGCACATCGCTCCGAGCGTCCACCACTTGCGGTTGTCGTCGGTGATCAGGTGGCGGTAACGGGTCAAGCTGGTCCTACCTCCTTCAGGTGTTCGAAAGCCTGGGCGATGTCATCGCGGTCCATCAGTGAGTCGATCGCGGCGTCGAGCTTGCGCCGTTGCGCCGCGGTGAGGCTGGCGGCAAACGTCTCCATGCCCGCCTGGCGCACGACAACCAGGGTGTCGACGAGCTTCTTGCCCCTGGCCGTGATCGCGACGCGGCGCACACGGCGGTCCTGGCGATCCTCGACCCGGCTCGCGAGGCGCTTCCTGACCAGGCCGTCGACCGCCCTGCTCATCGACGGAACCGAGACGCCAAGCGCCTCGGCTAGCTCGCCCACCTGACGGGCCTCGGTGGCCTCCCCCAGCCCGCCCAGCTCCAACAGGGCCTTCGACTGGGTCATCGAGAGGCCGCTCTCCTCGATCACCCGCAGCACGTTGCCGCGGTCATAGAGGAAGAGGTGGCGCAGCAGAGCGCTGATCCGCGCCGCGGTCGCCTGGGCCTCCTCGCTGACGTCCGGGGTGGCGACCTCCTCGACGAGTGCCGCTATGTCGCTCGCTTGCATGTCCCCAATAGTTGCATATCAACAACTATTTCCCAAAAGGAATAGTTGTTCGTGTGACAAGGCTCATGCTGAAGCCAGACCCAGCTGACTTCGCTTTTTGTCTCGCTATGGGCAACAAAAGGCGAAGTCAGCGCGGAGATTCCCGCCGGGGGCGGGGCTAGTCTCGGTTTCGGTGACGTCGGTGGACCACGCGCAGCTCGATCGGGACCATGTCTGGCACCCGTTCACCCAGCAGCAGACCTGGCGCGAGGAAGAGCCGCTGATGATTGAGGCCGGTGCCGGCTCGCACCTGGTCGCGAGCGACGGGCGCCGCTACCTCGACGGCGTCTCCTCGCTCTGGTGCACCGTGCACGGCCATGCGCATCCCAAGATCGACGCCGCCGTGACCGCACAACTGGAGAAGGTCGCCCACACGACGATGCTCGGCCTTGCCCACCCCGGCGCGGCTGAGCTGGCCGGGCGCTTGGTCGAGCTGGCGCCGTCTGGGCTGAGCCGCGTCTTCTACTCGGAGTCCGGCTCGACCGCGGTGGAGATCGCGCTGAAGATGGCCTTCCAGTTCCAGCAGCAGCGCGGCGGCCAGCACCGCCGCCGCACCTCCTTCGTCCACCTGCGCGACTCCTACCACGGCGACACGATCGGCTCCGTAGCAGTCGGCGGCATCGAGCTCTTCCACTCGACCTACCGGCCGCTGCTCTTCCAGACCCACGCTGCGGAGCCCGGCGACGCCGCGGATCTCGAGCGGGTCCTCTCATGCCACGAGGAGGAGGTGGCTGCGCTGATCCTCGAGCCGCTGGTC
>JBKPOV010000206.1:0-11590 GCA_046733315.1 Actinomycetota bacterium
GCGGATGAAGCACAACGCGATCGTCGGCAACATCGGCCACTTCGACAACGAGATCGACGTCGCCGGCCTCGAAGGCGGCGACGCCGAGCGGGTCAACATCAAGCCCCAGGTCGACGAGTGGCGCTTCCCCGACGGCCACTCGATCGTGCTGCTCTCCGAGGGCCGCCTGCTCAACCTCGGCAACGCCACCGGCCATCCGAGCTTCGTCATGTCGAACTCCTTCACCAACCAGGTGATCGCCCAGATCGAGCTCTTCGGCAAGAGCGTCCAGTACGAGGCCAAGCAGGTCTACGTCCTGCCCAAGCACCTCGACGAGAAGGTCGCCCGCCTCCACCTCGCCTCCCTCGGCGTCCAGCTCACCGAGCTGACCCCCGAGCAGGCCGCCTACCTCGGCATCCCCGCCGAGGGCCCCTACAAGTCGGACCACTACCGCTACTAGGTCCGCGCAACCCGGGTCGCAACGGGCTTCAGAAACGACAAGACCCGCCGGAGCGGGTCGAGTCTGTGAAGCGGGGAACCACCCCGCACGCAATTGACACCCACCGCGAGGCTAGCACGGCGATCGCGCAGACTCGAACGCTCCGAGGGTCCGATATGCGGAGGGCACCGGACTCGAACCGGATCCGGCGGTTAACCGGACAACGTAGGTGTCAACTACGTGGAGCACGCCCGTCTCCTTCGACCCTCCTGCCAGCGAGATTAGCCGCGAAATTCGCGCCCGAAAGGGATGTCACTCAAATGACACAGTGAATTGACACCCCTGTGTAAATCCCGTTCGAGACAATGCGGGGCAGATAGTTTGCTAGACTAATTACCTAGGCTAACTAATGATGCGAAACGCTGCCGACTCCCCGCTCACTGACTTGGCCGCAAGGCTGCGGCTGGGGATCGTGCGCACGGCGCGGCGGCTGCGGCAGGAGGCGGCGACCGAGGCTGGCGGGCTGACTCCGACGTCGACGGCGGCACTGGCGACGATCGAGCGGCATGGGCCGCTTACGCCGAGCGAGCTGGCCGAGCGCGAGCGGGTTAGGCGGCCGACGGTTACCCGTACGCTCGGCTGCCTCGAGCGCGAGGGGCTGATCGAGCGCACGCCCGATCCCGCCGACGGCCGCAGCTCTTTGATCAGCGTCAACGCGGCCGGGCGCGAGCGGCTGCGGCGCTTGCGCGGCCGCAAGAACGCCTACCTGGCGCGGCGGATGCGCGACCTTCCCGCCGATGACCTGCGCACGCTCGAGCGTGCCGCCGAGATTCTCGAGGGGATGCTCGAGGAGCCGCGCGGCAAGCGCGGTGGTGGTTCGTGAGCGCCGGGCTGCGTCGAAGCTTCAACTCGCTCGCGGTACCCAACTACCGGCGCTACTTCGTCGGCCAGATGATCTCGCTCTCGGGCACGTGGATGCAAACGGTGGCGGCGATCTGGTTGATCCTCACGCTCACCGACAGCGGCGTTGCCGTCGGCCTCACCACCGCTTTGCAGTTCCTGCCGATGCTGTTGCTCGGCGCCTGGGGCGGCGTGCTCGCCGACCGCATCCCGCGGCGGCGGCTGCTGATCGCGACGCAGGCGCTGATGGCGATACCGGCTATCGGGCTCTTTGCCGTGACCGCAACCGGCGTCGTCGCGCCCTGGATGGTCTTCCTCGCCGTCTTCGCGATGGGGAGCGTCAACGCGATCGACAACCCGGCCCGGCAGAGCTTCGTCTTCGAGATGGTCGGCCCGGACCGAGTCGTCAACGCGGTCAGCCTCAACAGCGTGATCGTGCAGATGGCGCGCATCGTCGGCCCGGCACTTGCCGGTCTGCTGATCGCCGCTTTCGGCGTCGTCCCCTGCTTCGCCCTCAACGCCCTCACCTTCGTAGCGATGATCGTCGCCCTCTGGGGGATGGACCCGCGCGGTCTGCACGTCGAGGCCACCGCCCCTCCTGAGCCCGGAGCGATCCGTGCCGGCCTGCGTTACGTGCGCGCCACCCCCGAGCTGGCGGTGCCGCTGGCGCTGATGGCGCTGGTCGGCACGCTCGGTTTCAACTTCCAGGTGGTCCTGCCGCTGCTGGCCAAGTTCAGCTTCGACGGCAACGCGACCACCTATGCGGCGATGGTCTCGGCGATGGCGGTCGGCTCGATCGGCGGCGCCCTCGTCAATGGCGCCCACGGCCGCACCGGCCCGCGCCTGATCGCCGGCGGCGCCCTCGCCTTCGGCGTGCTCGCCCTGCTCTCGGCGGCGATGCCGGCGCTAGCCCTCGAGCTGGTGATGCTGACCCTGCTCGGCGCCGCCGCGGTCACCTTCGCGGCGACGATCAACTCATCCCTCCAGCTAGCCGTAGAGCCCCAGATGCGAGGCCGAGTAATGGCCCTCTACTCGGTCGTCTTCCTAGGCTCGACCCCAATCGGCGCCCCCCTAACCGGCTGGCTCTCCCAAACGTACGACCCCCGCTTCGCCTTGCTGCTTGCATCCATCTCGGGCCTCTCAGCCGCCTGGGCCGCCCACATCTGCTTCACCCGCATCCGCACTCGCAGTGAATCCACCTCACCGCAACGAGAAGCGGCGGCGGCCTAACCCTTCGCCAGCGGGGCCCGCCGGTACGCGTGAAGCGGGGGGAGAAGGGTCCGCCGGACACTCCCCGCTTTTGTCCGGCGGACCCCCTCTCCCCCCGCCCCAGCCCTTAGCCGGTGTACCCGGCGGATTTCAGATAAGCCGCCGCCGCTTCCTTAGGCGTCTGCTTTTCGAGTTCCACCCGAGCATCAAGCTCCTGCACAACTTTCAGGTCGAGTCCTTCCTGGACCTGCAGGATCGTCTCTTCGTAGTCCGGTCCCGCCTTTTCGGCAACCGACTTCTTGGTCACGAAGATCACGTTGCCGGCCGGGAAGACTTCCTTGTCGTCTTCGAGGATGACGAACTTGTCTTTCTCCGCCGAGAGCTGCGGGTCGGTGGTGAAGAGAATCGAGAGGTCGGCTTGCCCCTTTTCGAGGACCGTGTAGCGGAGGCCGATGTCGACCGGGTGGAAGGACTTGAATTTGAGCCCGTAGTACTTTTCAAGCCCGGCCAGGCAGTCGATTCGCTGGCGGCACTCGGGCGAGCCGTAGAGGGACATGCTCTCCGACTTGCCTTCGAGGTCGGAAATGGTTTCGAGTTCTTCTTCATCGGCGAACTTCTTCGTGGTGCCGACGGCGTTGGCGCTGGCGAACGGTGTCGGTTCGAAAGCCGTCAGCCCATCTTTTTCGAATTCAGCGTTCGCTTTTTCCCACGCCCCGTTGGCGTCCGAGGGGACTTCTTCGGGTTCGAGGCCAAAGAACGACGTCAGCGCCGTGCTGGCGTACTCCGGGTAACCGGAGATTTGCCCAGTTTTTACTCCCTTCAGAAGGACGGTTTCAGAGCCGAGGTTGAGTGCGCTCTTAACCTTGTAGCCGGCCGCTTTCAGCGCCTGGGCATAGATTTCGCCGAGAATTTCCTGTTCGGGGAAGTTCTTCGAGCCGATCGTCAAGCTGACCTTGGCGTTCTCGGGGTTGGAGGCGATTGCGCCCGCGCCCCCACCTTCCTCGCTGCTCGTGCTGTCGTCATCGCTGCTTCCGCAGGCGACCACGCCGAGGCTGAGGGCTAGGGCGAGCAGCAGGGCGACGGCTGCACGCAGACGAGTGAACTGGGGCCTCATGGGATTCCTCTCTTGTCGTTTTCAAGGACGAGACTCAGGCGGTTTTCAGCCTCAAGCCTTTCGAAGTGAGCCGACGTTGCAGCGCGGCGAGCCCGAACTCGAGCGTGAGAGCCAGCAGGGCAACCAGAATCGCGCCCGCCAGGCGCCCGTTCTCGCCGTAGATGCTGGCGTTGATGATGTAGTCGCCGAGGGTCACGACGCCGGCCAGTGGGGCGATGGTTGCAGTGGCGACGATCGCGATGGTCGCTCCGCGTACGCCCCCCATCACGGTGGGGAGGGCCAGCGGTAGCTCGACCCTGCGGAGGATCTCCATCTCGCCCATCCCGATGCCCCGCGCCGCATCGACGGTGGCGCGGTCGACCTGCCTGACACCGATGAAGGCATTGGTGAGGATCGGCGGGATGCCGAGGATCGCCAGAGCCGGAGTGACTGTCACGAGCCCGACCCCGATCAGGGCGGCGACCAGGGCGATCAGCGCCAGCTCCGGGATCGCCCGTCCGGCGTTGCCAAGCCCTACCGCCAGCAGCTCACCCTTGCCTCGGTGGCCGAGGTAGAGACCGATTGGCAGGGCGATGAGGAGCGCCAGCGCCAAGGCCAGAACTGTCACCTCGAGCTGCTTGAGGATGAGTTCGATCGTTTGAGAGAGGCCGCCGACGCTCTCGCCGCCGGTGACGTTGGAGCTCTGCGGCGTGAAGATGAATTCGATCGCGCCGGAGAAGGACGCCATAACTGGGTGGGCGATGCTCACGTCGGCCTCACCCGCCGCCAGGGTGCGGCCAGGCGCTGTGTGAGCAGGAGCATCCCGTCGAGCAGGAAGGCCATCAGGATCGCGATTCCGGCGGCAATGATGATGCTGGTCGGGAAGGTGAGGTTGCCGCTGCCGTAGATCTGGGTGCCAAGGCCGCCAGCGCCGATGAACACAGCCAGGGTTGCGATCGCGACGGTGCTGACCGTTGCGATTCGCAGGCCGGCGATGATCTCGGGGGTCGCCAGCGGCAGCTCAACCCGCCAGAGCAATTGACGCTCGTTCAGCCCCATGCCCCGCGCGGCGTCCTTGACCGACTCCGGCACGTTCGCAAGGCCGAGCATCGCGTTGCGGTAGATGATCTGCAGCGTGTAGGCAGCGAGGACGATGATCGCCGTGGCTCTGCCAAGGCCTGTGATCGGCAGGAGCAGGAAGAAAAAGGCGAGGCTTGGGATCGTGTAGAGCACCCCGGTGGCGGCGAGGAGCGGTGGCCGCAGCCACCCCCTGCGGTGAGCCAGCAGCGCCAGGACGAAGGCGATTGCGAAGCCGAGCAGAACCGAGAAGATCACCAGTTCGAGGTGCTGAAGCGTCGGGGTCCCGAAGCGGTCGATGTGGTCGCGAGCCCAGTCGAAGCAGAAGACCTCATCCGAGCGTGCTTGGCAAGGCAGCGTCTCGGAGGTGCGTTCTTTGAAGAACCCCTGGCCGACTTCGCCGGCCGCGGCGATCAGAGTGCCATTAGCCATGCGGCCGCTCCGCCGCCGGATACTCCTCGGTCTTCGCCGCTGGCGAGCCGAGGAACTCGGAGATGATCTCGACCGAGAGGACGCCGTCGATGCGGCCTTCGTGGTCGACCACAGCCGCATACTGCGCCTCGCCCTGCAGGAGGTCGGCGAGCGCGTCGCGCATTACGTCGTCGCGGTCCAGCAGCGGCCCGAGCGGCGAGTCCGGCCGCGCCGGAACCAGCTCGCCGCTGAGGTCGCGCTCGGAGAGCCAACCGAGCGGGCGGCGCTCGCTGTCGACCAGTAGGGGATAGGGGACCTCGGCGCCCGCCAACTTGGCTCGCACCTCGGCCGTCGGCTGGCCGAGATAGGCAAGCGGCGCCTCCCAGAGGTCGATGTCGGCGACCCGCATCAGTGCCAGCCGCTTCAGCGCCCGGTCGGCGCCGACGAAGTCCTCGACGAACTCATCGGCCGGCGCCATCAGCAGCTCGGCCGGAGTCGCGTACTGGGCGACCTTGCCGCCCTCGCGCATCACCGCGATCCGGTCGCCCATCTTGATCGCCTCGTCGATGTCGTGGGTGACGAAGAGGACCGTCTTGCCGATCTCCGCCTGCAGGCGCAGGAACTCGTTCTGGAGGCGCTCGCGGTTGATCGGGTCGATTGCACCGAAGGGCTCGTCCATCAGCATCACCAGCGGGTCCGCGGCGAGAGCCCGAGCGACGCCGACGCGCTGCTGTTGGCCGCCGGAGAGCTGCGCCGGGTAGCGGTCGGCCAGGTCGGGATCGAGGCCGACCAGGGCGAGCAGCTCGGCGCTTCGCGCCGTCGTACGCTCCTTCGTCCAGCCCAGCAACTGGGGCACTGCAGCGACGTTCTCGGCGATCGTGCGATGGGGGAAGAGGCCGATCTGCTGGATCACGTAGCCGATCTCGCGGCGCAGTTGCGCAGGGCTGCGCTCCCGCACGGATTGGTCGCCGATGAAGATGTCACCCGCGGTCATCTCGACCATGCGGTTGACCATCCGCATCGCCGTGGTCTTGCCGCAGCCCGAGGGCCCGACCAAAACGCAGATCTCGCCGGCAGGCACCTCGAGCGTTAGGTCATCGACGGCAGCGGTGGCAGAGTCCGGATAGCGCTTGCTGGCGCCTGCGTACCGGACGGGGGAAGCGCCGGCTTGGGACCCTCGATCAATCACCTCATCGCTGGGCACTCGCGTCGAGCCTATACCCCTCGCTTGGGCGGCTACACGCGGGCGCGAATTCAGCCGATGCCCAGGCGCCGCGAGCGCTCCACGGCCCGAGCGACGATCTCCTCGACGCCGGGAACCTTCCCGCCCCGCATCAGCACCCGTCCGCCGACCACGGTTGTGTCGACGATCGAGCCGCTGGCGGCGTAGACCAGGTCCGAGTACAGGTCGCCGAGCGCGAGCTCCGGCGAGCGCGGTCGCAGCAGAAGAAAGTCCGCAGGCCCATCGAGACGAAGTGCAACGTTTTGCGGATCTGCGGGGGCCGAAAAGCGTTGCACCTCCTTCCGGTGCGTCCGGAGAAGGGAGGAAGCGCCGCCGGTTGCGATCAGCCAGGCCTCCTCGGCGGGGATGACCGTCGCGTCAACCGCGGCGTGGCGCTGGGCGAGGGCGAAGACCTTGAGGTCTGAGAGCAGGTCTAGCGAGTCGTTTGAGCCGGGGCCGTCGCTGCCGAGGCCGACCGAGACGCCGGCCTGCCGCACAGCCGGGTAGGGGAAGACGCCGCCCACCGCGAGCTTCATATTGGCGACGGGGTTAGTCACCACCGTGCAGCCGCGCTCGGCGATCAACTCCAGCTCCGCCTGGTCGAGCCAGACGCCGTGGGCGAGCACGGTGCGCTCGCCGAGCACCCCCAGACGGTCGAGGTAGGCGGCCGGTCGCACGCCGTGCTGCTCGACGCAATCGTCGACCTCCTGCTCGGTCTCGGAGAGGTGGATGTGGATCGGCAGCTCGCGCTCGGCCGCCAGCTCCGCCGCCCAGCGCAGCAGGCCTTCGCTGACCGTGTAGATCGAGTGCGGGGTGAGGGCGGCGTCGATCCCTTCGCCGAATCCAGCCAGCTCCTCGAGGTCGCGCAGCGCGCCTGCCTTCATCGCCTCGGTGCCGCCGTCGGCATCGAAGAGCGGCCCGCCGATCGTCGCCCGCAGCCCCGCGTCCTTCACCGCCCTCGCGGTCGCGTCCGGGTGCCAGTACATGTCCCAGAAGCGCGTCGTGCCGGTGCGGATCATCTCTGCGCAAGCGAGACGCGCGCCCCAGTAGACGTCCTCCGGCTCGAGCTTCGCCTCGATCGGCCAGACCACCTCGCGCAGCCAGCGCATCAAGGGCAGGTCACCGCCGTAACCGCGGAAGAGGGTCATCGCCGCATGGGTGTGGCCGTTGAGGAGCGGGGCAACCAGCGGCGCGCCGCAGGCGTCGATCGTCTCGTCGCCGGACAGCGGCGTGATGTCGGCTCCGAGCGCGACTATCACGCCGTCCTCACAGCGCAGCCCGACCGTCTCGCCGTCGATCACGGCGTCGGTGACGGTGAGTGGGGGAGCGCTCACGGGCCGACCGCGCCGAGCTGCGGCAGCACGGCCGCGAGACCGTCGTGGAGCTGCAGGGCGTTGGCGGCCCGCGCCGCTTCCAGCTCGATGATCTCCAGCGGCCCGTCCCCGATCCCGTTGGCGAGGTTGTCGACGACGCAGATCGCCGCGTAGGCGAGGCCCAGCTCGGCTGCGACGATGCACTCCGAAGCGATCGTCATCCCGACCACGTCGGCGTGAGCGGCCATCAGCCGGATCTCGGCGGGCGTCTCAAAGCGAGGCCCGATCGCCTGCCAGTAGACGCCGCCGTCGCGCACCCTGCCGCCGCTGCCGTTCCAGGCCCCCAGGACTTCCGCGCGCCAGCTGCGATCGAAGGCGGGCGTGCGGTGGGCGCGCTCGTCGCCGAAGGTCGAGAGGCCGAGATGCAGGGCGATGAAGTCATCGGGGCAGAGCAGGCTGCCGACGGTGAGCTCCGTGTCCAGCGAGCCGACCGAGCCGATCGCCAGTACGCGATCGCATCCCTGCTCGGCGAGCGCCCCGAGGTTGGCGGCGTGGTCGATCTCGTGCGGCAGCACGTAGGTCCCGCCGTGGTGGCGCTGCACGATCGCGGCGCCGTGCTCTGCCCCCGCCGCGGCGATCGTCTCGCCCCCCGGGCCGAGCGCACTGCTGCCGAGCACAACCGCAAGCCGTCCCACGGCCCCGATCCTACGTGCGCCGCGCCAGAAAAGCCGCCGCAGCGTCGTCGTGCTCGACGATCGGCGCCGGGTAGTCGAGGCCGCGGCGCCCCGCCGGCTCCAACCGCCACGGCTCGTGAACTGAGCCGCCATCGATCGCCTCCAGCTCCGGCAGGTAACGGCGCACGTACTCGCCCTTCGCGTCGAAGCGGTGAGCCTGGCTGATCGGGTTGAAGACACGGTTGGGTCGGGTGTCGTTGCCGGTCCCGGCCACCCACTGCCAGTTGCCGGCATTGTTGGCGATCTCACCGTCGCTGAGCAGATCCCAGAAGTGACGCGCCCCCCACCGCCAGTCGAGGTAGAGGTCCTTGGTCAGGAAGGAGGCGGTGATCATCCGGGCCCGGTTGTGCATGCGGCCCTCGCGTTGCAGCTGTCGCATCGCCGCGTCGACGATCGGGTAGCCGGTGCGTCCCTCCCGCCAGGCGTCGAAGGCCCGCCGCGAGCGCGACCAGCGATCGCCACGCGACCGGTAGTCGCGCCGCGGCAGTGCCGGGAAGGCAGCCAGCACTTGGTGATGGAAGTCACGCCAGCAGAGCTGGCGGGCGAAGGCGGCGCCGCCCTGGCGCGAGCGTGCCTCGTTGAGCAGCTCCAGCGGCGAGATGCAGCCGAAGCGCAAGTACGGGCTCAGTCCCGAGGTGAGATCGCCGGCGAGGTCGTCGTGGTTATCGGCGTAGCCGGCGAGCCCGTCGCGGAGGAAGGCGCGCAGCCGCCGTCGGCCCTCGGCTTCACCGCCGCGGGCACGGTCCCGAGACGGCTCGCCGGCGATTAGCGAGGCGATCGTCGGCAGCCGCCCGGCGGCGAGACGCGAGGGCGCTGCCAGGCGGCGCGGTCGCGGCGCGGGCGGGCGCAGCGGCACTTCCTCCCAGGCACGGTGGAAGGGGGTGAAGACCTTGAAATGGTCGCCGCCGCCGGGGGTCACCGTCCCCGGCGCCACGATCGTCGTACCGGGGTGGGAGCAAAAGGCGATCCGTTCCTTCTCGCAGGCATCGCCGAGGCGCTGTTCACGACGCTGCGCATAGGCGCTCCAGTCGGCGCTGGCATGAAGCTCGCTGGCGCCGCACTCGCGAGCTACCGCGAGCGCCTCCGCGACCGGATCGCCGTGGCGTAGATAAAGCCCTGCGCCCGCCCGCCGCAGCGACTCATCGAGGTCGCGCAGGGACTCGAGCAGGAAGGCGATTCGGTTGGGGGCGGCGAAGTGAGAGCCGAGCAGCGCCTCATCGAAGACGAAGAGGGGCACGATGCGCTCTGCTTTGGCTGCGGCCGCCAGGGCGGGGTTGTCGCGCATCCGCAGGTCGCGGTTGAAGAGGACGACGGCGGTGCCCACGTCCCATATGGTGCAGGGATGGAGGAACGTCCGTCGGGAAGGGACGAGAGCGAGAGCGAACGGCTCGACCGCAACCTTGGTGAGCTGCTGCAGGAGCTGCGCGTCGCGCTGCCCGGCGTGCAGGTGCTCTTCGCCTTCCTGCTCGCCGTGCCCTTCCAGCAGAACTTCACCAAAATCAACGGCTTTGAGAAGAACGTCTACTTCTTCACGCTGCTCTGCACGGCGCTTTCCGCGATCTTTTTCATCGCACCGTCCTCCTACCACCGGGTGACCTTTCGTCTGCAGCAGAAGCGCGAGCTGATCCACCTTGCCAACCGCTTCACGATCGCCGGGCTCACCTTCCTCGCGATGGCGATGACGGGAGCGATCGTGCTGATCACGAACGTGCTCTTCGGTGGCATCGTCACCGTGATCACTGGGGTCGGCGCGGCGACCACCTTCGCCGTCGTCTGGTACCTGGTGCCGCTGCGGCGCCGGCTCAGTCTGACGGTGAGCGAACGCTCTTGAAGCGGTCACTCCAAAGCTTGACCATTTCCTCTGCCAGTTCGTTGGTCAGCTGCATCTCCGGCGCCGTCTCGAAGAGCATTTCGAGGTCCGCCTCCCAGACGTAGATCTTCACGTCTAGCGAGACCGCGAGTTCCTCGCCGACGCCCTCGCCGATCAGCGCGTAGGCCTCGCGCAGCATCGCCACGTTGGTCAGTTTGTCGGCGGCAAAGATCGCCAGCGCGGCGGGAGCGGCCGCGGCCGCCCGCTGCCGGTGCTCCTCCTTGCGCTCCTCGTAAGGGGGGATTGACTCGTCTTCGGTCATCGCCTCGACCAGATCGCCGACCGTATCGCCGAACTGGGCGCGCACTTCGCCGATACCGGTCTCGCTCTTCTCGACCACGTCGTGGAGCAGGGCCGCCGCGAGCACCTCGTCGCCGTAGCGCTGCTCGACCAGCCGCTCGGCGACCGCCAGCGGATGCTCGATGAAGGGTCGCCCGTCGCTGCCACGGCGCAGCTGACCAGCATGGGCTCGTCGCGCCGTTTCCAGCGCGTCTTTGACCAGCTCGGATCGCTCGACTGCCGCGTCGATGCCAGGGGTCGACGACATCCCGCGTGCCAGCGTAGCGGGCGAAACGTCCTGCGAACCGCGCGCTCAGCTCAGGATCATCAACTTGCGGGGGCGGCGCTGATGGCGCGAGCGGATAGATCGTATTCGGCTCGCTCGGTGGCGAGCTCGATGCTGCCGCGAACACCACCCGCTGCCTGCCAGCGCTCTGCGGCTTCGGCGCTCAGCTGATCGAGCCGCTCGTCCGAGTGCATCGGGTCGTGGTGGAAGAGGACGGTGCGCTCGGCTTCGGCGCGGCGGGCGAAGGAGATCGCGTGCGAAAGCGAGGAATGTCCCCAGCCGACGTGGTCGGGGTACTCGGCGTCCGCGTACTGACCGTCGTGGATCAGCAGCGAGGCGCCGCGGGCGAGGCCCAGCCCGGAGATCCAGTCCTCCTCAAGCGCGTCGAGGTCGGCGCCGAGCGCCGGCTCGTGGTCTGGGATGTAGGCGAGCGAGGAATCGCCATCGTCGATTCGGTAGCCGAGCGTCGGGCCGCGGTGGGCGACCGAGGTGGCGCGGATGCGCGCCGAGCCGATCTCCCACTCGGCCTGCGGGCAGTGGCGGAAGGAGACGTCGCAGGGCAGCTCGCGCACCTCGACGGGCGAGAGCGGCGCCGAGATGTAGCGGGCGATGCGGTCGCGCAGCGAGGCCTCGGGAGAGGCGGGACCCCAGATGACGATCTCGGTCTGGGAGCGGAAGGCAGGGGCGAAGAAGACGAGGCCCTGGATGTGATCGAGGTGCAGGTGGGAGAGCAGGATGTGGAGCCGCGTCGGCTCCTCGGCCAGGGCGAGGCCGAGGC
>JBKPOV010000207.1:0-17560 GCA_046733315.1 Actinomycetota bacterium
CTCTCGGCCCTGGCCAGGACCTCCCGCAACCAGAGCGCTCCCTCCGACCACCAGTGGCCGAGCAGCTCCGTGTCGATCGCGAAGACGAGCAGGCCGCGGCGGCCCGCGGCGGTGCTGTACGCGCGCAACCGCGCGGCGGTCGCGGCGAGGAACTCTCCCGCCTGGCGCTGGGCGGCAGCTTCCGCCGCGCCCGGGTCATAGCCACCGCCGCCGACCTTCCAGATCCGCACGCCCCGCAGGGACTCGCCGGCGAACTGGGCGTGGGCCGGATCGGAGGGGTATCCGCGCAACGACCAGAGCCACTGGATCGCCTCCCAGTCGATCGGTAGCGCCACCGGCCCCGCCTCCGTGGCGGTCGGCGCCAATGCAGCCAGCGGGTCCTCCTCGTGCTTACTTTGGTCGACGCAGAACCAGCGCACGCCCTCTTCCGCCAGGCGCCACTCGAGGCCCGGCGTGTAACCGCACTCCGGCAGCCAGAAGCCGCCGTCCCAGCCGAAACGGCGCCGGTGCGAGCGAATACCGGCATCGAGCTGCAACCGCACCCCCTGGCGGGTCGCCAGCAGCGGCAGCACCGCATGCGTCGCGGCCGACGTCGCCAGGACGATCCGTCCCTCCCCCACCGCCCGCTGAAAGGCGCGCAGCGGATCGCCGCCGTGATCGTCGAGCAACTCCAACGCGTGCCGGTAGCGAGCCTCCTCGGCTATGCAGGCATCACGGCATTCGGGGTCGACCTGGTCGCGGTCCGCCACCGCGGCGGCAATCCGCCAATCGACCAGGAAACGCCGCAGGCGCTCGTGCACGCCGGGGTCTTCGAGCTGATCGGCGAGCACCGGCGTCACCGTCATCGTCACTCGGTCCGCCACCTCGAGCACCGGCAGGTACGAGCGGATCACCGCGTCGAACAGCCACTCCTCGCCGAATGGGTAAGTCCCAAAGCCCTCGACGTAGGGCATATGGGAGTGGAGCACAATTGCCAGGTCTCCGACGCCGCCGCCTCGACCGCGGGTCCTGTCACGGGGGCGGGGGGGGTTAGCGGACTCACCCGTCCGAACCCCCCCCACCCCCGTGCCACCCGCGGAAGAAGCCATTGCCTTAGACGTGGCAGATCGCGACGAAGTCCAAGGCCCTGTCGAGATTTGCTGGCTTGAGCTTGAAGTCGGAGCTCGTGATCGCCGGCGTGAAGCGGTCGTAGAAGGGTCCGGTCAGGCGCAGCGCCATGTGGACCCGGTCCCAGCCGAGCTTCAGCGCCAGCTCGTGGGTGCGCAGCTTGCGAGCGTGGAAGAGGCCCAATAGCTCGACGCGGGGAAAGTGGCTCTCGCAGAGCGCGCGGAACCCCTCCGCCCGGTACTCGTGCACGTGCCAGGGGTTGTCGGACTTCTCCGCGCCGGGGGGCGCGAGAGTGAGCAGGTTCGGCGTGGAGACGTAGGCGACGCCGCCCGGGGACAGCATCGAGCGGAAGTGATCGAGGATCGCGCCGGCGTCCTCGACGTGCTCGATCGTCTGCAGGAAGACGACCGCATCGCAGGGCTCGGCAAAGGACTCGACCAGGTCCCGCTCGAAGCGGAGGCTCGGGCGCACGTAGCGCAGCCGCGCGTGCTCGTGCGCATCGGGATTGGCGTCGACGCCGATCGTGGCGGCGGCCGAGCGGGCCAGCACCTCGGAGCCGTAGCCCTCACCGCAGGCCATGTCGACAACGCGCTTGCCACCGACGCGCGCTGCGATCCACTCATAGACGACGAGGTGGCGTCGGTACCAGTAGTTCTCCTCGGGCACGTCGGGAAGCGTCCGCTCACCGGTCAGCGGCAGTGGCGGAACCCCGGCGGGCTGGTTTTCTTGGACGTATTCGCGCACGCCCCCGCCACCGTATTGAGGTCGCACTTCCCTCCGCATACCGGCGACAAGTGCGACCTGGGACGAGGCGCTGCGCTAGTCCGCGCCCGAGGTCGCACTTGTCTCCGCATAGCGGTGGAAAGTGCGACCTCAAGGGCGGAGGAAATCTGCGTAGAGTTCCGCGCCATGCCCGCCTCTCCCACCGCGACGCCGGAGCACATCAAGGACGCCAACACGCGCTACCACGACGCCGCCGCCGAGGAGTACGACGCCAAGTGGGGCATCGACTTCGGCGCGACCGGCCAGGAGCAGGTGCGCCAGAAGCTGGTCAAGGCACTGGGCGGAGGTGACGCCAGCTTTGGAGACGGGCTGGAGATCGGCTCGGGCACCGGCTATTTCTCGCTCAACCTGCTGCAGCTCGGCGCGATCGAAAGCCTCACCGCCACGGATATCTCGCCGGGGATGCTGAAGCGCCTGGCGAGTACCGCCGCTGGTCTGGGGCTCGAGGTCGAGACCGTCCAGAGCGAGGCCGAGGTGCTGCCCTTCGAGGACGAGAGCTTCGACCTCGTCTTCGGCCACGCCGTCCTCCATCACATCCCCGACCTCGACAAGGCTTTCGCCGAATTCCTCCGCGTGCTGCGCCCGGGCGGGGCGATCGCCTTCGCCGGCGAGCCATCGCGCTACGGCGACCGCCTGGCGGCGCTGCCGAAGCGCGCCGGCCTGTTCGCCGCACCCGCCTGGCGCCGGGCCGTGGGCGCCCAGCCGCGGGCGATCGCCGAGATGGCGCAATCCGATGGCCACGCCTTGGAGGGCGAGGTGGACGTCCACGCCTTCGCGCCGGCCGACCTGCGGCGCCTGCTGCGCGAGGCCGGCTTCGAGGAGCGCCGCGTCGGCGGCGAGGAGCTGCTCGCCAACGCCTGGGGCTGGGGCCTGCGCACGGTCGAGGCGAGCGCCGAACCCGAATCGATCTCCTGGGGCTGGCGGCGCTTCGCCTTCAACAGCTACATGGCTCTGCAGAAGGTCGACTCACGAATGCTCGAGCCGCATCTTCCGGCCGAGCTCTTCTACAACCTGCTCGTCTCCGGCCGCAAGCCCGCTTAGCCCCGCGGTCGCCGCACGCGATAGAGCTTGCAGCGATTCTCGAACCCCTTAAGGCGACGTTCGCCAGCGTAGGAATATTCGTAGGCGTCGGGGACGGCTTCTTTCGTCGCCGGATCGGCGAGGACGCTGCCGGGCTTGGCGATCGCGGTGATGCGGCTGGCCAGGTTGACCGTGCGGCCGTAGTAGTCGCCGCTCTGCGTCACCGCCTGACCGCGCGCGATGCCGGCACGCAGGCTGGGGAACTCCTCGCCTTCCCGCTCGGAGGCCTCGACGAGGCGCAGCGCCGCGTCGGTCATCGCCTCGGCATCGACGGAGACCAGCATCGCCGCGTCGCCGATCGTCTTGACCAGCCGCACCGGCGGTTCGGCAACGACCGTCGCCATCTCCTCCAGACGACCGGCGACACTGCCGAGTTCCTCCGGCGCGATCTCCTCGCCGAGCTTGGTGAAGCCGACCAGGTCGGCGAAGCAGATCGAGACCTCGCTGGTCGGGCCCAGCTCGCCCGAGGCGAGGTCGGCCGTGCCGATCACGTCGCGGCGGATCTGCTCGAGCAGGTGGGCGCGGGCGGCGTAGATCAGGCTCGGCTCGAAGATCGGCAGCATGTGCTCGGCGGCACCGGCAAAGCGCAGCGCCAGGTCGCGCTCGGTGTCGCCCGGCTGCATCAGCGTTCGCACGATCAGCTCCCGGTTCGTCTCGGCGATCCGCGCCGTCGCCATCCCGATCGTCCGCGCCACCTGCAGGATGCCGTCCTCGGGCAGGCCGGCCTCGAGGAAGGCCTCGACCCGGCGGGCGGCTTCCAGGTCGGCCTCGTTGAGGCTGCGCTCGTCGGGATCGGGGTAGGGAAGGCCAAGCGCCGCGCTGGCTCGCTGCAGCAAGCCGAGGTCGCCGCCGGAGAGCGCAGCGATTTCGCGCGGCGTATAGCGGGGGCCGCCGCCGGCGATGCCGCGCTCGACCGGCAGGAGCGTGAGGCGGCCAGCGGCGACCGCTTCGTGCAGCTCCTCCAGCGGCACTCCTTCGTCGGAGAGCTGTTCGAGCAGGGCAAGCCGGTCGGTTCGGGCCTCTCCCCCGACCCCGTCGAGCAGGCCCTCCGCCTCGAAATCGATCACCGTCACGCGCCCATTCTCTCGATTGCCGAGTTATGCGGCACGTACGCGGGACGAGTCGCCGGTCAAGCGATCGCCACGCTGCCGCCACGGCGCGGATCGCCGCCGCCGCTCAAAGCACCCGTTCCCCGCTCCCGGGCGACGGCCTGGGTCCCGCCGAAGAAGAGGTTGATCGCCGGGCGGCGCAGCACCGGCACGCCGCGAGCCTCGATCCGCGCCAGCGCCTCCGCGTCGATCCCGGGCTCGGCTTGGACGACGCCATGCTCGAAGTGCAGTCGCGGCGCGCGCACGGCCTCGCCGGCGCTCATCCCCTGCTCGACCGCCCGCACGATCGTCTGCAGGATCGCCGAGCGGATCCGGTTGGAGCCGGCGCTGCCGAGCCCAAGCTCGATCTCACCCTCGCGCAGCACCACCGTCGGCGCCATCATCGACGGCACGCGCCGGCCGGGGGCGATCGCGTGGAAGCCGAGCGGGTTGAGGTCCTCCTCTCCGAGCATGTTGTTGAGGATCACGCCGGTACCCGGTACCAGCACGCCCGAGCCGGAGCCGTTCGAGCAGGTGACGTTGGCGCACATGCCGTCCTTGTCCAGGGCCGAGATGTGGGTCGTGGAGCCGAGCAGGTCTGCGGCGGTGGTCTCGAGGGTCGCTTGGTCGAGCAAGCTCGCCTCGAGGCCGCTGCCGTAGAGCGCCTCGGCAAATGCATCGCCGCGAGCGTCGTTGGCGGCGCCCATCGCGGCGACGAGCTGCTCGGGACCGCTGCGCTCGCCAAGCCGCTCGAGCAGGGCGAGGCAGTAGGCGATTAGGATGCCGCCCGAGGAGGGCGGTGGGTTGGTCAGCACCTCGGTGCCACGGAAGCTGGCGCGGATCGGCTCGCGCTCGATCGGCTCGTAGGCGGCGATGTCACCGAGGCCGAGGGTGCCGCCGTGCTTCATCACGTGGTCGCTGAGCGCCATCGCTATCTCGCCACGGCAGAAGGGCTCAGCGCCCTCGGCAGCGAAGCGTTCGAGCGCTTCGGCCAGCTCCGCGAAGCGGAAGACCTCGCCCTCACGCAAAGTGCGCCCCGCTGGCGCGTACAGCTCGCGCGTCCCCTCCAGGCGCGCGTGGATCGGTTCGAGGATGTTGAGGATGTAGGCCTGCTCGGCGTTGACGGGTGCGCCATCGCGGGCGAGGCGGATGCCGGCCTCGGCCAGTGCCGCCGGCTGCATCGTGCCGAAGCGCTGCAGCGCCCGCTCCAACCCCGCCGCCGTGCCTGGAACTCCGCAGGAGACCGGACCGACGTAGAACGTCTGCACTGTCTCAGCATCGAAGTGGACCGGGACGGGGACGAGCTCGGTGGCCCGCTCGATCCCTTCTTGGCCGGGGGCGGCGACGAAGAAGTCGAGCAGGACCGTCTCGCCCTCGCGGTGAACCATCATGAAGCCGCCGGCACCGAAGCCGGTCAGGGGACTCTCGACGGCGAAGGAGGCGAGCACCGCGGCTACCGCCGCATCGACAGCGTTGCCCCCTTCGCGCAGGACCTGGGCCCCCGCCTCGGCGGAGAGTGGGTGGCCCGCGGCGACGACGCCGCTCACGAGACGAGTCCAGGCGAAGGTTTGCAGCCACCCATGCGCTGCCGCAGGGGAGGGAGGGCCTCTACCCGGGTAGGAACTCTGGGACGTCGATGCCGAGCTCGCCCGGGCGCTCGCGGCGGCCGGAGCGCGGTGCCTCTTTGGTGCGGCGGATCGTCGGCTCGGCTACGCGGCGTGGCGGCGCGGCGCGGCCGTCGAAGCGGGTCGCGACCACGGTCACCCAGACCTGATCGCCCAGCTCCTCGTCGACGTTGGCGCCGAAGATGATGTTGGCGTCCGGGTGAGCCGCCTCGCCCACCAGTTTGGCCGCCTCGCTGACCTCGACCAGCGAGAGGTCGGCGCCGCCGGTGATCGAGAGCAGAATCGCGCGGGCACCCTCCATCGAGGTCTCCAGTAGCGGTGAGGAAATTGCTTTTTCGGCCGCCAGGACGGCGCGCTCGTTGCCGTGGCCCATGCCGATGCCGAGCAGCGCCCGGCCCGCCTCCGACATGATCGTGCGCACGTCGGCGAAGTCGAGATTGATAACGGCCGGGAGCGTGACCAGGTCGGAGATGCCCTGCACGCCCTGGCGCAGGACGTCGTCGGCGACCTGGAAAGCCTCCACCATCGAAGTCTGCTGGTCGAGCACCTCGAGCAGTCGGTCGTTGGGGACGACGATCAGCGTGTCGACCTCAGCGGCAAGTTCCTCGATGCCCTTGTTGGCCTGGTTGCCGCGGCGACTGCCCTCGAAGCTGAACGGCTTGGTGACGATGCCGACCGTGAGCGCGCCGATCTCGCGGGCGAGCCGGGCGATCACGGGAGCGGCGCCCGTGCCCGTGCCGCCGCCGGCGCCGGCGGCGACGAAGACCATGTCGGAGCCCTTGAGCAGGCGCTTGATCTTGTCCTGTTCCTCGAAGGCGGAGCGGTGGCCGAGCTCGGGGTCGGCGCCGGCGCCAAGCCCACGCGTAGCCTCGTCACCGATGTGAACCGTGACATCGGCGACGCAGAGCTGCAGCGATTGAAGATCCGTATTGACCGCCATGAACTCGACGCCTGGAATCCGCGCCTCAACCATCCGGTTGACCGCATTGACGCCACCGCCACCAACCCCCACAACCCGGATAACAGGCTGATGCGGCTCCCCACTCCCCGGCGGCTCATACTCCGGCTCCTCCCGCCCGTAGCGAGGCGATTCCACAATCGGCTCAATCTCCCGACGACGCTGAGCCGGCTCCTCCGAAAAAACACGCTTCAGCCGCTCGGGAGGCGTCTCGGATGAATGAGCTTCAGCCGGCTCCGCCTCTCCGGCGGGTGGCGCTGTAGGGGGAACCGCCCCCGAGGAAGCTTTAGCTACCGCAGGGGGCGGTGGGTCCCCTGCAGCGTCAGGACCCGCCGGCCTGGCGGCCTCGTCCTTCCCTGCAGCGTCAGGACCCGCCGGCCGATCCTCTTGTCCCTCGTCAGAAGTCGACCGAAAAAGATCAGACAGGGGGCCCTCACGCATACTGGCCCGCTTTTTACGCCTGCTCATGCGCCAAGACCTCCTTCGCAAGGTCACGGTAGTAACCGGCAGCGTTGCTCTGCGGATCGTACTTGAGCACGCTGGCACCCTTGACCGGGGCCTCGGCAAACTTGATCGCCTTGCGAATACGAGATTTGAAGACGAGCTCGCCGAAGTTCTCCTCGAGGATCTCCACCGCCTCCTTGGCGTGGACCGTCCGGCTGTCGAGCATCGTCGGCAGGATGCCCTCGATCTTGACGTCCGGGTTGAGGTTCTCCTGGATCATCTTCAGCGTGTTCTGGAGCTGGACCAGGCCGCGCATCGACAGATACTCGCACTGAACCGGGACGATCACCTTGTTAGAGGCGGTGAGCGCGTTGATCGTCAGCAGTCCCAAGCTCGGCGGCGTGTCGATGCAGACGAAGTCGTAGTCGCCGGAAACTTCCTTCAGCGCCTTCTCCAGCGAGCGCTCGCGACCGATCTTGGTGCTCATCGCGATCTCCGCCCCGGCGAGATCGATTGAGGCGACGGCGATGTCGATCTCGCGGTGCTGGATGATCTCGGCGATCGGCATGTCGTGCACGAGCACGTCGTAAAGGCTCTTATCCACCTTGTCCGGATCGATCCCCTGACTCATCGTCAGGTTCCCCTGCGGATCCAGGTCCACACAAAGCACCCGGTATCCCGACTCGGCAAAGGCCACAGCCAAATTCAGCGTAGTAGTCGTCTTAGCGACCCCACCCTTCTGATTCGCAAACGCAATCACGTCGGCATGCTTAACCGGCACCTCGTCCTCCCGCTCCTCCACAACAACCTCATGCCTGCTGGGAGCAAGCAGATCCCGCGGCATAAACCTCTCCGGCTCTTCAGCCTGCTCAGCTTCTGCTGCCGGAGCGCTCGGTGCCTCGACAGCTTCAGCCACGGGCGCCTCTCCCGCGGGTGGCGCGGGGCTGGGCTCCTCGCCCGCAGCGTCGTCCCGCGAGGACGAGGAGCCCTGCCCCGGGACAGGACCCGCGGGCCGGGAGCGGTCTGTCCCTGACTCGGGAACCGCGGCCTCCATCTGCTCCAGCTCCTCGACGATCGGATGCGGCTCGTCCACGGCAGGCGGGGACGCGAACTTGTTCTTGCGGCTAAGGAATCCCATTGCGCGGGTATTCGCATGACCACTCGCTTTTCCTGCCAGCCTCAGAAATTGCTAGGAATCACCCGGTAACCGATCTCCTCGACAAGCGACTGGTCTTCGTCACCGGCAAGGGCGGCGTCGGCAAGACCACGGTCGCCGTGGGCCTTGGCCTGCGCGCGGCTGCCGAAGGCAAGCGGACGATCGTCTGCGAGGTCTCCTCCCAGGAGAACGCCTCGCGGATGTTCGAGCACACCGAAGTCGGCTTCCACGAGGTCGAGATGGAGGAGAACCTCTGGTCGATCTCGATTGACCCGGACGAGTCGATGCGCGAGTACGTGCTGCTGCAGCTGAAGGTGCGGGCGATGCGGGACATGCTCTTCCGCAGCCGCATCTTCAACTACCTCGCCGCGGCCACGCCGGGCCTCAAGGAGCTGGTCACGATCGGCAAGATCTGGGAGCTGGCCCAGCTCGACCGCAAGGTCAAGAGCGCTCGCAAGTACGACCTGGTGATAGTCGACGCGCCCGCCACGGGCCACGGGATCGGCTTCCTGCAGACGCCCCGCACCTTCGCCGCGATCGCCCGGGTCGGGCCGATCCACTCCCAGGCCCAGCAGCTCGACCGCCTGATCACCGACCACGAACACACCGGCGTGGCGATCGTCGCCCTGCCCGAGGAGATGCCGGTCAACGAGTCAGCCGCGCTCGAGCGGGACCTGCGCGATGAGGTCGGCGTTGCCGTCGATCGCGTCTACATGAACGGGCTCTACCCCGAGCGCTTCTCCAGCGAGGAGGCCGAGCGGATCGCCGAGCTCGCGGCGGGCGAGAACGGCGCTGCGCGGGCGGCGGCGCGGGCCGGGCTCTCCGAGCACAACCGGGCCCGCTCCCAGCGCTCCCAGCTTGCACGCCTGCGCCGCCAGGTGAAGGCCCCGGTCAAGTCCCTGCCCTTTCTCTTCGAGCCAGAGCTCGGCGTCGAGGGCGCGCGGCAGCTGTCGAGGAAGCTGGGCTGATGCCCACGGTGGGCGAGATCCTCGCCGGCAAGGACATCTGCATCTGCGCCGGCTCCGGCGGCGTTGGCAAGACGACGACCTCGGCGGCGATCGCGGCGGGGATGGCTGCCCGCGGGATGAAGGTGTGCGTGCTGACGATCGACCCGGCGAAGCGACTCGCCGACTCCCTCGGGCTGGAGGAGCTCGGCAACGAGGCAAGGCAGGTGGATCCAGCGCTCTTCGAGCGGCAAGGGGTCGAGAGCAAGGGCGAGCTCTGGGCAATGATGCTCGACGCCAAGGCGACGTTCGACGAGCTCGTCGCCCGCCAGGCGCCCGATGAGGAGGCGCGCGACCGCGTCCTCAACAACCGCATCTACCAGCAAATCTCCAGCGCCCTGGCCGGCTCACAGGAGTACATGGCGATGGAGAAGCTCTTCGAGCTGCACAGCGAAGGTCGCTTCGACCTGCTCGTCCTCGACACCCCGCCCACCCGCAACGCCCTCGACTTCCTCGACGCGCCAAAACGGCTCACCCAGTTCATCGAGGGCCGCTCGCTGCGCGTCTTCATGAAGCCGACCGGCCTCGCAGCCAAGGTCGCCGGCCGCGGCGCCTCAGTGGCGCTCGGGGTGCTAAAGCGCATTGTCGGCTTCGACCTGCTCGCCGACCTGGCCGAGTTCTTCAACGCCTTCAGCGGCATGGTCGACGGTTTCCAGGCACGGGCCAAGCGAGTCAACAGCTTGCTCGGCGACCCCCGTACCAGCTTCCTCGTCGTCTGCGGCCCGCAGGGTGAGCCGGTCGACGAGGCCGTTTACTTCCACCGCAAACTCGTCGAGGCGAAACTGCCCTTCGGCGGCGTGATCGTCAACAAGGTCCACTATCCGGCCGAGCAGCTGCGCGGCGACGGCGAGGACCTCGAGGCCTCGCTTGCCGAGAAGCTGGGCGACGAGGACCTGGCCAAGCGGGTCGCGGAGAACTTCGCCGACTACCAAGCGCTGGCAGAGCGGGACTCGAGCAACATCGAGCGCCTCGCCCGCGAGCTACGTGCCCAGGGCGTGATCCGCGTCCCCTACCTCGACGAGGACGTCCACGACCTCGCCGGCCTGGCCGAGATCAACCGCTACCTGTTCGCCTCGAGCGAGGAGCGCGAGGCGATCGCCGCGGGACGCGCCTAATCCCGCCGCCGACGGGACTGAAAACAGAGATATAGGTCGCTTTGAGTCCCGTCGGCGGGGTTAGCTGGCACGGTAGTGGTCGTACTTGAGCTCGCGGACCTCCCAGTCGGCGTCCTCGGGTACTGGGAAGAGGTGGCGGACGCGGGGGGTGTCGATTCGCTCTCGATGCTGGACATCGCCCTCGATCGCGGGGAAGTCGAGGGTGCTGTCGGGGGCCTCGACCTCGTCCAGCCAGGGGGTGGCGGTGATGCGAATCTCCCCCTCGTCCGGAATCGGCTCGAGGATGCGGGTCTCTTGGTCCATGTGGTGCTCCTCCTCGGGCGGCTGAAGGTCAGCTATCGGGGTTTCATCGACGATCGGGGTCGTTCGCGACACGACGATCTCCTCTGCCGCCGCGATCTCCTCGGAGACCGCGATCTCGGTATCGCCGGCGCCAAGGCCGGTGGCGATCAAGGTCTCGTCGGCGGCGGTGTTGAGGTCGGTGCTGAGCTTGCCGAGGGCGGTGTCGCGCAGGATGCGGCGCACGCCTTCCTCGATCCAGCCCGCCATCGCGAGCCCGGGCAGCGAGGGCGCTCCGTTCATCAGCAAGCGCTCAAGCTCGAGGGCGCTCTCGATTCGCTCGCGCGCCTCGATCCGGTCGACGCCCTTGTCGGCGATCAGCGCCGAGGCGCGCATCGGCAGCGAAGCGCCGACGGGGCCGTGGCCATCGAGCACGGCGCGCAATGCAAGCAGGTGGTCGCTGAGTCCCTCGAGCGCCGACGCCCGGCCACAGCCCATCTCGAAGCGGCCGACCGCCCAGGCGAGGGCACCGTCGGGGTCGGGGCGGGCCTCCAGCGTCGCCGCGAACTCGGCCAACTGGATCGCCTCCTCCTCGCTCAGATCATAGGAACCAGGTCGAGTCGAGGGCGCGCCGGTCGCCAGCCGCGCCCAGCGATCCTCGCCGGTGGGGGCGAAGGCGTAAGGGCCGAGGCCGACGCTGCCGGACTTGAAGAGGCGCATGACGCTGATCAGCTCACCGAGCTGATGCAGGGCGGAGTCGGCGCTGTCGGGGCCATCGCCCTGTTCGGCGAGGGCGAGGAACTGCGGTTGCCAGGCAACACGGCCCATCCCCTCGCTGCGCATCGCCTCGATCGGCGCCTCGATCGCGTCGGCCCGAACGATCTGGATGCCGGCAAGCTGAAGGCGCGGCAGTGGCATGCGCAGGCCGACCAGCGGAGCGATCAGCACGTCGGCGTCCTCGACGCTGCGCGTCTCGGCCTCGAGCACGGCAAGCGCGGCTTGGAGCCGCTCGTGGTCAAGCGATAGTTCGGTGCAGCCATCCCAGAGGGTGGCGAGAAAGACGATGAGCATCTGCGCGGCCCGCTCGCCGGGTTCACCCGGAACCTGCTCGCCGCGGGCTTCGAGGTAGGCGGCGGCGATGCCGGCGGCGGCAACCGCGTCGCGGGCGGGGCCGAAGGCCTCCAGCGCCCGCAGCTCACCCTCGCGTTCGCGAACGTAAACCGAGGTGAGCGGCCGGTAGCTGTAGAAGAGCGAGTCATCGCCGCTGTCGGCATCGACGTCGAACGGGATCTGGTCCCCCCCGGCAACCAGCGAGCTGAGCTTGATCGCCGCCTCAGAGGCAAGCCGGGTCAGCGACTCATTGAGCAGACGGTCACGCACGCCCCCCGCTTCCCCCCCACGCCTGGCGCTCCTGCGCCTGCACGGACGCTTGCAGGACGATCTCGCAGACTCGGCGATTAGACGACTGCTGCGGGGGCGGCGGCGTCTTCGAAGAGCCAGCGGGTGCCGTAGCGGCGCATGTCCTCTACCAGTGGTACCAGCGCCTCGCCCTTCTCGGTCAGCGCGTACTCGACCCGCGGCGGCACCTCAGGGAACGTGTGCCGCTCGACGATCCCCTCCTCTTCCAGCGCCCGCAGGCGCAGCGAGAGCGTGCGCGGGCTGATCCCCTCCAGCGAGCGCTCGAGCTCACAGAAGCGGCTGGAGCCCTCGGCGAGGTCGCGGATGACGAGGAGGGTCCACTTGCCGCAAACGACTTCGGCCGTGCGGCAGACGGGACATTGGGAGTTGGAGGCTGCACTCATGATCGAGACGAGGCGGTTTGTGGCGATTGCCTCGCTTTAGCGAGTGTAGCGATCCCGCTTCACTTACTGAAGTTTTGGGTTACTGCGGGCGATCAGGAGTGCCCGGTGACGACGAGCGCGATCTTCAGCACCTTGATCGTGTAGCGCGTTTGATTGGCTCCGTAGATAAACGTGAGCGGAACGTCTGGGTCGACTTCGAGCAGCCGGCAAACCTCGCCGCCGGAGACGCACTTGGCCTTGCCCTGCACCGAGGTGACATTGTCGGAGACAAGCAGCAGCGCTTTCGGGGTGTGGTGCTTTTCAGCCGCCTTGCGCGATAGACCCATGTAGGTGACCACCGGCGCCTTCTCCCCGGGCAGCGATGTCTGAGGCAACACCTTGTTCTTGACACCCGGTTCCACTTTCTCGCTGGGATCGGTGCTCTGGCTGTCGGCCTTGACGATCCGCACATCGATCCCCCAGGTGTAGAAGGTGAGGCGGTGCTTCCCGCCGCCGTCACTCGGCGCAGGCTCACTTGGAGACGCACTGGGGGGCGAAGCGCTCGGCCCGGTGGTTGTCGTTTCGCTCGAGATCGAGGTCCCGTCGCTTGAGTCGGTCGTGGTAAGCGTTGTACTCGTACTGGCGACCGAGGAATCTTCCGACTGGTTCAGTTCCGCGCTCGCGGTGTCCGACGCCGTGTAGCGCTGCTTGAAGGGATCCGCTGGCTCGCGGCCCGCGAGCCGCTTGCGGTAATCCCGCAGGCCCGGCTTTGCCTCAACGACAGTCAGACTCGCGGTCTCGGTGGCTCCCGGTTCGCCGTTCGGCGTCACGATGCCGGCAACCGGCCCCGCGGTGGGGCTTTCAGAACCGCCGCCAAGCAAAAAGGGAACCGCGGCGATCCCCACTACCGCGAGGAGGATCGGCGCCAGCAGGCGTCGATCGTGCAGGTCATAGAAGAGGTCGGAGACAAAAACGGGCACCTTCAGCTCCGGCATCTTCAGCTCGGGACCCTTCCTCAGGCGCTTCATGGCGTGCCTCCAGTCGTCGTCGCGGCCGGTGTCGCGGCAGGCGCCGGTGCTTCCGGCGCCACCCCCACGGTGCCTTCCTGTTCCGGCGGCGTCAGGTAGGTGGTGACCGAGAACGTCGCTTCAAGCACCGGGAACCCACTGCTGGGAGCAGGCGCCAGCGAGAAGCCATTGATCGTGAGCAGGCGTCCGTCGACGGAAACCTGCGCGTTCTGCGTCTTGACCAGCGAGTCGAGCCCCTTGATGAAGTCAGCGACCTGGAAGAATTCACCATCGAAGGTGAGCGTGTACGGCATTACGGCGAGACCGGCCGGCCCGATCGCTGCTCCGAGCGGCAGCGTCGAGGCCGCGACCTCCGTGGGCGAGGTCAGCGACGCTGGCGTGCCTGCGGAGCTTTCCGTGGACGGAGCTTCGGGAGCCGGTGCAACCGGCGCGGGCGCGGCTTCGGCGCCTTCCGCCGTCTCCAGTGTGAGAGTTCGAAAGGAGACACCGGCGTTGTCGGCGATCCTGTTCAGCTGCACCAGCAGCGAGGCCGTGTCGTCGTCGCCGGGGACGGCCTTGCCGAGCACGACGAGCTGCTCGTAGTTGGCGGCGAATTCCTTGCGCGCTTCCACCCCCTGCGCGGCTTCCGCCCGGTGCTGCGCCAGCGAGGCCTTCGCTTCCTCCACTTCAACGCCAAGCTTGCTCGCTTCGTCCCGCTTCGGGCCGAGAAGAAGCATCCAGAAGCCGACGGCTAGCACGACCACGACCAGGACAGTGACGATCACCAGGTTTGTCGATGCCTGCTTCACCGTCAGCCGCCTTCCGAGCTTTCGGTGGAGGTGGCTTCCGTCGTTTCGACCGGCGGAGCCGCGAGCGCTTCTTCGGCAGTGGGGCTGAGCGGCACCGGTGCCGCATCAAAGGCAGCGACGATCGCGAACTTGGCAATGAAGTCGCGGGTCTGGCAGTCAGTGCCGCTGGATTCCCCGCCGGCGGAGGCCCCAGCATCTTCCGTTAGCGCGGGCAGTTCGGAGGACTGAACCCCGACTCGCGTCACGCCGTCGATGTCCTTCAGGGTGGTGACGAAACCGGCCACCGCCTCCTGGCTGCTCGCGCAGCCGCTGATCTCAAGTGCGGGCCCGGGCGCGGAGCCGCGCAGGTTCGATTCCGACCCACCGCTATCTTCATCGCCGCTGCTCGCATCGGCCGACGCGGACGCGTTGAGGCTGACCAGCCAGACGTTGTCCGGCAGGAGCAGCGAGAGTTCGCGCATTACCCGCTCCCAGTCGAAGCGGCTGTCGGCGAGGCTGGTCACCGTCGCCACCCGCTGTTCATGTAGGGCGCGGAACTGGGTGTAAGCGGCGAGACGTTGGGCGCGGGCAGCGGCCAGCGCGTCTTCGCGCTTCAGCTGCACCACTTCCGCCTTGCGGTCGGAGATCTGGTTGCCGGTCAGGACAAGGGTGGTGACGCCAACCAGGGCGGCGACCAGCGCCCCGACGAGCAGGTAGGGCACAGGGCCAGTGCGCATCGGGCCGCGCCCGTCATGGCGCTCCTCTTCAGGGATCAGGTTTATCGGACGCATCTCTGGCTTTCCTAGTTATCCAGCGCCACGCCGTAGGGAAGGGTGAGGCGCGCCGCAATCTCATCGTCGTATCCGGCGAGCGCCGGCGGGCGAGCAACGGCAATGGGAAGACCGAGGCCCTCCTCCATCCGCGGGGCGAGCCCGGCGATCGCGCTGCCCGGGCCACAGAGGACGATGCGGGCGACCGGTACCGCGCTCTCCTGCGCGGCGTAATAATCGAGGGAAAGACGAAGCTCGTCGACCAAGGTGGTTACCCCGTGTTCGAGCACGCGCCGAGCGTCGGCGAGGGTCTGGGGATCGCCCTCGATCTCCTCGAGCGAGCCCTCCAGACCGACGTAGGAAAGCCACTGCGCCGCATGTGCGGCGTCAAGGCCGCGCTCGCCGGCAAGGCGGGCGGCGATCCCTTCCAGCCCCTCATTGGAGACGCGAGTGAAGAGGCATGCGCGGCCCCGAGCCACGGCCAAGTTCATCACGTCGCCGATGTTGCAGTAGAGGACTGCGTGGTCCGGCCGAGTCGGCTCACCCGTCTCCGGTCCGTTCCCACTGGGATCGGTGGCAGCTGCATCGGCATCGACCCCGGCCAGGGCGCGAATCATCCCGAAGGCGGAGAGGTCCACCCCCACGGGGTCGAGGCCGGCGCGCCGGATCGGCTCGAGGAAGGAGCCGATCATGTCGCGGCGCGCCGCGACGACGACCACGTCGACCATCGGCGTGGCGCCTTCCTGCGCCGGGACGCCGCCCACCACCTGATGCTCAAGTACCGCTTGGTCGAGCGGCATCGGAATCTGCTCTTGGGCCTGGAAGCGAACCGCCGTCGCCATCTCCTGCGGATCCTCGATCGCCGGCAGCCGCAGCGTACGGACGACGACCCGCTGGTTGGCGATCCCAAGCCGGACGCGCTTCGAGAGCTTGTGCTTGGCGAACAGCGCCTTCAGCGCCTCGACGAGGCTGTCGGTGTCCCCCACCTCGCCCTCGTTGAAGGCGCCGGGGGTCAGTGGCTCGATCGCCGCGGTGCGCATCTGCACCGTGCCGTTCGACCTGATCTCGGCCGCGGCGATGCTGCCGGCCTCGATGTCGAGGCCGACGATTCCACCAGTCGTCGTCTTCTTTCTGGTCAGCTGCAGCACGCCCTCTCTCAATCGGCAGAAAGGGCGCAGACCTTTCGCCCTGCAACTACTCAGTACTAGAAGAATGTTCAGTCAGGAGAACGTGCCCAGGTACCAGTCGACCAGCTCGTCACCGGCCAGCAGCCCGACAACGCCCCCCAGGGCGAGGAACGGTCCAAATGGGATCGCTCGCTTGCGGGCCGCCGAGCCGTGGCGAGCGATCATCGCCAGGCCGACGAGGGAGCCGGCGAGCAACGCGACGAGAATCGCCGGGGCGACGTTGCGCCCGAGGAAAAGGCCCATCACGGCCGCTAGCTTCACGTCTCCGAGGCCCATCCCACGCGGGTAGGCGAGAGCCGCCAGGAAGAGCAGGCCGCCTGCCCCCGCCGCGGCCGCGGCGCGCTCCGGCAGGCTGCTCGGGTCGGTGAGAGCCGTGATCGCAACTCCGAGCACCGCGGCGACGATCAGGATCTTGTTGGGGATGATCCGCCGCTCGAGGTCGGTCAGTGTGATCGCGAGCAGCGTCGTCACGAAGACGAGGCCGAGGGCGATCTCGCTCGCGTTATCCCAGAGCACTAGTACGGTCGCCGCGTAAAGAGTCCCGAGACACAGCTCGGTCAGCGGGTAGCGCGGCGAGATGGAGGCTCCGCAGCAGCGGGCTCGCCCGTGCAGGAGGACCCAGGAGAGCACCGGGACGTTGTCGTAGGCAGCGATCTGAGCCCCACAGCCGGGACAGCGCGAGCGCGGCCCGACGATCGATTCCCCACGGGGCACCCGGTGCGCGACCACGGTGACGAAGCTGCCGGCCATCAACCCTCCGAGGAAGGCGATCGCCGCGGCGGCGGCCAACGCCTAGCCGCCTTCGAGCGGCGTGTTGGTGTCGACCTCGATCCTGGCCGGGTATTGCGGGTGGTCGTACATGATCTGGATCGCCGCCGGGGTGTTTTTGTGCTCGAAGCTGAGCGCCACGCCGAGCCGGTCGCCGGCCGGGATCGTATACGGAGGGCTGCTGAAGCTCATCGGCAGCCGCAGCCTCTTCCATTCGGAATAGGACCAGGTGGATTCCGAATAGCTCCAGTAGTCGTTGCCGGTTGTCGCGTTTTTCAGGATCGCGTCTTCGGCGCCCGTACTGGTGAGGTGGCGCTTGAAGAGGTAGATACAGAGCGTGCCCGACTGTTTGGCTTCGTTGATGGTGCGCGTGTAGAGCTCGAGCGTCACTTTGCCGGTCAGCGTGAAGCCGGCGCCGCCCATCGGGTCGGTGACCCAGCGATGCACCTGCGACTGCGGATTCCCGGTGGTTCCGGCCGGAACGTAATGGCAGGTATCGGTGTCGTCGGGGCGCAGCTGAAGCCCCTTGTCTTTTTCGGGATTGAGCGTGGGCTCGAGGTAGGTGTCACTGGAGTAGTCGTAGAGCGCCGGCACGTTGGCATCTTCCGGGGCGGGGTCGG
>JBKPOV010000208.1:0-8119 GCA_046733315.1 Actinomycetota bacterium
GGCCGAATAGCAGCGCTATTTGGCCGACTGAGGACGCCGTACCGCGCAGTGTCCGCCGCCGCCAGACGTGCGTGCGGGTTTCGCCAATGCCTACTAGCAGCGCGCCTTCCGTCACGCTTCCGCTCGCCGCCCGCTTCGATCGGCGCACCACGGTTGCGTCCGCGCCCTGCACGATTGCTGCCATGAACCACGCAATCGCCATAGACATGTCCGCCGCATGGCCTAATGTCTCCCACATGCCCAAGATGATCCAGATCCGTAACGTGCCCGACGACGTCCACAGGACGCTCAAGGTGCGCGCTGCCGAAGAGGGGATCTCCCTCTCCGACTACATAAAGCGCGATCTCGAAGAGCTCTCCAAGCAGCTGACCCTCGGGGAGGTCTTTGCCCGCGCTCGAGCGCGAGGCCCCTCTGGGATCACCACCGAGGAGATCGTCGCGGGCATTCGAGCATCCCGCGGCGAGTAGCGGACTGTGCCCGTCATCGACGCATCGGTCGTCGTCAGCGTGCTGGCCGACGCCGAGCACGCTCGCTGGGCCGAGGCCCAGCTCTCGACCAGTGGCGTCGGGCGGTCCCTTTGGGTTCCGCATCTGATCGATGCGGAGGTCGGTCAGGCGCTGCGCCGCGAAGTTGCGTCTGGGCGGTTGGGTGAGGACAGGGCAGACGCGGCGCTGCTGGATCTCATGCAAATGCCGTTTCGCCGCATCGACCACATCGGCCTGATCCACCGGGCCTGGGAGCTACGTCACAACCTCAGCTTCTACGACGGTCTCTACGCCGCTCTCGCCGAGGCTTTGGACGTGCCCTTGGTCACGCTCGACGGCCGCCTTGCAAGGGCCGTCGGCGATGCCACCAAAGTGACCGTGCTCACTGCGGGTTAGCGCCCGCGTGTCGCGGTGATGCTGAGGCTCACAGCGAGCTTCGCCCAGATCCCGGCGTAGACCGCCGCGTTGACCAGCGGGTTGTGCTCGGCGGCATCGAAGCGACGGTAGAAGCGCCCCATGCCGCGATGGAAGGCGATCTCCTGTTTCGGTGCCCGCCGCTTGCCGCTGGAGCCGCCCTTGACGTGCAGGGCCACCCCGGCCGGCTCATAGAAGACCTTCCAGCCCGCTTGCCAGAAACGCCGGCACCAGTCGAGATCCTCCATATAAAGCCAGTAGCCCTCGTCGAGCAGGCCGACCTCGCGCACCGCCTCGGCGCGGCAGAGCATGAAGGCGCCGTTGACGGCATCGACCTCACCGGGGTCGTCATCTCCCAGGTGCGTGGCCCGGTACTGACTCAACGACTCACCGGCGCCGTCGCCGCGGCCGAGACCGGTGAAGTGGGCGAGGGCGCTGAGCGGCGTGGGGAAGGAGCGCTTGCAGGCGTGGTCCAGCTCACCGGACTCGGTGACGAGCTTGCAGCCCACCATGCCGATCCGCTCGTCGGAGTACAGCCGCTCCAGCGCCGCATCCAGGGTCCCCGCGTAGACCTCGGTGTCCGGGTTGAGCAGCAGCACGGCGCGCGCCTCGTCCTCGCGCAGGACGACGTTGTTGGCGGCCGAGAAGCCGATGTTCTCGTGGCGCAGCAGGCGCACGGCGGGGAACTCCCGCTCGACCATGTCCGCGGTCGAGTCGGGGCTGCCGCTGTCGACCACGGTCACCCGCATCGTGCCCTTCGCCGGGTGCTCTTGCAGCGAACGCAGGCAGCGCCGCAGCAGCGCTTCGGCGCCGTGGCTGACGATGACGATCTCGAGGTCCAAATCCGCTCCGCTGTTCGGTTGCCTTGTCATCGCCGGGTAATGCACATCAGAGTGGCTCAGTAGGCGCCTTCGCCGCGGACGATCGCCCGCGGTGTGCGCAACAAGATCGCCAGGTCCCCTGCGACCGAGAGGTTGTCGAGGTAGTCGCGCTCCATCGCCAGCCGCTCCTCGAAGGTCAGGTCGCCGCGACCGTAGACCTGCATCGGCCCGGTCAGGCCCGGCTTGACGGCGAGGCGGATGCGCTGGCGCTCGTCGTAGAGGGCGACCACCGCCTCCTCCTCGGGCCGCGGGCCGACCAGGGACATGTCGCCGCGCAGCACATTGATCAGCTGCGGCAGCTCGTCGAGGCTGGTCCGGCGCAAGAACCTGCCGGCCCGGGTGATGCGCGGGTCGTCCTGGATCTTGAAGGCGGGCTCATCGAGCTTCTCGAGGTCGACTAGCTCTGCCAGCCTCGCCTCGGCGTCGACGACCATGGTGCGGAACTTCAGCATTGTGAAGGGCAGACCGTCTTTGCCGGCTCGTTTCTGGCGGAAGAAGACCGGCAGGCCGGAGTCGAGGACGATGAAGAGGGCGATCGCCACCAGCAGCGGCGAGAGGATCGTCAGCATCAGGCCGGAGACGAGCAGGTCCAGGCCGCGCTTCAACGCCAGGGTCGATCGGGGCGGGTCGGAGAAGCGGAAGTCGAGCACGGGAAGCTCGGCCAGCCGGTTGAGCTCGATCCCCGGCCCCAGCAATCCGTAGTGCTTGGGCAGAAAGGTGAGGCCGAGCCCGGCCACCTTGCACTCCTCGATCAGGTGCTCGACGTCGCGCTCGCCCATCTCCTGCTCGGCGAGGACGACGCGCTCGACGTTGTGCTCCCGAGCGACCCGCGAGATCTCTTCGATCGAACCCAGCCGCGGCAGCGAGGCACGGTGGTCCTTGTCCCGCGGCGCCGACAGGTAGCCGACCAACCGCAGGCGCGCCTCAGGGTGCGTCGCGATCCGTCTCGCCACGACGTCGGTGAGGGCGGCCGGCCCGATGACGATTCCGATCGCCACCCCGGTGAAGCGCTGCCAGAGGAAGCGAAGCACGGCGCGAGCCACGAAGCAGGCAAGGACCGCGCCAATCCCGACGATGATCGCGCTCTTCGCCGAGAGTGCGCCGGCGGGGCTCAGCCAAAGCAGGCCGTCGAGCACCATCGTGCCGAGAGCGCTGGCGGAGATCAGCGATGGCAGCTCGTCGAGCGTGCTGTGGCGGATGCGCCGGTGGTCGTTGTCGTAGAGCCCGTGCAGCTTCAGCACGAGCAGCCAGGCCGGCGTGAAGAGGACCGCCCAGAAGAGCTTGGCCACATCCGTGGTCGAGGTAGCCGCGGTGGCGACGCAGAGAGCGATGAAGATCGCGGCCCAGTCGCCCACCGCGAGCAGCCGCCGCAGCATCGCGCCGCGGCGGCGGGAGCCGCTCGGCCCGGTCAGGCCAAGCCGGTTCGCCATCGCGGTTGGAGCCCGCGACGGCGCCTCGCGGGTGGGCGGCGTGGCGGGACCGCTGCGCGTCTCCCTTGTCGTCTTTGCGCTCATCAACAAGTCCATTCCCCCAGCAGGCACACGGCCTGCGGGTTGAGCTCACGCGCGTATTCGAGATCGGCTCTAGCCGCGGCTTCCTTGCCGGCTTCGTGCTCGACCCGCGAGCGCAGGTAGTACCACTGCCAGTTGCGGTCCTCGCGGTCGATCGCGTGACCGAAGTGGACGATCGCCCCGAGGTAATCGCCCTGGCGCTCAGCCAGCAGGCCAAGCTGCACATAGGGCGAGGCCGCCCAGGGCTCAATCGAGCGGGCCGTGTCGGCGTGATCGAAGGCGGCGCCGAAGTCTTCCCTGGCGGCCGCGGCCTGACTGGAGTCGATCTCTCGCTCGACTAGCAGCGGTCCGACCAGTGCCACGGCCGATGCCCAGGCAAGCACAACCACCGCGACGGTCAGGCCAAAGCGACGCCCCTCCCGTTGCGACTCCCCGTCGCGGCGTGGGTCGTCAGCGATCTGGCTGCAGCGGGCGGCCACCACCACGCCTGCGGCGAGGAAGAAGATCGCGCCCAACCCGGCGATCTCCCAGAACCAGTCGAACGCCGTGCCCACCGCGAAGGCGAGCATCGCGGCCAGCAGCGCCGCATAGCGCTCGCGCTCGGGATAGGGGGCGGCGCGCCAGGCGGCGAAGGCGCACCAGAGCAGGAATCCGACTAGGGCAAGGACGAGCAACCCGCCGACCGCTCCCAGCTCGGTAAATGCCTCCAGGTAGACGGAGTGCGCGTCGTGGACGGGCAGTTCGATCGAGCGCAGCTGCTCCCAGGAGAACTGGTAGGTGCCGGCGCCGTGACCGAGGATCGGCTTTTCGCCGAAGGCATCGATCGCGGCTTTGTAGAAGTCGTAGCGCCCTGCCCCTGAAAGCTCGGCGAAGTGCTCCTTGGGGTCGTTGGGGAACTGGATGTCGGGGCTTGAGAACTGGTCCCAGGCGCGCCCGCCGACCGCGATGACGGCGACGACCGCGAGCAGCGTGCCGGCAAGGGCGATTCCCTTCAGGGCGGTCGGGTTGCGGGAGATTCGCAGCACCCGGCCGCTCAGCCGTCCCTCGCGGCGCTCCTCCCAGCGCAGGGCGGCGAAGAGCAGCAGGGAGAGGACGATCCCGGCAAGCAGGATCAGCAGCACGGTCACGCCCTGGTCGACGTTGGCCTGATTGGCGACGTTGTCGGCGAGGCTGTGCCGCGCTTGCACGGCCAGCACCGCGGGAACCGTCCCGAGCACCCCGATTGCCAAGGTTGCCAGCAGCCAGAGGCGGTCCCTGGAGAGCGCGATCAAGCAGCCTGAGGCGACGAGCAGCGATAGCAGGCCGCCGCGCGAGTAGGTGAAGTAGAGGGCGAGCAGCGAGAGCGGGATCGCGGCGACGGAAAGCCATCGCAGCGCCGCTGAGGCGGCCCGCCTGCTGTTCCAGAGCAGCAGGGCGACGCCGATGCCGAATATCGCCCCGTTCGCATTCCAATAGCCGAGCGGGTACTCGAGCCGCGGCTGCGCACTGTCGAAGGCGCCGGCGATGTTGAAAACGTGCGGTAGCAGGCGGCTGCCGAGCCCGAGCACGGCGACCAGCGCCGCCGCAATTGCCAGGCCTTCAGCGAAACGTTGGCGCCTTTCGTCGGTTTGGGCGATCAGGAACGCGACAAGGAAGAATCCGAGGTAGACCGCCACGCGGTCCGCCTCGATCACGCTCAGCTCAACCGACCCCGACCAGAGGGATGAGATTGCACTCAGAAGCGACAGACAGACGATCAGTCCGCCTGCCCAATACAGCGGTCGCTCTGGCCTCACGGCCGAGCCTGCTCCAAAGACGAGCAGAGCAACGACGACTAGCCACACGGCGAGGCCGCCTATGTGACGACCGCTCACGTCGAATCCGCCGCCAGCCAGGGCCAAACCGCCGATCAGGGCAACCGGTGCAAGCAACGCCGCCGTTTGCTCTAACCTTGCGCGCGATGAACGTCGGGAAGCGCCATCTCCCGGCCCCGAGCTTGGGCCGACCCGCCTTGTTGATGTCAGTGATTGCTCTGGCATTGGCTTGCTTTCCCGTGCTCGCTCAGGCTGAATGTACGAGCTCGAGCTGCGTGCAGTACGACGACTCGCTTCCCGAACTTCCCAAGGAAGGCAAGAACACTCCTACGCACCCCCAAAACCCGGCAAAGGCCTCAAAGACCGGCGACGGCGGTGGAACGGCGCCGTCCAGCCCGAGCGACCGGGGAGCGCCGAAGGAAGGCGATGGTTCTGAAGGAGACGATTCATCGAAGGAAGGCGGCGGAGCGGCCGGTAAAGACGGCGGCACGGGGCAGGGTAGCCCAGGTGGCAGCGTCAACGGGGAGGCCAAGAAGAGCGTGCAGTCAGGCAATCAGACGGCATCTGGCACCCCGACGTCGCAGACAAGCGATAGCGGCGGCTCCTCGCCGCTGGTCCCAATCTTGATCGCGATTGCCGTGCTCGCCGCTATCTCGGTGGCAGTGGTGATGATCAGGCAACGGCGCCAGCGCCGCGGACCGACCGCCACAGCCTCTCCAGAGGCGAACTGACCATGGTCAAGCAGCGGAAGCGCCCGCTTGGGCAGGTCCGTGCCTGGACAGCCGCGATCGCGGTGTCAGTGGCAGCCTTCGCATCGATGGCGCCGACGGCGATGGCTGTGCCGGCGGATTTTTGGGGTGTATCGCCACAGGCCACGCCGAACGTCGAACAGTTCCAGCGCCTGCGCACCGGGGGCGTCGATAGCGTGCGGATTCCGGTTCCCTGGAGCTCCATCCAGTCTCTCGGTCCCGGCGAGGCCGACTTCTCCAATGTGGACGCGCTTGTCACCGGCGCGACCGCTGCCGGGCTCCGTGTGCTGCCGTTCATCTACGACGCACCGGCCTGGGCGGTCGTCCGGGCCACGGTTCCCGGCTCTGGCGGCCATGCCAACGCCCCGAAGACCCTGCCGGTCAAGACGGAGGCTCAGCGCACCGCCTGGGCCAACTTCCTCACGCTTGTGGTTGGACGCTACGGCCCCGGAGGCTCTTTCTGGGCGGCGAACCGGGGCCTGCCGGAAAGCCCGATTCGCACTTGGCAGATCTGGAATGAGCAGAACTTCAAGTACTTCGTCGTGCGGCCGAGCCCAGCCGACTACGGCAAGCTGGTCAACGTCTCCTACGCGACGATCAAGAGCATCGACCCAGGCGCAAAGCTGATTCTTGGCGGTATGTTCGCTCGCCCCAAGGAGGCCGAACGCAAAAGGAAGCCGGCTCAGGCGTTTTTCGCCACCGACTTCCTCGATCGGATGTACAAGTCGACGCCTGGAATCAAGAGCAAGTTCAGCGGGGTGGCCCTGCATCCGTATACGACCGACTACCGCCAGCTCACCCCCGACATCGAGGCGTTCCGCCTGGTCCTGACCGAGAATCGTGATGCGGGCAAGGGGCTCTGGATCACCGAGATCGGCTGGAGCTCTCAGCCACGGGCCGGCCACGATGGGTTCGCCAAGGGGCCGAATGGCCAGGTGACCCAGCTGAAAGGCGCCTTCAACCTCTTCAAGCGCAACCAGGCCAGATGGCATCTAAAGCAGATCTACTGGTTCTCGGTCGACGATCAGCCCAACATCTGCAACTTCTGCGATGGCACCGGCCTCTTCGGCGAAGGCTTCGTGCCGAAGAAGTCCTGGTTCGCCTACGTCAAGTTCGCTGGCGGCAGTCCCGGCTGATCGAGCCAGGCCAAGCGGTCGCGTTTCCTTCCGCATAGCGGAGGCAAGTGCGACCGCAATATGCGGCGGTGCGTAAGATCCGTGGATTGGCCGCTGCCGCGAAGAAGAGTGCGGGATCTGACCCGCTAACACCGTTCAGCGCCCCCGTCAGGCGCTGGTTCGAGGCATCCTTCGAGGGGCCCACCCCGGCTCAAGTAGGGGGTTGGGAGGCAATCTCCAACGGCGCCAACACGTTGATCTGCGCCCCCACCGGCTCCGGCAAGACGCTCGCCAGCTTCCTCTGGGGAATCGACAAGCTCTCCCGCGAGCCCGATCTCGGCAGCGGGGTGCGCCTCGTCTACGTCTCGCCGCTGAAGGCGCTCTCCTACGACATCGAGCGCAACCTGCGGGCGCCGCTGCGGGGCATTGGCGCCGACATCTCGGTCGGGCTGCGTACCGGCGATACCCCGCAGAAAGAGCGCCGGGCGATGCAGAAAAACCCGCCCGACATCCTCATCACCACCCCCGAGTCGCTCTACTTGATGCTTTCCTCCGGGGTGCGCGAGATCTTCGGCACGGCCGAGGCTGTAATCGTCGACGAGATTCATGCTGTGGCCCAAAGTAAGCGCGGGTCTCACCTGGCGCTGACGCTGGAGCGGTTGGAGCATCTGGTGAAGGACCATGCGGATCGGCCCGCGGGTCCTGTCGGTGCAGGGGACCCACCGCCCCTTCCGGTCGCTAAAGCGTCCTCAGGGGCGGTACCCCCTACACCGCCACCCGCGGGAGATGCGCCCGGTCTTCAACGGATTGGTCTATCCGCGACGCAGCGGCCGCTGGAGCGGATTGCCCAGTTTCTGGTCGGTCCGAAGCGAGAGTGCAAGATCGTTGACGCCGGGGTGGCTAAGGAGCTCGATTTGGAGATCGTCGTCCCTGTGGAGGACATGGCCGAACCGGGGGCTCCAGCTTTCCCAAGCGAGGACGGAGTTCCAGCGGATGGAGAGCCCCTAGCTCACGTTCGCTCGATCTGGCCCGCGATCTACCCGGAGCTGCTGAAGCTCGTCCGCGAACACACCTCAACGATCATCTTCGTCAACAACCGCCGCGGCGCCGAGCGCCTCGCGAAGCGCCTCAACGAGCTTCACGCCGACGAGCCCGAGCAGGAGCTCCCGGC
>JBKPOV010000209.1:0-6554 GCA_046733315.1 Actinomycetota bacterium
CCAGCAGGCGGCGCGCCAGCGAGGCCTTGCCCACGGCGGCGGCTGCCGGGCCGCGGAGGCGGGCGGCGTCTCGCAGGCGGGCGGCGTCGGCGACGGCCACCGGCACGAGGCGCGAGACCAGCGTCGCGGTCAGGGCAGAGCGGCCGGCGAGGGGACGCAGTGCTCGCAGCACTCGGTCGGGATCGATGCAGGCGGAGTAGACCGCGAAGGCGACCATCACCACAGCGGCACGCAGTCCGAGGATCGCGCCCGATGCGATCGCCTCGGCGGTGACGATGTCGCTCAACCAGGGCAGGTGGCCCAAGCGCACCAGAACGGTCTCCCCCCGGCTGACGACAATGGCATTGACGGCAATGATCAGGAGGGCCAGGGTCAGGCCCATCCAGAGCCCGGCCCTTACCGCGGCGCGAGCCCCCGCCAGGCGCCCCGCCACCACCACGGCGAGGCCGGTGGCCAGAAGCACGATCGGGTTCGAGTACAGAAAGGCGACGGTTGTCAGCGCACCGAGATACGCCACCGCGGCCCCTGGAGAGGCGGCCTGCAGCGGGGCCGGCCTGGGGATGTAGGCAAACGGTGACCTCATCGCAGTGGCAGGGGTGTCTCCCTGCCGCCCTCGACGACAGCGGCGTAATGGTCGCGGAGGCTGTCCGCGTCGAGCAGCGCGGCGGCAGCGGCGACCCCCGCGGAAGAAGTCCCGGTGACCAGCCAGACTGGCGGCTCGGTTTCGCGACGCGTCGCTGCTACCAACCCGGCATCTGCGCCAAAGCGACCCGCCGGCCGGCCCTTTTGGTCAAGGACGGTCAGTGCCCTCCCGTCCGGGCTGAACTGAGCGAAGACGCCGCTAATCGTGACGCCTCGATCGACGAGCTCCGCGTCGCGATCGTCGCGCAGGCGCGCCCATGCCCCGACGAGCACTCTGATCGCGTCAGTGGTGTCGGGGGCCAGTCTGGCGCCTGCGTCGCGCAGGCGTCGCCGCACTTCTGCGCAGGCCGTTCCGGGTTCGAAGCAGATAACTGCAGTCGGATGACGATCGCCTTCATATCCATCCAGGAAGGGCTGCGGCCAAGATCCGACCGCAGCGGCCACCCGCTCGCCGACCGTCCAGTCACGGTAGTCCCACCAGATCTCCTCGCCCCCGTCGAGCTCATATTCAGCGGCCCCCAGCGGGGACCAGAGGCCGTTGACGTAGAAAAACCACTCAGCCTCTCCCGCCCCCCCTCCTTCAAGGCCGTCGATCGACTGCACGAAGCCGCCGCCGTAGCGGGTGCTGATGTCGACGCTGCGTTCCAGCACTCGCATCACCGTGTCCGATTCGGTCAGGTCGTCGAGCCGGCGGTGAAGCACAGGCACGGCCCCGTAGTCGCGCGTCACCGTCAGCTCGACGTCGCCGACCCCGCTACCGGGACCGAAGCCGCAGCCGGCAGCCGCGAGCGCCGCCGAAAGCAGCGCGATCGCGACCGCCGTGCCGCGGCGAGGGGTCACTTAGTGGGTTGGGCGGGGCACTTCCCGTCCACGCATACCGGCACGGGACTGGACGGCGTTTCCTTGCCGTGCTTGGCGACCAGGCTGGATGGCGCCGCAAGCGTCACCGTCGCGTGTCCGGCCGAATCGGTCGGACCGGAAGCACCGCTGACGGTCGCCCCCGCGGCCGGCGACACCTTGCCTTTTTCGTCATAGGAGACGACGGTGACCGTGAAGGGAATATTGGCCTGGACGTCGGCCGGCGCGCTCAGCGCCAGCTCGTTCGGATACGGGTAGGCGCCGTAGCCCCAGAGCACTTCATCTCCGGCCCGCACCCTGACGCTTTCTCCTCCAACCGACTGCGCCTTGTGGTTCAGCTTCAAGTACCAGCTGCTTTTGCTGGTCGCGGCAGTGCCACCGATGCCGCAGATGCCAAGCCCGAATTCATCGACGAAGTGATCGGTGATCAGCAGCGGCTTCAGCGCGGCGGTGAACTGCGCGGCACGGCCGAGCATCCCAAGTGCCGTTGCCCCCTTGAGGGTCAGTTTCTTACCGCTGCCGCCGGTGCCGGGGCCGAAGCAGGTCGCCTTCGGGCTCGGCTTGACCGAGACCTGGCCGCCGACTCCGAAGGAGTCTTCGGCGAGGGTCTTGCCCTTCTTGCCGACAACGCGCAGGTCGGCGATCGGCCCCTTGGCCGTCGCCACCGCGACAAGGGAGAACAGAGAGATCAAAGCCAGCGCGCACGCAGCCGCCAGCCGGAATGAAACGAGTCTTGGCATTGAAGCCGCCCTTTCCTCGAGGGTCGTCATGGCTGGCCGGGGACAGGTCTCCTGGCTTCCGGGGTTCGACCGCCGCGCCTTCCCGGAGAATCGGTGTCCTCCCCAGTGGCTGACGCTCACGCGCCTGCGACGTCCTTGACCCGGTCACAGTGGCGGGACCGCGCCGGTTTCGCACCGGACTTCCCTTGACCACCGACCGTATTTACGTGGGCGAGTCTATCCGCTGAACTTTCGTCCAGGAGTCTTGGTCTCCAAGCGGGGCCCTGGCTAGGGTCGCGGCCGCATCGTTTCTCGGACCAAGGGAGGGAGATATGAGACGGGGAATGCGGCTGCCTTCACCGGCATTGGTGGTTGCGGGTTTAGCGTTGTTTGTTGCCTTGAGCGGGAGCGTTTACGCGGCCAAGAAGACGCGCATCGACGGTAAGGCGGTAAAGGTGAAATCGCTGCCCGGGAACCGGTTGAAGGTGAGGTCGATCCCGGCAAACCGGCTAAAGCCAGGTGTGCTCAAAGGGGTGCTCGGCGCTCAGACGGGGCCGATCACCGGCGCTGAAATCGACGAGCTGACCTTGGGTCAGGTGCCCGAGGCCGCGCATGCCTTGAGTGCCGACACGGCACAGAGTGCCGTCGACGCGCAGACCGCCGTCAACGCGGTTAATGCTGTCAACGCCCAGACGGTTAACGGTCACTCCGCCGGCTGCATGCCGGGCACCCAACTCTTTGCCGGTGCTTGCTGGCAGAGCTTTACCAGCGATACAGCGGTCAGCGCCCCAGCGGCGGCGACTTCGTGTGCGGTGCAGGGCGGAACATTGCCCGAGGCGTTGCAGCTGACGGCGTTTGCTCACCAGCCAAACGTGGTTTTGGACAGTGGGAAAGAGTGGACTAGTGACCTAACGAATATGACGGGGCCGGATGAATACGCCGTGGTCACGGTTTCGGCCGCAGGCGTCGTGGACTTCACTGTTTCAACGAGTCCACATAAATTCCGCTGCGTCATCCCGCTCGTCACCTAAAGGCGAGCGGGAGCCCCACCTAGGTTTCGACCATGCCGTGCTCGAGCGCGTAGCGGACCAGCTCGGCGCGGCTGGTGAGGCGCAGCTTCTGCTGGATGTGGGCGCGGTGGCTCTCCACGGTGCGGATGCTGATGTAGAGCTGTTCGGCGACCTCGGCGTTGGTGTGGCCGAGGGCGATCAGCCGTAGTACATCGCGCTCGCGTTCACTCAACTCATCGCCGCTCGTGCCGCCTTCCCCGGCTGCCAGACGGGCTCCGAGCGCCGGCTGAAGGTAGGTGGCGCCGGCGGCGGCGCTGCGCACGGCTTGGACCAGCTCGGCATCGGCGGCCTCCTTCAGCACGTAACCGCGCACCCCCGATTGCAGGGCTCGGCGGGCGAAGGCCGGCTCGTTCTGCATCGTCAATACGACGATCTCGGTTCCCGGCGATGCATCGCGAATATCGGGCACGGCATCGAGGCTTGCCCGTCCGGGCATGTTCAGATCGAGGATCAACACCGTCGGTTTATGGCCGCGCACATAGCGAACCGCGGTGTCTGCGTCGCCCGCCTCAGCCACGACCTCGAAGCCAGGCTCGGCGTCGAGCAGCAGCCGCAGGGCGCTGCGCACGACGGTGTGGTCGTCGGCGAGAACGATGGTCGTCCGCTCGGTCTTTGATGTGCCATCGGGCTCCGCAGCAATGAGGTTACCTGCGCCTACGGGGGTGTGAGTGGAGTCCATACCGCCATGTAACCCATGCCGGGAGCGCGGAACATCCGGGTTTTTCCGCGGACCTCAATACTCGACGCACTTTGAGTATTGGAGTGTTGCCCGTAGGATAGGAACAGTTTCCCGTCAGGCTGGAGGGTAAGTAGGGCTCACATGGCACAGGGGTATGACAGCAGCGCCTTGGACGAGCCCCGCCTGCGGGAGTTGATCGACGTCGGCCGCAGCCTCGTCGCCGAGCTCGATCCCGAGGTCGTCTTCCGGCAGGTGCTCGAGGTCGCCACCGAGCTGACCGGCGCCCGCTACGCCGCTTTGGGGGTGCTTGACGAGAACCGCCACGAGCTGGAGCGCTTCATCACCCACGGCATCGACGAGCCGGCGCGACGGGAGATCGGCAACCTCCCGCGCGGGCGCGGCGTCCTCGGCCTGTTGATCGAGCAGCCGCGACCGTTGCGGCTCGGCAACGTCGGCCGCCACCCCCGCTCCTACGGCTTCCCACCCGGGCACCCGCCGATGGCCAACTTCCTCGGCGTACCGGTGCTGATCCGCGGCCACGCCTGGGGGAACCTCTACCTAACCGAGAAGGCCAGCGGCGACTTCGACGACGCCGACGAGCAGTCGGCGATGATCCTCGCCGAGTGGACCGCGATCGCGGTTGAGAACGCCCGTCTCTACCGCAGCGTGCAGAGCCGCGGCGACAAGATGGAGCGCGCCGTGCACCGGCTCGAAGCGACTACCGAGATCGCCCGGGCGGTCGGCGGTGAGACCGACCTCAACCGCATCCTCGAGATCGTCGTCAAGCGCGCCCGAGCGCTGGTCGAAGCGCGCTCGCTGCTGATTCTGCTCTGCGAGGGGAAAGAGCTGGTCGCCGCCTCGGTTGCGGGCGAGCGGGAGCGAGGCATGGTGGAAGCGCGCATTCCCGTCTCCGGATCGATTCCCGGCAGGGTGCTGGAAGAAGGCGCCCCGCGCCGCATCGATGACCTCAACCGGAGCCTAATGGCGCGGCCCGGCGATCGGGACGCCGGCGTCACCTCACTGCTCGTGCCGCTGGTTTTCCGAGGCCGCGGACTGGGCGTCCTCGTCGCCCTCGACCCGCTCGGCCGGGTCTCCGGCTTCAGCGACGAGGACGAGACCGTCCTGCTCTCCTTCGCCGCCAGTGCCGCCACCGCTGTCGCCACCGCGCAGTCGGTCGCCGAGGACCGCACCCGCGAAAGCATCGCCGCGACCGAGCGCGAGCGCGGTCGCTGGGCTCGCGAGCTGCACGATGAGTCGCTGCAGAGCCTTGCCAGCCTGCGGGTGCTGCTCTCGGCGGCGCGGCGCAGCACTGCGGAGGAACTCGACCGCCTGCTCACCCAGGGCATCGAGCAGGTCGACACCGCGATCGGCGAGATGCGCCGCCTGATCGCCGACCTGCGCCCGAGCACGCTCGACCAGCTCGGACTCGGCGCCGCTCTCGAGGCGCTTGGCGAACGCACCGCCAGTGGGAATGCGATCAAGCTCGAAATCAACGCCGACATGGACTTCGAGGCGGGCCGCAACAGCAACCGCCTGCTCGGTGAGGTCGAGGACACGACCTACCGCATCGTGCAGGAGGCGCTGACGAACGCGGTCAAGCACGGCAAGGCGGGACGCGCCAGAGTCGACGTCAGCGAGGACGGCGAGTCTCTGCGGGTGCGGGTCTCAGATGAGGGTCGCGGCTTCGACCCAGCTGCCCCGACGGAGGGATTCGGCCTCGTCGGCATGCGCGAACGGGTCGAGCTGGCGGGCGGCACCCTGGAGCTCCGCAGCGCTCCCGGTGAGGGCACGACGATCGTCGCCGTCCTCCCCGCACCTCATCGCAAATCGAAAGTCAAAAAAAACGCCGCCTGAGGACCTGCGGCCAAGCAGCTCAAGGACGCAGGGAGCGTGGCGTGCTCTGCACGCGAGCGACCGAGGACGCCGAGATGCGCCGGCCGCGGGACCTCAGGCCCCGAGCATTGCCCTGTAGAAGGAGTAATCGTCGCGGTCGGGACGCAGGTTGGAGGCGAGGGCGAGGTGGTGACGGGCGCGCTCGGTATCGCCGGTCTTGGTCAGCGCCCGGCCGAGGCAGAAGTGGGCGTAGTCGTTGACCTGGTGGCGTTCGACCACCGCCTTGAACTCGACCGCGGCTGCGGCGAAGCGACCGGAGCGGAAGTAGGCGCGGCCAAGCGCCTCGCGGACCGATGACTTCTCGGGCGCCCGTCGTGCCGCCTCCTCCAGCGGCGCCGCCGCCTCCTCGAAATCCTCCTCCTCGAGCAGCTCGATCCCGCGACGGTAAAGAGTGAAGGTGGAATCGGAATTTGACTCTGCGGGCATCGCTCAAGTGTAGGAGCCAGAACGGCCCGACTCGACTTCCTGCCGCCGCGACCGGTAGGCTCGCGCGCGGGATGGGAAGGCGCGGGCAGTGAAACTCGTGGTTGGCATCGTGCGGCCTGAGAAGGCGAACGACGTGCTGGAGGCGCTCTATCGCGCTCAGGTGCGCGTCGTTTCGATGAGCCGCGTGCAGGGTCACGGTGGGGAGCTCGAGCGGGTGGAGACCTACCGCGGCACAACCGTGAAGATGGGCCTCGCCGAGAAGGTGCG
>JBKPOV010000210.1:0-8581 GCA_046733315.1 Actinomycetota bacterium
GGTTGGCACCGATCGGAACAAGCGGTTCGCCTGAGCCGGCGGGGGGAAGCCCCCGCCGGCTCCAGGCGTCCAGCAACCGCTACGGCGAGAAGGCGATCCAGGGCATCCTCGGACTTTGCGGAGTGCTTTCGGTGCTTACCACGACCGCGATCGTCATCTCCCTGATCGGCCCGACGATCGGCTTCTTCAAGGTCGTTCCCGCCAGCGAATTCTTCTTCACCTTCGATTGGACACCGCAGTTCGAGCCCCCCAGCTTCGGTGTTCTCGCGATCGTTATCGGCACCCTCAACGTCACGCTCTGGGGGATGCTGTTCGCGATCCCGGTTGGGCTCGGAGCGGCGATCTATCTCAGCGAGTACGCGCGCCCGCGGGTCCGTAAGACGGTGAAGCCGGTCCTCGAGATCCTTGCCGGCATCCCCACGGTGGCGATCGGCCTCTTTGCGGTCACCTTCATCCTGCCCGAGATAATCCAGCCGCTGTGGCCGGACGGCTTCCTGGGCGGGGCAGAGGGCAAGCCGTTTGTGGCGCTCGCGGCCAGCTTCGGCATCGGCCTGATGGTCGTGCCAATCATCGCCTCGCTCTCAGATGACGCGATGTCGGCTGTGCCACGAGGGCTGCGAGAAGGCGCATACGCGCTCGGTGCGACCCAGGCAAAGGTAGCTACCAAGGTGGTCTTTCCGGCGGCGCTCTCGGGCATCGTCGCCTCGATCGTGCTCGCCATCTCGCGCGCCGTCGGCGAGACGATGATCGTCGTCCTCGCGGCTGGCTCGAATCCCCACGCCACCTTCAACCCGGTCGAATCGATCCAGGCGATGACCTCTTACATAGCGGTCACCGCGACCGGCGACATCCCTGCCGGTTCGATCGATTACAAGTCGGTCTTTGCGGTGGGGACGGTGCTGTTCGCGATGACCCTGGTGATGAACGTGATCAGCATCAGGCTCGTCCGCAGGTTCCGCGAGGTCTACGACTGATGCGCGGTCCAGAGGCCGTCGTGCCGCGCAATCGCCTCGCTGTAGCCGGCGCACGGGCGACCACGCTGGCGATGCTCCGCAACCAACCGCGCGGCGACGTGATCCGCAACGCCGTCTTCGCCGGGCTGCTCATGCTCGCCGTCCTCATAGCTTTGGCGGGGCTACTCGCCCTGCTCATCCAAGCTTTCGCCAAGGGCTCCTCGGCGCTCAGTCTCGATCTCTTCACCAACCCGCCCTCTACGGCCTTCCCGGACAAAGCCGGCTTTCGGCCGGCGATAATCGGCTCATTGGAGCTGATCGCGGGCGTGATCCTCTTCGTCGTTCCGATCGGCATCGGCGCGGCGCTCTATCTGGAGGAGTACGCCGACAGCTCACGCTGGTGGAACCGGCTGATCGAGCTCAACATCCAGAACCTCGCCGCGGTCCCGTCGATCATCTACGGCATCCTCGGGCTCGCCTTCATCGTGCGTGGCCCGCTCGACCTCGGCTTCATCCTCGCCGCCGGCTCGATGACGCTGGCGCTGCTGGTGTTGCCGATGGTGATCATCGCCGCCCGCGAGGCGATCCGCGCGGTCCCCGACTCGATTCGTCAAGGCTCACTCGCGCTCGGCGCGACCAAGTGGCAGACGATTCGCCGTCAGGTGCTGCCCGCGTCGATTCCGGGAATCGCCACCGGGGTCATCCTCGCGGTGTCGAGAGCGCTCGGCGAGACGGCGCCGCTTTTGCTGGTCGGAGCGACCGTTTTCATCACCTTCGATCCGACCCCGTTCTCGCCGGACGGCTACTCGGCGATGCCGGTGCAGATTTTCAACTACGCGCTGCGACCTCAAGAAGAGTTCCAGACGCTCGCCTTCGCCGGGATCATCGTCATGTTGGTCGTCCTGCTGGCGATGAACTCATTCGCGATCTGGCTACGAAATCGTTACGAGCAGAGATGGTAGGTGGACTAGGGTGAGCAAGCAGATGGCGCAGGACGAGAGCAGGTCAGGAACCGGACGCGAGGCGCGCGAGGCGGCGGCCGAACGGGCCGCGATCGCCGTGCGTCCGGAAGAGTTCCAGGGCGGCCGTGGCGGCCACCGGGAAAAAGTGTTCGAGATGAAGGGCGTCGAGGTCCTCTACAGCGGCGTCTCTGCGGTGAAGGAGATCTCGATGGACGTCCACCGCAATGACGTCACGGCGCTGATCGGCCCCTCGGGCTGCGGTAAGAGCACGCTGCTGCGTTGCCTCAACCGGATGAACGACTTGATCCCGGGGGCGGAAGTGCGTGGCGACCTGCTCTACCACGGCGAGAACCTCTACGACGGCACCGTCGACCCAGTCCAGGTCCGCAAGCTGATCGGGATGGTCTTCCAGAAGCCGAACCCGTTCCCGAAGTCGATCTACGACAACGTCGCCTTCGGCCCCCGCGTCCTCGGCCAGAGGGACGATCTCGACGCGACGGTGGAGAAAGCGCTGCGCGGCGCGGCGCTCTGGGGGGAGGTCAAGGACCGCCTCGACAGCAACGCCTTCGGCCTCTCCGGCGGACAGCAGCAGCGCCTCTGCATCGCCCGCTGCATCGCCGTGCAGCCGGACACGATCCTGATGGACGAGCCCTGCTCGGCGCTCGATCCGATCTCGACCGGCAAGATCGAGGACCTGATGATCGAGCTGAAGAAGGAATTCTCGATCGTCATCGTCACCCACAACATGCAGCAGGCGGCGCGCGTCTCCGACCGCACCGCCTTTCTGATGGTCGAGCTCGACGCCGACGAGGACAATCGCTGGGGCCGGCTGGTCGAGTACGACGACACCGAGAAGATCTTCACCAACCCGGCCGACCGGCGCACAGAGGACTACGTCTCCGGCAAGGTGGGGTGAGGCTCGGTGGTCGAGCAGACCAGGGTCTTCTACCAGGAAGAGCTGGGCAAGCTCGAGGCAAGCGCGCTCGGGGGTCTCGAGCTGGTTAACGACGCGCTCGGTCGCACGATGGAAGCGGTCGAGCATCAGGACGTCGAGCTGGCGCAAATCGTCGTCGCCGACGACGACCGCATCGACGGCCGCTACCTGGAGGTCCACCAAGCGCTGATCACGCTGCTCGCCACCCAGTCGCCCGTGGCGACCGACCTGCGGCTGATTTCGGCGCTGCTGCACGTGCTGAAGAGCATCGAGCGGATGGGCGACCAGTGCGTGAACGTCTGCAAGATGATCCCGCTGACCGGCAACGAGCCGCCCTCGGATCAGGAGATGGTGAAGCTGATCCTGACCATGGGCGGTCAGACGCGGACGCTGATCAACCAGGCCAAGCGGGCCTTCGAAAATCGCGACGTCGAACTCGCTCGCGACCTGGTCCGCCAGGACGACGTCGTCGACAACCTCAACCGCGAGTGCTTCCGGCTCGCTCTGCAAATCGGCGATGACGCTGACAAGCGCGAGTGGGCGATGACGATGCTGCTCGGGGCGCGAGCGATCGAGCGGATCGGCGACAACGCCGTCGACATCGGCGAGCAGGTCGCCTTCGTCGTCACCGGGTTGTTTCGGGAGTTCGAGGACGCCTCGCATCCCGGCTGAGAGGCGTAGGCGCGGCGGGTCCTGTCGCGATTTGGTGCCACCACCCCTGCGGTAGCTAAAGCTTCCTCGGGGTGGTCCCCCAAATCCGCGCCACCCGCCGCGACGACTCCGCTCGGCTGACGGTTGAGATCCGGGGTGTCTGGGAACATGCGAAGGAACGCCGTGACGCTCTGTGCCGCCATAGATATTGGGTCCAACACGACGCGCGTGCTCGTTGCGGAGCCCGTGGGCGGGCAGTTGAAGAAGGTGATGGAGCAGCGCGCCTATACGCGGATCAACAAGGCGCTCGACGGGGATGGGGGGATCCAGGGCGAGAAGGTCGATGAGGTCTGCGAGGTCGTCGCGACCCAGGTCCGACTGGCGAAAGAGCTGGGCGCGGAGGAGATCCGGGCAGTGGCCACCGCCGCCGTGCGCGAGGCTTCCAACGGCGATGCGGTGGCCCAGGCCATTGGCGAGACAGCCGGCGTGCGGGTGGATGTCCTCAGTGATGAGGAGGAGGGCAGGCTCTCCTTCATCGGAGCGACTAAGACGCTCGGCCACCCGGTCGATGGCAAGGTCGGGGTTGTCGACGTCGGCGGCGGCTCCACCGAGGTGATACTGGGCACGGTGCCCGGCGGCGCTAGTGAGGTCCGCTCCTGGCAGGTCGGCTCCGGCGTGCTCGCCAGTGAGCTGATCTCCTCCGATCCTCCTTCGGCGGCCGAGGTACGCAAGATCCGCGATCGCATCGATGACATCTTCAGCGGGGTCGAGATCGAGCGCCCCGCCCAGGCCGTTGCGGTTGGCGGCAGCGCCACCTCGCTGCGCCGCCTCGTCGGCGCCGTGCTCGAGTACGAGACCCTCGAGCGCGGCATCCGCGTGCTCTGCGGAGACCCCGCCGCTGACGTCGCCCGCCGCTTCGAGCTCGACCCCGAACGCGTGCGCATCCTCGCCACCGGGGTTCTGCTCTTGGAGAAGGTCTCCGAGCTGCTCGGCCAGCCGTTGCAGATCGGCAAGGGAGGACTGCGCGAGGGCGTCATCCTCGACCTGCTCAACGGCAGCGCCAACGGCTCCTCGCTCCGTCTCGTCGCCTACTAGCGGCCGAGGTGGCTCGTCGTCTAGCCTCCTGGCGTGGCGGTTGCGCGCAAGGTTGAGCTCGATTGCGGGGCGTCATTCTCAGAAGCGGCGGCGAAGGCGGTCAAGGTCCGCTCCAAGGAGGTCTTCGAGCACTCCACCGGGGTCCTCGACCTGGCCGAGATCGAGCGCGTCCACGCCATGCGGGTGGCGACCCGTCGGCTGCGGGCGTCGCTGGAGATCTTCGAGCCTTGCTTCCCGCGCAAGCGCCACCGCAAGGCGCTGAAGAAGGTCAAGGCTCTCGCCGACGCGCTCGGCGAGCGGCGTGACGCCGACGTCGAAATCGCCTTGCTGGAAGGCCTTATCGACCAGGCGGCCGAGGCCGATCGCAGCGCTCTTGCGGAGCTGGTCGAGGAGCTGCGCGGTCGCCAGCGAGAGGCCAACGAGGCGCTGGCGCCCTTCGTCGCCTCGAAGCGGTTGAAGAAGCTGCGCAGGCGCCTGAGGAAGCTCGTCAAGGCGGCGGGTTCGTGAAGGCGGGGCCGGTGAAAGGCCTCGATCCGGAAGGCCCTCTGCGGCCCAGCATCTCGCGGATCGTCGAGGTTCGGCTGGGCGAGCTGCGGGGTTTTGCCGACGATGCGCTGGCACTCGATGCGAGCGGATCGCAGCACGACATGCGGATCGCAGCGAAGCGCCTGCGCTACGTGCTCGAGCTCTTCGCACCCTGTCTCGGCGAGGAGGCCGAAGAGGCACGCCGCGCCGCCAAGCGCTTTCAGATGGTTCTGGGCGACCTGCACGATTGCGACCTAATGCTGGTCAAGGTCGCGCAGATCGATTCCGTCGCCGCGATACTGCGCGAGCGCCGTCAGCGCCTCTTCCACGAGTTCGTTGAGCTCTGGCAGGCCGAGGCGAGCAAAGGCACCTGGGCGGCGCTCGAGGTAGGCCTCTAGTCACACGAGGTTCACTTCGTGTTCCCCACGCGTTCACATTTTTTCCCTGTTCATGCCGAACTCTGGAGGTGACAGAAACGACTAGAGCAGGGAGACGCCGATGACTTCCCGTGTTGACATGCACTGCCACTCCACCGCCTCGCAGCTTTCGCGGCTTGGGGTTCAGCGATCGCTGGGGCTGCCCGAGTGCGCGACGCCGCCCGAGGAGGTCTACGAGCTGGCCAAGCGGCGGGGGATGGACTTCGTCACGATCACCGACCACGACACGATCGAGGGATGTCTGCAGCTCACCGATCGTCGCGATTGCTTCGTCTCCGAGGAGCTGACCGCTCGCTTCGCCGGCGAGCCCCAAGCGGTTCACGTCCTCTGTTACGGGATCACTCCCGGAGACCACGAGTGGCTGCAGGCACATGCCGGCGACGTTGAAGCCTGTGCCGCATACCTCGCCGAGAAGGAGATCGCCTGCGCGCTCGCGCACCCGTTCTTCAACGTCGCCGCGCCGCTGACCCCGCGGCACCGCCGTCGCCTCGCCGAGCTCTTCCCGATCTGGGAGGTGCGCAACGGCTCGCGTGCGGCGGAGCTCAACATGCCCGCTGAGATCTACATCGAGACGCACGGGGGTACCGGGATCGGCGGCTCCGACGATCACGCCGGCGTGGACATCGGCCGCACCTTCACCGAAGCGCCCGCGGCCGCCACGCCGGAAGAGTTTCTGCACCACCTGCGCAGCGGGGCGGCGGAGGCCGGCGGCGAGCAGGGAAGCGCCGCCAAGTGGGCCCACGCGGCGATGGCCCTAGCCACCCGCGCCCTCGCCCTGCCCGGCTCCGGTGCGCCTTATCCCTCCTATGAGGGGGAAAGGCGCACCGGAGCGGTCGATCCGGCGACGGTGCTGAAGATCGCCCAGCGAACGATCAGCGAGGGGGCGGCGCGCGAGGGCAAGGTTGCAGCTGACATCGGGCCCGACGACGCTCGGGCACTGCTCGAGGCCTGGCTGCGCTCGATCGAGCTCGACCTGCGCGGGCCGGAGCTGCTCGCCTATCTGCAGGCTGAGGACTTCTCCCACGCCGCCCTCTACCGCCGTGCCCGCCGTTCCCATGAGCGGCGACTGCGCGGTGCGATCTCCGACGGCTCTGCAGCCGCACGCGAAGGCAACGTCGCCGGAGCGCTCGGCGGTCTCTTCGATGCGGTGATGCCAGCCGTGCCCTACGCGCCGGCGACCACCTTTCTCGGCGCTGAGAAGGCGAAGCTGGCGAGCCGGGCGGGCGAGCGGCCGCGAATCGCGCTGATCGTCGACGGGATCGGCGCCAAGCACGGGGTTACCGCGACGATCGAGAAGATCCGCGAGCTCGGCGTGCCGGGCTTCGAGATCGAGGTGGTCGGCACCGATGCCGGTGTCGACAGGCGGTTGCCAGCTGCCGCCGAGCTCGAGGTGCCCTTCTACGCGGGAATGAGCCTCGGCGTCCCCAGTCTCCCCGGTTTGGCCGAGACCCTGGCGGAAGGGCGTTACGACGCGATCCACGTCACCGCGCCCGGTCCGGCCGGCGTCGCCGCGATGCTGCTCAACCGGATCGCCGGTACACCGCTGATCGCCAGCTACCACACCGAGCTGGCCGCCTACGCGGGCTTGCGCAGCGGCGACGGCAGCCTCGAGTCGCTCGCCATGGCCGCACTCGGCGCCTTCTACGGTGCCCCCTCGCTGGTTCTCTCGCCAAGCCCCGCGGCGGACCGCTCGCTGCTCGCGCTCGGGGTTGAGCCAGCTCGCCTGGGCCGCTGGGAGCGCGGCGTCGACGTATCCCGATTCGATCCCGGCAAGGCAGCGCGCGAGGACTTCCCCGGCGAGGTCAAGGTCCTCTACGCCGGTCGCCTTACTCGTGAGAAGGGCGTCGACTTGCTCGCCGAGAGCTTCCTGCGCGCCCGTAAAGCGGACCCGAGGCTGCACCTACTGCTCGCCGGGGGTGGTCCGGAGGAGGGCGAGCTGCGCTCGCGGCTGGGCGAGCATGCGACCTTCCTCGGTTGGCTCGAGGGCGATGAGCTGGCACGCGCCTACGCCAGCGCCGATGTCTTCCTCTTCTGCTCGACCACCGACACCTACGGCCAGGTCGTACTCGAGGCGGGAGCCAGCGGCGTTCCGGTTGTCGCCGTCGCCGAGGGCGGGCCGGCTTCCCTGGTGGAGAATCGTCATACCGGAATGCTCTGCCAGGCCGACGCCGATCACATCGCCGGCACGCTCCTGCAGTTGGCGGCCTCGCCGCTCTTGCGCCGCCACCTCGGCGCCTCCGCGGTGCGCGCCGCCCGCGAGCGCTCCTGGGGCCGCGCGATGGAGCAGCTCGCCGCCGGCTACCGTCGCATTCTCGGCATCGATTTGCGCAGCCGACTTTCGCCCACCCCTGGTGTGGTGAAGGTCGGCAGCGCCGACGCCTCCGTGCACGCCGCCTGAGGCAGCGTGGATCGCTGTGCCGCCCGGGTACGATGAGCGGATCGACGATCCTGCCCTCTACTTCAACCGAGAGCTGTCCTGGCTCGACTTCAATCAGCGGGTTCTGGAGCTCGCCGAGGATCCCGAAGTACCGCTGCTGGAGCAGGTCCGCTTCTGCGCGATCTACGCCTCTAACCTCGACGAGTTCTTCATGGTCAGGGTGGCGGGGCTGTTCGAGCAACTCGACGCGGGGATCGAGGCGGGCGGCCCCGATGGGATGAGACCGGGCGAGCAGATCGACGCAATCCAGGCCCGGGTGCTTGAGCTGGACGGCCGCCTCCACGCCTGTTTCGAGGGCGCGATTCGTCCCGCCCTCGAGGAACAGGGGATACGCATCGTCTCGCTCGACTCCGCCGGCGAGGAGGAGCGGCGCGAGATCGACGCCCGCTTCCACGAGCAGGTCTTCCCGGCGCTGACGCCGCTCGTCATCGGGATGGGCCGGCCCTTCCCCTACATCTCCAATCTGTCCCTGAGCCTCGCGGTGCTGCTGCGCGACCCGGACACCGAGAACGAGATCATCGCTCGCGTGAAGGTCCCGAAGGAGCTGCTCGGCCGGTTCCTGCCGCTCGGCGACGGCGGGACGACGT
>JBKPOV010000211.1:0-12750 GCA_046733315.1 Actinomycetota bacterium
CCTTCTGAACGGCCAACACGGCTTGCTGGGGGTCCGAGCGGTTGTCGACTTGGATCACCCGAACCTTGTGTCCTTTGATCCCGCCGCGGGCGTTGGTTTCTTTCACCAGCTGTTCGACGGCGGCAAAGGTGGCGTCGTAGGGCACCAAATAGCCGGTCTTGGCGATCACGGCGCCGATCACGATTTCTTCCGGCAGACCCTTTGCAGGGGACTCGGCCGCGTTGCCGCTGCTGCCGCAGCCAGTCAGGGCTGCCAGCACGATTGCCAGCAACGCGAGAGGCGGTTTTGCAAAGAGACGCCGGATTTTCAGCTGACACGACCTCTTGAAGAGAATTCAACAAGATTACCTGAGCAACGCGAGATCGCGAAAGTAAAACTCAGCGTCCAGAAAGCTGATGGTTGGAGCTAGGATGCCGAGAACGTGGCTGGGCGGGGGCCGATCCGGCTGCCGCGGTCGAGGTCTCCGATCGCAGCCATCTCCCGGTCGGAGAGCCTGAAGTCGAAGAGGTCGATGTTCTCGCGAATGCGCTCCGGCGTCACCGACTTGGGGATTACGACGTTGCCGAGCTGCAGGTGCCAGCGCAGGATCACCTGGGCGGGCGTCTTGTCGTGGTTCTCGGCCAGCCGAACGATCGTTCCGTCATCGAGCGCATCACCCTGCGCGAGCGGGCTCCAGGCCTCGGTGGCAATGCCGCGCCTCGCGTGCCAGGCGCGCAGCTCGGCCTGCTGGAAGTGCGGATGCAGCTCGACCTGGTTGATCGTCGGCCGGGTCGCCGTCTCTCGCTCGAGCAGCTCGAGATCCTCGATGCGGAAGTTGGAGACGCCGATCGTGCGGGCTGCCTCCTCCTCGTGGATTCGTTCAAAAGCGCGCCAGGTGTCGACGAACCGGCCCTCGGTGGGAACGGGCCAGTGGATTAGGTAGAGGTCCACGTGGTCGAGGCCGAGCCGGTCGAGGCTTTCCTCGAACGCCGCCAGCGTAGGGTCGTGGCCCTGCTGCGAGTTCCAGAGCTTGGTCGTGACGAAGTAGTCCTCGCGGTACAACCCCGAAGCGGCAAGCGCCGCGCCGACCTCCCTCTCGTTGCCGTAGGCAGCGGCCGTGTCGATATGCCGATAGCCGGCGGCAAGCGCCAGCTCGACGGTGCTTTGAGTTTTCTCCTGCGGCACCTGAAAGACGCCAAGGCCGAGTTGCGGAATCTCAATGCCGTCGTGGAGCCTGAGACCGGGAATCGTCATCTGGGCCGTATTCATTGTTGTCATGATAGCTATGTCGCCAGCATGAACATAAAGATTTCGATAACTCAGCAGATCTACCAGCACCGGTCAAAATCCGGCCGCTCAGGTTGTCTGATTTTCGTCGGCCAAGGCCCGGCGAAGCGTCTCGTCGAAGGGCGCTGGAGAGATGCCAAAGGGTCTGGCGCCCGACGGGTCGGTGACGACCGTCGCCGTGGTCAAGCCCTCGACCAGCGGCCGGGCGACCTTGACGTCAACCGGCGTGACCAGCCCCAGCCAAAGCGCCGAGAGCCAGGGGGTGATCAACGGGACCGGGATCTTGGGGCGCGGCTGCTTTTTCAATGCGATCGCCATGCGGTCCATCATCTCTGAGTAGGACAGCACATCGGGGCCACCGATCTGCACCTCGCGCCCCTCACAATCGGGGATCTCGGGAGCACGCCGCAGGTACTCGACGACGGCGTCGATGCCGATCGGCTGAGTTGGCGTGCGCAGCCACGAGGGCGTGATCATCACCGGCAGGCGACTGACGAGGTAGCGCAGGGTTCGGTAGGACTCGCTGCCGCAGCCGACGACCATCGCCGCGCGAAAATAGGTCAGCGGTGGGCCCTCGGCAGCGAGGACGCGTGCAGTCTCGTGGCGGCTACGCAGGTGAGATGACTGGCTCTCATCGCCGAGTCCGCCCAGGTAGATGACGCGCTTTACGCCTTCCCGCTTGGCCATGCGGGCGAAGTTGCGGGCGCCGATCTGCTCGCGCTGCTCATACCCTGTACCGCCCGCCATCGCGTGGACGAGGAAATAGGCGACCTCTGCGCCTTGCCCCGCGCCCGCGAGCGACCCGCTGTCGGTGATGTCACCGAGGTGGAGCTCGAGGCCCGCCGCCTCTAGCGGGTAGGCCTTGGCGCGGTTGCGGACCAGGCACCGGACCGTCGCGTTTCGCTCTGCGAGCGAGTGAGCCAAACGGCCGCCAATGAAACCTGTGGCGCCGGCGATGAGAGTGCTTGGCGCGATCTCTACAAGGTAGCCCTACGCGCTTGGACTGCAAGACTGAAACGGTGTCAGTCCGAATCCTCGAACGGAGCCAGCGAGTCGAGGTGCCGGTCGAGCAAGCGTTCGAGTTCTACGGCGACGCCCTCAACCTAGAGCCGCTGACGCCTCCCTGGCTGCACTTCGAAGTGACCACGCCTGAACTTGGCGCATTTGAGGCGGGCACACTGCTCGACTACCGACTGAAGTTGCACCGCGTGCCGATCCGCTGGCGCACCCGGATCGAGATCTGGGAACCACCGGTGCGCTTCGTCGACACCCAGATCCAGGGCCCGTACTCGCTCTGGGAACACACCCACATTTTCGAGCCGACGGACGATGGCGCGACTGTGATCCACGACCGTGTCCGCTATCGGATTCCCTTCGGGCCGATCGGGGCGATCGCCGATCGGCTCTTCGTGCGGCGCGATCTCCGTCGGATCTTCGACTTTCGTGCCGATGCCGTCGCCGAGCGGCTTGTGCCGGGGTAGAACGGCGGCGTCAATAGATTGGAACGAGTTAGGGTAGTGCGCGTGGGCAACGAGCTCTTCCGGGCATGAGCAAGCTCAGGTTCCAAATCTCTGTCTCGCTCGACGGCTTCGTCGCCGGGCCGAATCCGAGCGAGGAGGAACCCTTGGGCGAAGGCGGCGAGGCGCTCCACGAGTGGGCGCTCAAGCTGGCCGCTTGGCGCAAGCCGCACGGTCGGGAGGGGGGAGAGACCAACGCCAGCAGCGCGATCATGGAGGAAGGGTTGGCCAACGTCGGCGCAACGATCATGGGCCGCAACATGTTCGGCGGCGGCCCCGGTCCCTGGGGAGATGATCCCTGGGAGGGCTGGTGGGGCGACGATCCGCCCTTTCACCACCCGGTCTTCGTGCTCACCCACCACGAGCGCGAGCCGCTGCAGAAGGAAGGCGGCAACAGCTTCACCTTCGTCACCGAGGGAATTGAGTCCGCGCTGGAGCAGGCCAAGGAGGCCGCGCAGGGGAGGGACGTCTCGCTGGCCGGCGGCGCCGAAGTCGCTCAGCAGTACCTGGCAGCCGGACTGGTGGACGAGATGCTGCTCAATGTGGCGCCGCTCCTGCTCGGTGACGGGAGGCGCCTGTTTGAGAACCTCGGCGACGCCGACCTCGGGCTGCAGCAGGTGCAGGTGATCGAGGCGCCCGACGTCGCCCACCTCAGGTACCGGCCCTCCGCCTAGACCTCGATCCAGGTCCCCTTCGGTCCGAGGTTGTGGACCGGACTGCCACTGATCCGGCTCTCGCAGCCCCACGACTCATGGATGTGGCCACATACCGCGAGGCGAGGCGCCTTCTGCTCGATCGCCCGCAGCAGGGCCGGGCTGCCGAAGTGATCGCCGGAGCCGTTGGCGTCGCAATGTCCCTGCGGAGGCGAATGGAGGACGAGAACGGCTTGCGCCGGGCACGCGTCGAGCATTGATGCCGCGGTCTCATCATCGAGGTCGAAGCTCCAATCCCAGGGCGTGACCGGGACGCCGGCGCCTAGGCCATAGAACTCGACCCCGTCGATCGCGGTACCGGTCCCGTGCAGGACAGTTGCGGCGCTCCAGCCGCCGGCAGCCTCGCGTAGGGCGTCCTCGGTCTCGTTGTTACCGGGCACGAGCACCGTCGGCGTTTCGATCCCGACCAGGGTTTCGATCGTTTCGCCCAAGCCCTCGTGCACCGAGGCGAAGTCCCCGGCCCCGATCACCACATCGGCTTCGGGCGCCATTGCAGCCAGCTCGGCGGCCTGGCCAAGGTCGCGGTGGAGGTCGCTGAAAGCGAGCAGCTTCACGCGTCGAAATTTAGCTGTCGTCAGCCAGCGTCGCTCGCGTCTGTAACATCCTCGGCAGACAAAAAGCTTCAGAACTGTGACATTCAGCGCGCAACGGTTGCGGCGAGCCGAGGCACGATGGAGGCATGGAGACGATGAGAGAGAGTTGGACAGACGGGCGGATGGACGACCTCAGCCAGCGCGTGGATCAGGGCTTTGACCAGTTGCGCGCTGAGATGAACCGGGGCTTCGAGCGGGTCGACACCGACATACGCGACCTTCGTGCCGAGATGAACCGGGGCTTCGAGCGGGTTGACGAGGAGATGCGCCAAGGCTTCGAGCGAGTGGATGAGGAGATGGGCCAGGGGTTCAAGCGAGCCGATGAGAACGTGCACGGCTTGCACACTGAAATGAACATGCGCTTCGATTCCTTGCAGAGGACGATGATCTTGGCCGCTGCAGGCGTGATTGCTTCGCTGGTCGGCCTGGTCGCGACGCAGCTCTAAGACACCGACCTCAGCCCGCCAAATCCTCCTCGCCTAGCGGTTCGATAACCTCGCCGCGCTCATGCCCGACGTCTTCTGGATCGGCCTCGTTCTCGCCGTCGCGATCTTCCTGATCGGCGTCTTCGCCGGCATGCGTTCGCGCACCACGAGCGTCGTCACCGGCGCTACGGTTGGTGCCTACCTCGGGCTTATGCTGGCCTTCCCGCTGCTGGCCATCGGGCTCGCCACCAGCTAGCGATCAGGTCTCCGCAGTTTGCGGGCGCCGCACCCGCTGACGGTTCTCGCCGTAGAGCCGGGTCTCGTAGGCGATCATCGCCCAGAGCAGGACGCCGACAACGGCGAGCGCGAGCAGGGCCGGCACGGCGGTCGCCACCGGAACGAGGATCAGCAGGGCGATCGCGAGGCCGAGGCGCTGCCGATTTATCGTGTGGACGTGGCGGTAGCGGAAGGCGGCGAGGCCGAGCAGGTAGATCGCCACCCCGCCCAGCAGGGCGAAGGCTTCGACGCTGTCCAAGTGGTCGTCGAAGTGACCGATCGGCTTCTTCATGCCGAGGGCGACCAGCACGATCCCGGCCACCATCGGCAGGTGCAGGTAGGAGTAGGAGTCGCGCGCCATCTCGTTCTGCACCCGGCCGACCTCGGCATCGGCGAGCCGCCGCCCGGAGACGATCGCGACGATGTCGAAGTAGATCCACCACATCGCCGCCGCCACGGCGACGCCCAGCACAGCCGCCGCACCGATGCCGAGATTGAGTGCCCCCGAGGCGCCGACCCCGATCGCGACGATCGACTCGCCGAGGGCGATGATCACGATCAGGCCGTGGCGCTCGGCGAAGTGCCCTGGAACGAGTTTCCAGCCCTCCGAGCCGAAGAAGTAAGGACCGCCCATGTCGAGGAAAAGCGCCAGCGCCCAGAGCGCCCCCTGGGCGACGCCGTCGAATAGCGAGGCCACGACCAGCAGTAGCACCGCGATCGCGGTGCTCGCGGCCAGGCCCAGCACCGAGTGCCGCAGGCTGTCGTCGTCGGGGCTGGCGAGCATGAAGAGGCCGATGTGGGCCACGCGCACGGCGCCGTAGGCGAGGGCGAAGACCAATGCGAGGTGACCGAAAGCCTCCGGCACGCAGAGCGAGACGATCAGCAGCGCCGCCATCGCGCCGAACATCACCAATCGCACCGCGCCCTCCTCGGGATCGAGCACGCTGGTCAGCCAGGCGTAGCCGACCCATGCCCACCAGAGCATCCCCAGCACCAGCAGACCCTGGGCAAGGCCGCTCCAGGTCGTGTGATGCGACATCAGCGCCGTGCACTGGGTGATCGCGAGGACGAAGACGAGGTCGAAGAAGAGCTCCAGTGGCGTCACCCGCTCGCCTTCACGCAGAGTTGCGCGGAGGCGAGAGGAGGTGTCCTCGGTGGAAACCATCACCCCATTGTTCCGGTTCCGGTGCGCCTTATCTGCCTATAACCGGGATAAGGCGCACCGGAACCGGGGACGGCTACGTGTCTTCGGCTGCGTAGCGGGCGAGCAGGGCTTCCTCTTCGTCCCGCTTCGGGAAGCGGAAGTAGACGAGCAGGCCGCCGAGGACGATCGCGACGATCCCGGCGCTATAGGCCCAGGCATCGCCCTGCAGGAAGGAGGTCTTGGCGGCGGCGATGATCTGCTCGCTGTGCCGCGGGTACTGGGAGGCAAGGTCGGCGGCGCTGGAGAAGGACTTGGTCAGCTCCCCTTCGATGTTTTCGGTGACCTTGCTCGATTCCGGCGAGGCGGCGATCGCGGAGCTGGCGGCGGCGGCGTAGCCGGCGGTGAGCAGGGCGCCGAAGATCGATTGCATGATCGCGCCGCCCAGATCGCGCTGCAGGTCGGCGGTTCCCGATGCCATCCCAGCGCGCTTGACCGGCACCGAGCCGGTCAGCGAGTGCGAGGCCGGCGTCCCGGCGAAGCCGACTCCGATGCCGATGAAGGCGTAGCCAAGGCCGACCTTCCAGTAGTCGATGTTCTCTTTCCAGAGCAGCAGCATGGTGAGGAAACCGAGTACGCAGAAGACGTAGCCGACCAGCAGGGTGAAGCGGGCGCCACGCGCCTCGACCAGCTTCGCCGAGCGGGGCGCGACGATCACCATCAGCACCGCCGCGGGCAGGATCGCCAGGCCCGAGTCGAGGGTCGAGTAACCGAGCACGTTCTGGAGGAATTGCTGGCCGATGAACATCGCCCCCATCAGCGAGCCGAAAACGATGATCCCGGCGCAGGCGGCGACCCAGAAGACCCGCCGCCTCGCCACGTCGAGGTCATATAGCGGCGAGCGCGCCCGCCGCTGCCGCAGAACGAACGCGCCGGTTGCCGCCAGGGCGACGATGCCGAGGCCGATTGCCAGCGCCCCCTTGCCCGGCACCGGCGCCAGGTTGATGCCCAGCACCAGTGCTGCCACGAGCAGGATCGAGAGGATGCCGCCGAGGTTGTCGACCGGCTCGCTGGTCTCGTTGACGTGGGCCGGCACGTAGCGCCAAGCTAGGTAGAACGCGACCGTGGCCAGCGGCAGGGTGACGAGGAAGACCGAGCCCCAGTCGAATTGCTCGAGCAGGGCGCCGGAGAGCAGTGGGCCGAGCGAGGCGATCGCGCCACCGATCGCCGACCAAAGCGCGATCGAGCGGGTGCGCTCGTTGCCCGACCACAGCGCCGTAATCAGCGCCAGCGTGGTCGGGAAGGCCATGCCGGCGGCCACCCCGCCGAGCAGCCGGGCGACGAAGAGGACGCCGATCGAGGGGGCGAAGCCGGCCAGCAGGGAGGCCGGGATCGTCAGTCCCATGCCGAGCAGCAGCATCATCTTGCGCCCGTAGCGGTCGCCGAGTGCGCCCAGATAGAGCACCGAAGTCGCCAGCCCCAGCGAGTAGCCGACCGCGACCAGGTTGAGCGTCGTCTGGCCGGCGTTGAAGGCCTTGCCGATGTCGGGCAGGGCGACGTTGGCGACGGCGAGGTTGAGGTTGGCAACCGCTGCGACGAGGATCAGCGCGGCGAGGACGAGTCCGGCGCGCTGGGGGCTGCTCGACTCCATCCGCTCGCCAACCTATCTGAGGGACGAAAGCGCAGGCTCAGGGGGGCGTGTCTGAGCTAAGGGGGGTCTATGCCCGCCTAAGCTCAGACACGCCCGGCGGGTAGTGTCCCGCGCCGATGGCGGACGAGCGCAAGCGGCCCGAGGCGCCGCGCAGCGAGAAGGTCCTGCCGGGCATCTGGCGGCTGCGGCTGGCGCTGCCCTGGCCGGGCGTGCCGCATGGAAACGTCTGGGCCGTCGAGGCCGATGGCGGAATCGTCCTCTTCGACACCGGCATCGGCGGCAAGGGCCGCATGCGCCAGTTCGATCTCGCCCTCGCCCAGGCCGGCTTCGGCCTCGAGGACGTGAAGCTGCTCGTCTGCACCCATTCACACACCGACCACTACGGGCTGGCGGCGCCAATCGTCGAGGGGGCCGGTTGCGAGCTCTGGATGCACCCGGCCTGGGAACACGTGCGCCTGCTCGCCGACGATCCGGCGGCGGCGCTCGAGCAACGGCTTGAGGTGGCGCGCCAGAGCGGCGTGCCGGTGGCCGGGCTCGAACGCTACCGCGAGGCGCGCAAAGACAGCGACGACAACGGCATCGACGCGATCATCGAGCCCGACCGCGACCTGCTTCCGGGGGTTGAGGTCGAGACGGATCACGGCACCTGGCAGGTCTATGAGACGCCGGGCCACGCTCCGTCGCACGTCGTCCTCCACCAGTCCGAGCGAAAGCTGATGATCTCCGGCGACCACCTGCTCGGTCGTACCGTCCTCTTCTTCGACCACGGCCACAGCCCCGACCCCGTCGGTGAATTCCTCGGCAGCCTCGACCGGCTCGAGCCGCTGCACGTGGATCTCTGCTTGCCCGGTCACGGCCGCCCCTTTCGCGATCCCAATGCCAAGATTGCCGAGGCGCGGCGCCAGGTCGACGAGCTGCTGGACAAGACGCGGGATGCCCTGGCCGAGGGTGAGAGGACCGGGTTCGAGATCGTCGCCGAGATCGTCGGTGCCGACAACGTCAACACGCCGGTCAGCGCTTGGGTCTTGCAGATCGTCCTCTCTTGTCTCGACCACATGGCGATCCTCGGCGAAGTCGAGAAGGTTGAGGGGACTGATCCTCAGCGGTGGAGAGTGGCGTGAGGAGCGGCGCTCCCTATAGCCTTCGCCGCTGTGGCTAGCTTCACGTTCACGCGCGAGATTGCTGCGCCGGCCGAGACGGTGTTCGAGGTGCTTACGGATCATCGGAGGTATTCGGAGCTGACGCCGTTGCGGAAGTCGGTGCTGGAGCGGGAGGGCGAGGCCGATGTCAATGGGGTTGGCGCCATTCGCAAGCTGATGGTGGCGGGGCCGCCGATGCGGGAGGAAGTGATTGCGTTTGAGGCCCCCAGCCGGTTCTCTTACACGGTGCTCTCGGGGCTGCCCGTTCGCGATCACGTCGGCACGGTTGAGCTGACCCCTGCCGGCAGCGGGACCAAAATGGTCTACGCGGTGCGGACGCAGCCGACTCTGCCGGTTGTCGGGTTTGCCGTGGTCGCTGCGATCAAGCAGGCGATCAAGGGGCTGATCGACGGCGTTGCCAAGGAGTCAGAACGGCGCGCAGCGGCGGGGGGTTGAGCGGCGCCGCGAAAACACTCCTCGCCGGTCTGTGGGCGCAGGCGGAGCACTTCTGGAAGGAGCGTCGGCGTCTCGCAATCGGTCTGATCGCTGCCGCCGCGATCGCCGTCTTCGGCGCCGGCGTGCTCGCCTACGAGCTGCTCAAGCGTCCGGCCGACGTTCACAATTCCGACGCTACCTTCGTCCCGCAGAAGCCCTCCAAGCCGAAGGCGACGAAGGCGAAGACGGTCAACTGGCCGATCTTCGGGCTCAACCCGGCGCGAACCCGCTACCTGCCGGCGAACGGCATCAAGCCGCCCTTTCGCAAGATCTGGCGCTTCACCCAGCGGCCCTTGCTCGAGTTCCCGCCGATCTTCGTCGGCGGCAAGCTCTACTTCGTCAACAACAACGGCACCGCCTACGCGCTCGACGCCGACACCGGCAAGCTGCTCTGGGAACGCAGCATTGGCCGCCTCAACGCCTCCTCGCCGGCCTACTACCGCCACCGCCTCTACATCGTCAACCTCGTCCCCGGCCACATCCTCAAGCTTGACGCCAAGACCGGCAAGACGATCTGGAAGCACTCGCTGCCGGGGCGGGCCGAGTCCTCCCCGGTAGTGATCGATCGCACCGTCTACTTCGGCTGCGAGGACGGCAACCTCTACGCGCTGAGCACGATCAGCGGCAACGTGCGTTGGGCGACCAGTCTCGGCGGTCCCGTCAAGTCGGCGCCGGCCTACTACGGCGGCACGCTCTACGTCGGAGACTACGGCGGCTACATGAACGCGGTCGACGCCGAGACCGGCAAGCTGAAGTGGCAGAGCGGCTCGCTGGGCCAGGGCTTCGGCACCTCGGGGCAGTTCTACTCGACGCCAGCCGTCGCCTTCGGGCGCGTCTACGCCGGCAACAACGACGACCGCGTCTACAGCTTCGACATCGAGGACGGGACGCTGGCCTGGAGTTACTCGACCGGCGGCTACGCCTACTCCGGGCCGACGGTCTCCAACACCCGCCACAGCCCGCCGACGGTCTACATCGGCTCCTTCGACGGCAACGTCTACGCCCTCGACGCCAAGGACGGCAGCCTGCGTTGGAGCCGCTCCGCCGGCGGCCAGGTGGTCGGCTCGCTCTCGGCGATCGGCGACATCGTCTACGTCGCCGAGTTCACCAACAACTCGACCAGCGGCTTCATGATGAGGAGCGGCCGGCGCGTGTTCCGCTACCGCCGCGGCACCTACTCACCGGTGATCTCCGACGGCCACCGCATCTACCTGACCGGCTATTCCAGCATCACCGCCCTGCAGCCCTACAAGCTCAAACGCGCCGTCGCCCCGGCGATCGTCGCGCCGAAGGGCAAGCCCCGGCCGCCGAAGAAGGAGAAGGAGAAGGCAAAACAGACAAGCGCTAAGGCGCGATCCCGCCCGGAGGCGGCGGCGGCGCAAGCGGCGGGTTCGGGGCGAAAGCCGGGAAGACGGGGTGATGCAGCGCGTCGCTGAGGGCCGCAAGGCTGGCCGGGTAGTTCTGGATCCGGTAGGCGCTGCTGGAGCCGAAGTCCTGGTAGTAGATGAGCATCTTGGTGCGCTTGTGGCGCCGCACCCAGGTCATCAGTCGGGCCATGTAAGCAGGGTCATCGCCGGCTGAGACGCCGAACTCCGGCAGCGAGAACGGCTTGCTGGAGAAGCGGTTGTAGAGGCCGGTTAGCGCCTTCCAGTCCTGGTTGTCGGAGTAGAAGTCGGTGCCGACCCAGTCGACGTAGTCGTCGCCCGGATAGAAGTGCTTGGGCCGGTTCTGCGGCACGGTGGGCGAGCCCGCGGGAAGCGTGCTCCAGAGCACCGCGATCGGGGCGCGCGGCAGTCCCCTGGGGTTGCCCTGCATCGGCGGCAGTCCCGCTTCGCCGAGACGAGCGTCGATCTTGGCGCGGCTGCCACCGCCGTGCAGCAGCAGGTAAATGCGCCGTATCGCCTGCCGGTACCAGCGCGGCTTGTGGGCGGAGTCGCGCGGGGTGCCGGCGCAGTCGTAGGAGGCGTAGACGTTGAGGCAGCGGTTGGGCTCGCCCAGCGGCCGGATGTAGGCGGGCATCTTCTTCTCCCAGAACAGCCGGTTGAGGCGGATCAGGTAGTCGTCGCCGTAGCCCTGGGCGATCGCGCGCGGGCTGATCAGCTCATGGCCGTCACCGGCGTCGGCAGTAGTTATGTGCAGCACCGGTCGGGCCCGGGCCGCCTGCCAGCGTTCGATCGACTCGGGAAAGTCGGAGGCCCAGGAGCGAAAGCTCTCGATCAGCGCCGGGTGCTTGTTCAGCGCCTCGCTGAACTGGCCGAAGTCGGCCGAGTCGCCGGTGTCGCTGACCCCGAAGAAGATCTTTTTGCCCTTGGGCAGCAGGGCGCCGGCGTGGGCGCTCGTCGTCACGAGCAGACAGAGGGCAGCGGCGGCGAGCACCGCGAGGGTCAGGCGCTTTCGCAGCGGTGGCGTCATCCCAGCCAGATTCGACCGGCCGGGGCCCGGTCCTTTCCCGGCGAGGCGCACCTGGAGCTAGTCGCGGCGCAGGATTCCGGTGGCGGCACCGATGAGAAGAGCGGCGAACACCCAGCCGAGCGCGGTCTCGGCGGCCACGGCGAAGGCATACCCGACCCCGTTTGGAGTCCAGGCCCCGGTCTGGCCCAGATCGACCGGCGTGAAGGCGTCGAGAGAGTACAGCAGAGAGTGGTAGACCGGTGCGTGCGCAGCCGGGAACGCGAAGCCGCTGCAACTGGCCGCCGGCTCGTTCGTACCGCACACCTGAATCGTGGAAAAGAAGGCCGCGAACGCGGCCACGATGATCGCGGAGATGACGAAGAAGCGGAACGGCTTGTAGCCATAACCGAGCAATCCGCCATAGATGCATTGCGCCAGCCAGGCGAGGGGGCTAAGCCTTCCTTTGTGGAGACGCGCCTTCTCACGAGCAACCGAGATTTCGCGCGCCGCCCCCTCGTAGCCAGAGCTCTGCAGCGCGATGCGCATCTGACCGTAGGGGAAGGGACTCCATTTTCCCTTCGGCTGACTGTCGAGCCACTGGGTGCGTTTCTCTAGCCAGTCATACTCCCTTACCGCCACGCCGTCGAACGAGAACCCGTCCAGTCGGATCGTCGCGTCGTGCCAGTTGTCGAGATCGTCGTGCAAATACCCCACGTGCGCCTGCATCAAGTCGACTCCGAGCGTGCTCGAGACCGGGGGGGTACGCTCGATCTCCCATCTGATGCTCCGCTCCACGCGGGTTCGGGACAGCACGACGTCCGGTCCGTGGAAGTTCGTTCCGTCGAGGGAGAGTTCACCCTCGATCAGCATCGAGCCGAGCCGTAGCTCGCCGTCGGGCTCGCCGCCGACCTTTGAAGGCATCTTGGCGATCTCCGCGCCGTCAAAGCGCACGTCAGACTGCACCTGCGTGCGCGTCAGGTCTACCTCCCGGTCGAAAATTCCCCCGGAGCAGATCACGCCACCGGCAACGCGCATGTTGCGGCCGTAGACACCGTGGCTTGCCTGGAAGTCGAAGGTCACCCCGCTCTTCAGCTTCTTCCTCCTCAAGTAAAGCCGCCCGCCAATGCGGGTGCCGTCGAGGAC
>JBKPOV010000212.1:0-1410 GCA_046733315.1 Actinomycetota bacterium
GCGCGAGGTGATCCCCGTCAGCGATCAATACGGCCACGATTCCGGCCACTGCCAGGGTCGCGATTCCAAACCCCAGAAGCCTCGCGCCCCCGGAGCGGGTCAGGCCGTACCAAGCTGCCGGGAGCGCAAGTACGAGGCCGGCGAGGACGATCAATCCCCTGGGAAACTGCGAGATGACAATGTCGATGCTGAGAATTGCGAGGACCGCCACGCTCACGAGTGCGGCGATCGCAGCCAGCCGGTGGGGGTCGCCCTGCTCAGCCGAAATTAAAGTGCTCCTCATCCTCGTGCGATGAATCGCCGTCGATAAACGAGACAACGACGCTTAGGGACGCTCGGTCCAGCCTATCCGTGGCAACCCAGAACGACAAGGAGGCGTGAGGTACGAGCTCCTCGCCGGGGGCATCACCTCATCCTCATCGCCGCGATCGTCTGGCTAAGGCGACTGCGGCAGCTTGGCTGCGCCCCGCTTCGTGACCGGCGCTGAGGGCGGTGGCACGACGGGGCCGATGTCGCCGTCGTGGGCCTCGTCGAGGTCGACGATCACCGGCGCGTGGTCGCTGGGGCCTTTCCCCTTCCGCGCCAGGCGGTCGACCCACGCCGCGCGAACCCGGGGGGCGATCGGCGCGCCGGCGAGGATCAGGTCGATCCGCATCCCCAGGTCCCGGTGGAACATCCCGGCGCGGTAGTCCCAGTAGGTGAAGACCCGCTCGCCAGGCCAGCGATTGCGGATGACGTCGCGCAGTCCCAGCGCTTGGAGCTCCGCCAAGGCGGCACGCTCGGGCGCCGTGACGTGCGTCTGCCCGACGTAGGCCTCCGGGTCGAAGACGTCCTCGTCGGTCGGGGCGATGTTCACGTCACCGCAGACGACCGTCGCCGCGGGTCCCGCGGCCACCGCGTCGCGCAGCGCCGCCAGCCAGGCGAGCTTGTACTCGTAGTGCGCCGAACCCGGCTCGCGACCGTTCGGCACATAGACCGAATACACGCGGATTCCACCGCAGGTGGCCGCCAGCGCCCGGGCCTCCGGGTGCGGAAAGCCAGGGGCGCCAGCGAGGCCCCGAACGACATCCTCCGCACCGACCCGTGAGAGGATCGCGACGCCGTTCCAGCTCGCCTCACCATGGGCGGCGACCTCGTAGCCGCGGTTCGTCAGCTCGTCGCCGAGCAGACCGAGGAGAGCGTCGTCGGCGAGCTTCGTCTCTTGCAGACAGACCACGTCAGGACTCCGCTCGTCCAGCCACGGAAGCAATCGCTGCAACCGCTGCTTCAACGAGTTCACGTTCCAGGTGGCGATCCGCATCTACCGACGGTACTCAGAGATTTGCTCGAGCCGCGCCGTCGCCGCTCACTCGAGACGCGAGCCTTATTGCTTGACGTTGTTGCGGCCCGACCCGCCGACCAGCTGGTCGG
>JBKPOV010000213.1:0-20576 GCA_046733315.1 Actinomycetota bacterium
GGCCTCTCGCTGAAGAAGATCGACGAGGCGATCGCCGCCGCCCAGGTGGCACCGATGGGCCCCTTCTTCCTCACCGACCTGCTCGGGCTCGACACCGTCCTGCACGTTGCCGAGCATCTGAGCGATTCCTACGGCGAGACCTTCTACGTCCACAAGGGCCTGCAGCAGCTCGTCGCGGACGGCAAGCTCGGAGCCAAGTCGGGCGGCGAGGGCTTCTTCAAGGAGGGCGAGCAGAACATCCCCGGCGAGGCTGAGCCGGACGCCGATGAGCTGGTCGCGCTGTTCACCTGCCGGGCCCTGATCGAGTCCTGCCTGCTGGTCGAGGAGGGGGTCTGCTCGGTCCGCGACATCGACCTGGGGATGATGGCCGGCGCCGGTCTCGACCCGCGCCGGGGCCTGCTGCCGCCTTTCTGGAAAGCCGACATCGAGGGTCTCGACACCGTGCTAGAGCGGATGGAAGGACTGCAGGAGCGCCATGGCGACCGCTTCGCCCCGCCGGTGCTGCTGCGCCGCCTCGTCGCGCAGGGTCGACACGGGATGAAGTCCGGCCAGGGCTTTTATCCTTACCCGCAGCCCGACGAGGGCGAGCAGGCAGAGACCGTCAAGCTCGAGAGCCGCGACGGCGTCGCGATCGCCTGGCTCGCCAACGCCCCGATGAACGCCGTCTCGCCCGACGTGATCCGAGACCTGAAGACCGTCTGGGAGCGAGTCAAGGACGCCGACGGGGTGGGTGCGATGGTTATCGCCTCCTCGATTCCGGTCGTCTTCTCCGCCGGCGCCGACATAAAGGCCTTTACGCAGATGGACGAGAGCGGCGGCGAGGAGCTGATCCACACCGCCCACGCGCTGCTGCGCGACTTCGGCGAGGCGCCGGTGGCCACGATCGCCGCCGTCAACGCGATCGCCTTCGGCGGTGGCTGCGAGGTGGCGATGGCCTGTGACGTGCGAATCGGCGCCGAGGCCGCCGTCTTCGGCCAGCCCGAGATCAAGCTCGGGATCATCCCCGGCTTCGGCGGCACCCAGCGCCTCCCGCGTCTAGTCGGTCCGAATAAGGCCCTGGAGATGAACTTGGTCGGCGATGCGATCCTTGCTGGCGAGGCGCTTGAAGTGGGCCTCGTCAACCGCGTCGTCCCCGACCACGAGCTGTTCGAGACCGCGCTGATGTGGGGTCGCAAGCTGGCGGCCCAGGCGCCCCTGGCACGCGAGCAGATCAAGCTCGTCTCCCACGCCGGCGACCTCGACCAGGGCATCGAGGCCGAGAAGCAGGGCTTCGCCACGGCATTTCGCAGCGACGACGCCAAGGAGGGCATCGGTGCATTTCTCGGTAAGCGGACGCCGAAGTGGAGCGGCAAGTAACCGCTGCGATCGGGGACGTCGAGCGGCTCGCGGAGCTCATCCGCCAGTCATCGCGCACCGTTGCGTTGACGGGAGCGGGGATCTCGGTTCCCTCCGGGATTCCCGACTTCCGCACCCCGGAGACAGGGCTTTGGGCCAAGGTCGACCCGATGGAGGTCGCCCACATCGACGTCTTCGAACGCGATCCGGCTCGCTTCTGGTCCTATTACGGGCCACGTTTCCAGTCGCTGGGCGACAAGCGGCCCAACGCGGCCCACGAAGCTTTGGCAGAGCTCGAGCGACGTGGCTTGCTCGCAGGTGTGATCACGCAGAATATCGACCGGCTGCACAGCGCTGCCGGTTCGCGAGAGGTGGTCGAGGTGCATGGTTCGATGGAGACCTCATCCTGCCGGGATTGCCGCGCCTCCTACGGAATCGACGAGATGGATGCGCTCTTCGATGCCCACGGGGTGGCGGTCTGCTCCGCCTGTGCCGGTCCCGTCAAGCCCGACGTTGTGCTCTTCGGCGAGCTCTTGCCCGAGAGCGCGATGGCCCGCGCGCAAGAGCTTGCCGCAGGCGCCGAGCTGCTGATCTGCGCCGGCTCGTCCCTCGCCGTCTACCCGGTGGCCGGCCTGCCGGGCCTCACCCTCGAACGCGGCGGGAAGCTGGCGATCGTCACCAAGGGACCGACGCCGTACGACGCGGAGGCCATGCTGAAGCTGGAAGGCGAGATCGACGCCGAGTTGCGCGCCCTCCTCGCCGCGCTCGCTTAGCCCGCGCCCGCAGCGGGCGGCGCGGGGAGCGGGCGGATGTTTTGAGCGCTACAGCCCGTAGCGATCGCCTGATACTGGGGCTCGTCGCGGCCAGTGCTCCGGGCGCAGAGCTCCCTTGCCTCCATGCCGCAGGCTTGGATCAGCTCGGCGCCAGTGCGCCCTGCGACCGATACCCGGATGCAGCCTGGTTTTGGTGGCGGCTGACTGTCTCCCGAGGTTGCGAGGATCAATACCGCGAGCGCGATCAGTGTCACCGCCAGCCCGGCGATGACGACGTTTCGCTCGCGCCGGGTCAGCCGGCGCAAGGGGGTATTGACGCGTTTGAAATGTCCTTCGAGTGGCACCCCGGCGCAGATTACCGGCTCATCTTGGAGCTAGAACCGCCAATCGGGCGAACCTTCTCGGCCGATCTTTAGACAGCTGTACGAGGTGGCGGCGGCGCGGCGACGGCAGGCTTACGGCAATTCATCGGGCACTTTGTGTCGGCGGCAGCATTTCCGTGATCGGCAGCCCTCGAGAAAGAAAGGAAACACCGGATCAATGGATTGGTTGAGCGTAGGTGCCATACCTTGGTTGAGCGAAGGTGCCAATTCATGGCAGCTGACCGCCGCGACCCTGGTCGGTCTGATGAGTATTCCGGGGCTGGTCGTTCTCTATGGCGGCGTGATGCAGAAGCGCTGGTCGGTGAACTCGATGATGATGGCGTTTGTCGCCTTCGCGATCGTGCTCATCCTCTGGTGCCTGTTCGCGTTCAAGATGGCATTTGGAACCCCGATGCACATATTCGGGGCAAGCGGCGGCAGCTTTTTCGCCAATATGTGGGGCCAGCCAGGCTCGATCCTGAGCAGTGCCAGCGAGCTCGGGCACGGCCACATCCCGCTGCTGCCCGTGGTCTCCGAAGAAATCGAATTCCCGCAGTCGACGCTCGCCTACTTCCAGATCGTCTTCGCCGCAATCACACCGATCCTAATGTTGGGCTCGGTGCTCGGGCGGATCAACTTCAAGGCATGGATCCCCTTCGTCGCACTCTAGACCGTGTTCTGTTACACGATCAACGCCTTCCTGATCTGGGGCGGGGGCTTCTTCGCCCAGCACGGAGCAGTTGACTTCTCCGGTGGCTACGTGATCCACCTTGCTGCCGGTGTCTCTGGGTTCGTCGCTGCAGCGGTGATCGGACCGCGCCTGCAACGCGATCGAGAGGTCGACGCGCCGAACAACCTGGCGATGGTCGCTGTCGGCGCTGGTCTGCTGTGGCTGGGATGGAACGGCTTCAACGGAGGTGACTGGTACTCGGCCGGCACGATCGCTTCTGCCGCCGTGCTCAACACCAACCTCTGCACGGCCGTGGCCTTCCTCGTCTGGGTGGCCTGGGACTACATGACCGGGCGCAAGCCGAGCCTGATCGGCAGCGTCAACGGCATGATCGTTGGCCTGGTCGCGATCACTCCGGGCGCGGGCTTCGTCAATGGCTGGGGCGCGATCATCATCGGTGTCACCGCCAGCACGCTGGTCTATTTCGCCCTCAACTACCTGAGCAGGGTGAGGCCGTTCCGCAACGTAGACGACACGCTCGGCGTCGTCTATACCCACGGCTTTGCCGGCGTCGCGGGTGGTCTCCTGGTCGGGATCTTCGCCAACAACGCTATGGCGGAAACCACCCTGGCGGGAACGATCTCCGGTGGCGGGCTGGAGCTGCTCGGCTGGCAGGCCCTGACCGCGTCCTGGGTGATCGTGTTCAGCGCGATCATGACGTTCATCCTGCTCAAGCTGATCGGCTTGGTCGTGCCGCTGCGGATGAGCGAGGCCGAAATGGAGGAAGGCGACATCGCCGTCCACGGGCACGAGGTGTACCCCTCGGACGTGCCATCGCTCGGCTACCCGGATGGGGTCGGCGCCGCGAGGCCGTCCGCACCGGCGGCAGGAGGCGTCTAGCAGACGGCCGGGCTGCCGCTGGCAGCTCGGAGACGAGGAGACAGGAACCGCCCCCGCTCCCTCTCCCGGGGGCGGTTCCACGTCCAGGGTCAGTCTGCATTTGTGCCGTGCGAGCGGGCGACCTCGCGCAGCGTGTCGAGCAGCGTCGCGACCGCCGGCGTGACGGGCGCGCTACGGCGGCTCGCTGCGAAGACGGTGCGAACCGGGCTCTGCGGATGCAGGGCGCGGATGCGGATGTCGTCGCGCACCGCTGAGAGCGCCAGTTGGGGGATCAGCCCGACGCCCACCCCTGCGGCGACCAGGCCCTGGACCGTCTGGTAGTCGTCGCTCTCGAAGGAAACCCGTGGCTCGAAGCCAGCCGCGTGGCAGGAGCGGACGACGTGGCGGGCGCAAGGGCCGTTGACTGAGGTCTGCACCCAGGACTCCTCGCGCAGGTCCTCGAGGCGAAGTTGGCGGCGTCGGGCCAGCGGGTGGGCATCGGGCAGCGCCAGATGCAGCGGGTCCTCCAGTAGCTCGAAGCGCCGAATGCCCGCGCCGAGCTGCTCGCCGACACCCTCGAATTCATAGAGCAGGGCAAAATCGAACTCGCCGGCGCGCAAGCGGGGCGCCATTTCCTCGGGCTCGCCCTCAGCGAGCATTACCTCGACGCCGGGATGCCCGACGCTGAAGGCGGCGATTGCCTGCGGCAACAGGGTGGCGCCAGCGCTGGGGAAGGAGGCGATGCGCAGCCTGCCGGCGCGCCCGCCGGCAATTGCGGCAAGCTCCGTCTCGGCGGCTTCCATTCGGCCCAGGATGCCCTCGGCGTGGCTGACCAGAGCGGCCCCGGCGGCCGTTGGCCGCACGCCGCCCCGGTCGCGCTCGACGAGCGTCGTGCCAACCTCGGCCTCCAGAGTGGCGATCGCTTGCGAGACCGCGGACTGCGAGTAGGAGAGCGCGTCGGCGGCGGCCGAGAATGATCCACTGCGGACAACCTCGCGGAGCACGTTGAGCCGGCTTGCGTTCAACATAAGGAAAGCTTATCGATCAAATAGGCATTAACAGTTGTGATGATGTAAGGAAAGTGGGAGCATCGACACGAACTTCCTCAGCCTGACCTCGATCCACCCCAAGGAGATTCCGATGGCCACTCGCATCATCGTTTCCTATGACGACACCGACAACGACCGCGACGCCCTTGCCCTCGGGCGCTTGCTTGCCTTCTCCGGTGCCGAACTTTCGCTTGCCTACGTCCGCCACTCCCAGGGCGGCGCACTGGAAGAGAAGGAGGCCGGGGACCTACTCGCCCGGGGGGCCGAATCGGTCGGCGCCCCGGACATGCCGCGTCACGTGGTCGTCAACCCCGGCACCAGCGTCGGCCTCGCCGAACTGGCCGAGCGCGAGAACGCCGACGTGATCGTCTTCGGCTCCGAGTACCGCACGGCGCCGGGCACGGTCAAGCCCGGCATCCCGGCCCACAAACTGCTGCTGGGGGGGCCGGCGGCGATCGCCATCGCCCCTGCCGGTTTTCGCGACAACCCCTCGGTGAGCATCAACACGATTGGCGTCATCGACGAGGGTGACCCGGCGGCGCAGCGGACCGCCGAGAGTCTCGCCACTGCGCTCGGCGCCAGCGTGGCCGAGCGGGCGGGCGCCGGTCACATCGACCTGCTCGTAGTCGGTTCCCGCCCGGAGTCCCCCGTTGGCAAGGTAACGCTCAGCGCCGCCAGCGACTATGCAGTGGAGACCGCCGGCTTCCCGGTCCTCGTCGTCCCGCGTGGCAAGGCGATCAGCTTCGCGGCGGGCCAGCCGCAGGCCGCTTAAACACGAGGATCACGGCTGCGACCTGCGGGTCGCAGCCGTCGATCCGCCGCCGCGCCTCGCTCCAGGCAACCGGGGTCGCCTGCCGTCCGTCGAGCATCTCGCTGACGGCAGTTTCGGGACTCTCCGTTTCGACCATGAAGGTGTCCGGGTGCTTAGGGGTGGGAGCGGCGGCGAGCTCCCGCTTGGTGACGTTCTCCGAGGCGCGCTCGGCGTTCGCCCAGCCCTGGCCGAAGGAGAGGTCGGGACCGCTCAAGTGCGGTCCCTCGAGTATCTTCAGCTGGCTCTCGGCAGGTTGCCAGTCCTGTTCGCCCAGCTCGATCGACAGGTCCTCCAGCCACGGCGCGACGACCTGGGCGAGCAGCTGCTCGCGGCTGAGGTTGAACGCGCGAGCGTGGTTGATACCGGTGCTGAGCTCGACGTGGAAGGGCACCGAACAACCATATGCTCAGGGCGATGGAGACGTTCCTGCCCGCCGCCGTCGTCTTCGACAACGACGGCCTGCTGCTCGACACCGAGTCGGTATGGACCCGGGCCGAGCAGGATCTCTTCGAGCGGCGAGGGCTTCCGTTCACTCCGCAGCACAAGCGCGAGCTGGTCGGCACCTCGGCGGCGATCGCCGGCGGGATCCTCGAGCGTCGGCTGGGCGAGCCGGGCCGTGCCCTCGAGCTGATCGAAGAGCTCAACGAACTGGTCGTCGCCGAGCTCGAGCACGGGGTGGAGGCGATGGTCGGCGCCCGCGAGCTGCTGCAGGGCCTGCGGGAGCGGGGGACGCCGATCGGCCTCGTCTCCAATTCGCCGCTTGTCTTCGTTCGCCGCTCGCTGGAGATCGCTGGCTTCGTCGACCACTTCGACGTCGTGCTCAGCGCGCACGAAGTGGCGGCGCCCAAGCCCGCCCCCGATCCCTACCTCGAGGCTTGTCGTCGGCTGGGAGTCGAGCCGGGCCCGGCGGTCGTCGCCCTCGAGGACTCGCCAACCGGCGTCGCCGCGGCCCGCGCCGCCGGCCTTACCGTGATCGGCGTCCCCTCGCTCGACGGGATCGAGCTGCTCGAAGCCCACGCGATCGCCGACTCCTTGTCGGATGCCCTCGTCAGCCGTCATCTCCAGCTGTAGCAGCTGCACGTCGAGCGGCTGAGGCGAGGGGCACCCCGAACGGGCGGATACTCAAAATGCCGGTCTAGTTAGACCGGCATTTGGACGGGCGGGGGGCCCCTCGCCTCAGCCGCTCAGTACGCGGCGGCGGCGAAGAACACGCTCTGCGACGGCGAGGAGCTCGCCTAGCGACTGGAGCCGAATAGCGTCGACGTCTCCTTGGAGTGCCCTGTTGGCAAGCTCTCCCACCTCGTGCCGACGGTCTTTCAGCGTCGCCATGTCCTCCTCGTGACCGGGATCGGAGAGGGCGTTGGGGAGCTCAACAAGGAGGGCCTCGAGGCCGATCCGAAGCTGCAATGCCGCCTCGCGGTTGCGGCCCGCGTCGAGGTCCGCGCGGGCGCGGAGGAGCAGGGTCTCGCAGGCGTCCAGCCGCTCGCGGCCGCCGAGTACAGCCGCGAGGCGTTGCTGGGGTTGCAGCTCTTCGTCGCGCTGCCGGCGGCGGGAGGCAGAACCCTGGCCGATGTCGACCTTGTGTGCGGCGGTGAAGATGCCGTCGGCAAGCTCTTCGCCGCTGCCGTAGCCGATCCGGACCGTGACCGCCCGTTCCGGAGTGAGCGCCTGCGGATGCGGGTCGCCGCTGGCGACGGCGTGGGCGTGCAGGGCGGCGTTGAGGTCGCCGATCCCTTCCTCGACCAGCCGATCCACCGTCTCCGGCGCGCTACTTGCCGTGCCCAGCCAAGCCCGCGCGTCGTCGTCGTCCTCAAAGGCTTCGAACGCCCGCACCACCGTGACTCGGGCGAGGGGCAGCTCTGCCGGAAGCTCGTCGGCCTGCGCCTGACGTGGCCGCCGGCGCCGGCGCCGGGCCGGGAAAGGGGCGCCGAGGGTCTCGATGACGAGCACGCGCTCACGGTCGCCGTCGCGAACCACGAAGCGTCCATCGGCAACGGCAAGCGTGCCGGCAAACTCGAACTGCGCGAATCCGAAGAGACGGGTCAAAGACCCAATTCTGCTGGAGGGATCAGTCGCCGACGCTCGGCTGACCGGTGCCGCCGCTCTTTGCCTTGTCCTTGGACCGGGGGTCAGGCACCGAGTAAGGCGATGGCGTTGTCTCGACCCGCGGGTTCTCGATTTCGCCGAGACGATGGGTGAGGCGCTGCCACTGGTCGGGTTTGAGCAGGGCGTTGTACTGCTGGTCGAAGGGACCGCTCAGCGGGCTGTAGCCGACGTGCACGTGGTCGTAGTGGTCACCGAGAGCAAAGCTGGTTTCACCCGGCAGGTCCTCGAGCGAGATCACCTGATGTGGGTGCATCGTGCCCTGTAGCTGCAGCACGCTGCGGATCAGCTCGTCGGTAACTGTGCCGGTACCCTGGTTCCCCGTGACCGGAATCCCGTTGATCACCGGGATGTCTACGGCGTCGCCGGTCGAGTGCTCGGAGACATAGCCCGAGGCAGTCATGACGCTGTGACCGCACCTGAGCGAGGTGATCGTCAACTCGTAGCCCTTGGAGACGAGGTACTCGAGCATTGCCAGCACGCGGCGATCGATCTGGCCGGTGGCGATGTCCTGGCGGCCGCATTCGTAGATTTCGAGCGCTTCGTCGGCGAGTACGCGTTTCTCCAGCTCCTCCTTGGAGAGCAGCAGGACCCCTGCTCCGCCGAGATTGTCGGCGAGCGGATTCTTGCCGTTGGCCCGATAGATCGCGGTGGCCTCGAGCAGCTTCCATCCGTCGAGGATCGGCTTCGGGTCGATCTCGGGTGCGCCGCGGCCTGCCGGACGGATCGAGAAATTGACGTGGGAGTCGACGCCGTCTTCAGAAGCGCCGATTCGAGCCAGGACCGTGCCAGCTATGACCTTCGACCCGACCTTTAGGGTTCCCGCCCCGACGGTAGTCGCACTGTCCACCGCGACGGCTTGATCGCGATCTCGGTCGCTATTGGCCCGATTGGGCAGAGCGTAGAGGCGGGGCCGCAGGTTCTCGCTTTCGCGCGGCAGGCGCCGCTCCTTGCCGGTCGGTATCACCACGGTGCGGTGGTCGCGCACGATCTCGCCAAGCTCGGCGTAGGTGTAACGATTGCCGTAGGCGTCCTGAAGGACGACGTACTTGCCGAGCTTTGCCGAGTTGCCCATCTTCTCGATCACGCCGTCGTTGACGGCGACTACCGGCGCGCCTTCGGCCGCGAAGATGTTGATCCCACGGCGGGTTGGCGAGGATGAGATCACTTCCGATGCGTCGCCGTAGGCCTCCTCGGCGCCGGGCGCGGATCGCTTCAGCGCTTCGCGGGCGGAGAGGTCGTCGGCGTAGCTGGCGTCGGCGGCGACTGGGAAGTGGGCGCCCTCGGTCAAGCCTGTCAGCGAGCCGACGAGGTCGGAGGGGAGCTTGCCGTAGGCCCGCGCATAGCCAAGTACCTCCTGCACGTACCAGTCAGCGTGGTTGTAGGCGAAGATCGCGCCATAGAGGTCGCTGGAGCCACCGCTGAGCTTCAGGTAGTGGGCGGCTGCGCAGATGGCGTCAACGGGGTTGTAGGGGTCCTCGCGGCCGTCGCCGTTGGCGTCGACACCGAATGCTTCCCAGCTCGAGGGCAGGAACTGCATCCAGCCGATCGCGCCAGCGCTGGACGGGCCCATGTTGGTGCCGAAGCCGCTCTCAATTTTGTTGATCGAGGCAAGCACCTCCCAGGGGATTCCGTACTCGGTCCCGCACGCTTGGTAGATCGGCAGCAGGAATGGAGGGATCTCGAAGGAGTCGATGATGAAGTTTGGAACGCCGATCGGCGCCGGGCCGAAGGGCGCGATCGTCGTCGTCGGGTTGGCGTCCGTCGGGGTCCCGCCGCTCGAGTACTGGGAGCCACCGTCGTTGGCGGGATGGATCTGCACGCCGCCGGTGGCGCTTGGCGCGACCGCGCCGCCGCCGGAGTTGCCACCGCCACCGCCGCTTGCGTCGCCGAGGGTCTGATTGTGGCGAGCGCCCGTCGGACCGGCTTCGATCGTTTCGCCCGCTTCGAAGCCGGCGCCGCGCTTCGGCGGTTCCGCCGGCGCCGGCGGCGGCGCTTCCACGTTGCTGTTGGGGGTCGCTCCGCTGGGAGCCACCGTTTCCTCGCTGGGATCGGCGGGTGATTCGCAGTCAGCGTCTGCGCTGTCGATCAGCCCGTCGCCATCGTCGTCGGCCCCGTTCGAGCACGCCGCCGAGCTCGTCGCGGGTGCGGCGGGGGTGGTTGTGAGAGGCGTCGTTGCTTCGGGAGCCGCCGATTCGTCGGCGCCTGCGAAGCCGACGCCAAGCGCCGTGACGACGCCGAAGCTGGCCAGAGCGATGATCAGTGCAAGCTTGTTTCTCATATGACGGCGCCCATGTACCTGCTGGCACGGGTCAGCCCATGCCGGTCCTCTCCCCTGCGCAACAGGCCCGCCCAAGCTACTTGCTCGCAAAGGGGCGCGCAACGACCTGTCGCCGCCCCCAACAAGCCCTTAATCAAGGCTGACCCTTACGCGCATCGAGGGGAGGATTTCAATCGGGCCGGATGCGCCGGTTAAGCTGCCCTCAATGAGAGAAAACGCGATGAGAGGGAGCGGAACCGCGCCAGATGAGCACTGAATACGAGGATCAAGATGGCCTGCGCGCGCGCAGCGAGCAGGCGATCGGCGAGTTCGCCCAGGCGCTGCTGGACAGCAACGTGCTCGAGAACGCCGTCGCGGCGGCCTTTGGCGCCCGCGAGAAGGCGCTCGAGGCCCAGCATGCGGCGATGAGCGCTCTGAACCTGCCTTCCGCCGGCGATCTTGAACGGCTGGAGCGCCGTCTGCGTTCCTTTTCGCAGCGCCTCGAAGAGGTCGAGGACCAAATTGACCGGGTCTCTCGCGATCTCGGCGAGATCCGCCGTCGCCTCGCCGCGCAAGAGCGCTCCGAGGGCGAGACTAACCCTAAACTTTAGCTTGAGAGTGCGGAAGAGGCGGCTCTTCCCGCACGCCTCTCCAGTTCTTCCAGCCGCTGCTTCTCCAGATGCACCCCGTCGCTGTCTTCGGCGACGATCAAGACGGCGGCGGCCTCGATCTGCAGGGCTCTAGCTTGGGCCAGCAGTGGGGCGGTCTGCATGTCAGCCGCGTTCACGCCCGGCTGCGCGGACAGTTCGCGGGGATGCGCGTCGACGCTGGCAACCACGGCGACGCTGCACTCGGCCCCGAGCTCGCCAAGAAGGCCCTCCGTCAGGGTCGGGTCGGGCTTCACGGTCGCACCCGGATCAACTCCGAGCGCAACCGCACTTCCTCCTTCCGCGATCGCCTCGCGAACGAGGAGTAGGGCGCCCAGTCCCGCGGCCGGCACGAGGCCGACGCAGCTACCGACCCTGACCGCCCGCCGAACCCCCAGCTCGGCGAGGTCCTCGAGCACCAGGGCAGCGCTCGGTCCGCCGATGCCAGTTGCCTGGATCGTCAGCGCCACGCCGCTCGAGGTCGTCCCGTAGTAGCCCCACAAACCACGCGCGTGGTTGCTCATCTTCGGCTGCTCGAGCAGCTCCTGCGCCAGCAGCAGCGCTCGCCCGGGATCGCCGACGAGCACGGCGTCCGGCGCGGTCGGAGCGGTCGGTCGCAGCCGCCTGGGCATGGGCGGTGGACCCTAGCCGCCCGGCGTTCCACTCGCGAGAAAGCCGGATCACGCATTTTCTCCAACTGTCTAAACACGGCTCGCAATTGCGTCCATACCTTGCTCGCACGTCCAAATGCGACCGTCGGGGCGTGTCCGCGGCGGGCTAGGAGGGAGTTACTGATGAAAAGGAAGATGGGCCTCGCTGCGTTGACAGCGGCCCTTGCTGCGCTGGTTGCGCTGGCTCTGCCCGCGTTGGCTTCGGCTCAGAGCCTGGCCGAAGTAGCCGGTTCGGTTGAAGAAAAGGTGACCGAGCTGAACATGGTCTGGGTCGCGGTTGCGACCGTCCTCGTCTTCCTGATGCAGGCGGGGTTCATGTTCCTCGAGGTCGGCTTCTCGCGCCAGAAGAATGCGGGCACCGGCGTCGCAAAGATCTTCGTCAACCTAGCCATCTGCACCCTGGCCTGGTGGGCCATCGGCTACGGAATCGCCGAAGGTGGCGGCAACGACTTCTTCGGCACCAGCGGTTTCTTCTTCCACTTCGACCAGACGGTCGCGGGAGAAGTGGTAACCGGCGAAACCGCGATGCTGATGCTCTACGGGCTCGCTTTCTGCGCGGTCTCCCTGGCGATCGTTTGGGGCACCACCCTGGAGCGGATCAAATTCGGCGCCTATGTCGTCTACGCGATTGTCTTCGGCGCGGTGATCTACCCGCTGGTCGCCCACGCTGTCTGGGGCGGTGGCCTGCTCTCCGACATCGGCGGCAAGCCGGTGATGGACTTTGCCGGCTCATCGGTAGTCCACCTCACCGGCGCGGTTGGGGCCCTCTCGGCGCTGTTGCTGCTGGGACCGCGTCGCGGCAAGTACGACGCCGACGGCAACCCGCGGGTCATCCCGGGCCATTCGATGCCGCTCGTCGGTCTCGGCGTGATCATCCTCTGGATCGGCTGGTTCGGCTTCAACGGGGGCTCGACCTTCGAAACCGGCGGGTCGTTCTTCGGCGAGGTGATGCTGAACACCCAGCTCGCCGCCGCGGCCGGCGTCATCGGTGCCTCTCTGGCCGTCTACCTGAAGAGCCGTACGCTCGACGTCGGCATGGCCGGCAACGGGGCGATCGCCGGACTGGTCGGGATCACGGCTCCGTCGGGCTTCGTCGAGTACTGGGCGGCGCCGATCATCGGCTTCGTCGCGGGCCTGATCGTGGTCTTCGCCGTACTGGCGATCGACAAGCTCCTCGACGACCCGGTCGGGGCACTCTCCGCGCACGGCCTGGCCGGTATCTGGGGAACGCTCTCGGTCGGCATCTTCGGTTCGGCCAGGTTGGTCAGCGAAGGGGCCGCACCAGGCATTTGGTACTCCGTGTTCGGGGACGTGCCGTTCAGCCAGTCCCTGGGTCAGTTCGGGGTTCAGGGTTTGGCCGTGCTCTTCACCTTCGTGGTCGTCTTCGCGATCTCGATCGTGACGTTCAAGTTGATCAAGTCGACGATTGGGCTCCGCGTCTCCGAGGAGGAGGAGGAGGCCGGCCTCGACATCAGCTCGCACGGCATGTACGGCTACCCGGAGCAGTTCATTCCCCAGCCCGAGTACTCGACGGGCCTGCCGGGGACGTTCAGCGAAGCCGGGGCGGGAATCGCCGCTCCGGTCCCGGCTCAAATGACAGCCACCGAGACGCGATAGGAGGGTGATCGCAATGAAGAAGATCGAGGCCTTCATCCGTCACGAGGCGTTCGAGCCAATCAGGGCCGAGCTGCTCGACAAGGGATTCCCCTCCCTGTCGATCGTCGAGGCCAAGGGCTCCGGGCGCCAGAAGGGGATCGTCGAGCGGTACAGAGGCTCGACGCTCACAGTCAACGTCCGGCCGAAGTTGAAGCTGGAGGTGGTCGTCGAGGACAAGGACAAGGGTCTGGTCGTCGAGACGATCCTCCGGCACGCCCGTACGGGCGAGGTCGGCGACGGAAAGATCTTCGTCCTTCCGGTCGAGGAGGCGATCCGCATCCGCACCGGCGAGGACGGCGAGCCGGTCTTGCAAGCGCACGAGGATTCGGAGATATCTGCATAGGAATGCCAAGAGGAACCAGTCACCCCTCCCCGGAGGCCGTCGCGCAGCAGAGCGTTTGCTGCGATTTGCAAGGTGGTCGCTTGAGCCTCCGGGGAGGGGTCACTGGTTCCTCCTCCGCAGCGGTTAGCCTCGGGGCGCTGTGGCCGAGGAGCAGATATCTCTCAGCGAGGCTTCGCGCCGTGCTGGTGTCTCGACGAGCACGCTGAAGCGCTGGGCGGACGAGCGAGTCCTGCCGGTGCGCCGGGGGCGCTGGACGGCCGCGGCCGCCGCCCAGGCCCGCGTGGTGGCGCGGATGCGGGAGCGCGGCCACTCGCTCGAGGACCTGAAGCGCGCGGGGCGCGAGGGGCGGCTCGCCTTCGGCTTCACCGAGGACCTCTTTCCGAAGCCGGAGGAGCAGACGACGGTCGAGGAGGTCGCCCGTGAGACCGGGCTCGAGCCGGAGCTGGTCGAGCGCATCCTCGTCATCCTCGGCACCCCGTTGGGGAGCGAGCGCCTGCTCGACCCCCACGACGTTCAGGCGTTGCGCCATTGCGCCCGGGTCCTGGCCGCGGGCTTCCCGCTCGTCGCTTTTCTCCAGCTCGTGCGCGTCTACGTCCAGTCGCTGCGACGCATCGCTGACGCCGAGGTTCGGCTCTTTCATCTCTACGTGCACGAACCGCTGATTCGCGACGCGGTGCCGGAGCTGGAGATGGCCGAGGAGATGGGCGAGCTGGCCGGCGACATCCTCCCCCTCGCCGCGCCCCTCACCGAGTACCTCCACACTCGCTACCTGCGCTTCTTCCTCGAGCAGGACGTCGTTGGCCACATGGAGAGCGATCTGGGGATGGCCGCGTCACAGGTGCACCACATCCCGGTAACGCTTTGCTTCATCGACCTCACCGGCTTTACCCGCTACACAGAGGAAGAGGGAGACATGGAGGCCCTCGACGTGATCGAGAACTTTGTCGAAACGGTCGAGGCGACGCTGCCGCCCGAGGCCACCATCGTCAAGACGATCGGCGACGAGGTGATGGTCGTCTCATCCGACCCTGCCTCGCTGACCGAGTGGGCCGTCGGTCTCATGGGCCGCTTCCCGCAGCGTCCCCAGCCACGCGTCGGCATTCACTACGCGCAGGCCGTCTACCGCGACGGCGACTACTTCGGCACCCACGTCAACCTCGCTCACCGGGTGGTCAACCGCGCCCAGGCCGGCGAGGTGCTTGTGACCGATCGCGTCAGCGAAGCGCTGCACGGCCGCGGCCTCACCTGCGACCCAATCGGCGAGGTAACGCTCAGGGGCTTCCCAGCACCGACGCCGCTCTTCGTCGTCCGCTCGGCCGACTGACGTCCCAGCTTTCCGGTGCGCTTTATGTGGGCATAGACCACATAAAGCGCACCGGAACGGCCGTGCGCGCGACACTTAGGGCTATGGAGAGCGAGCGGATGCTTGACGCCGTCCGGGAGGGTGGGCTGCTGCCGGCCGATACGCCTTTGGTTGCGATGCTCTCCGGGGGGCGCGATTCGGTCTGCCTGCTCGACCTCTCGGCGCGCCTGCTCGGCCCGGCCGCGGTCACAGCGGTCCACGTCAACTACGGGTTGCGCGATGACTCAGATGCCGATGAGGCGCACTGCGCGGCGCTCTGCTCGCGGCTCGGGGTGCGGCTCGAGCTCGAGCGACCGCGCCGCCCCGAGGGTCCCGGCAACCTGCAGTCCTGGGCACGGGACACCCGCTACGCCGCAGCCGCGCGGCTGGCGGTCGGCGAGGGAGCCGCGATCGCGACCGGTCACACCGCCGACGACCAGGTGGAGACGATCCTCTACCGCCTAGCCTCCTCGCCGAGCCGCCGTGCGCTGCTCGGTATGCGACCGCGCGACGGCAGCTTGGTGCGGCCGCTACTCGGCTTCACCCGCGAGCAGACCACCGCCTACTGCGAAGAGCGACGGCTCGATTGGCGCGACGATCCCACCAACGCCGAAGGCAGCTACGCGCGCAACCGCGTCCGCCACGGCCTTGCCTCCGCGCTGGCCGAGATTCACCCGGCGGCCGCCCGCAACGTGCTGCGTACGGCTGAGCTGCTGCGCGATGAGGCTGAGCTGCTCGACTCGCTCGTCGACGCCGAGCTGGCCGCCAACGGATCCGCGCGCGGAACGATCGAGCTGGACCGGCTCTCGGAGCTGCACCGGGCCCTGCGCCGTCTCGTCGTCCAGCGCCTCGCCGACCGGGCTGCCGGCCGCCCGGTGCCGGGTGCTGCCAATCACGCTGACGAGGTGGCGGCGCTGCGTCGCACCGGCACCGCAAGGCTCGACCTCGGAGGCGGCGTGCGAGCGGTGGTCGAGCGCGGCGTCTTGCGCGCCGAGCGCTAAAGCCCGCCGACGGGACTGAAAGCGATCTATACCTCGTCTTTGAGGCCCGTCGGCGGGCTTCGTATCTAGACTGCGCCACGATGACCGAGTCCTCGATCGGCGAGACCCTCGTCTCCAGCGAGGACCTGCAGCGGCGCGTCGGCGAACTCGGCCGCCAGATCAGCGAGGAGTACGCGGGGCGAGACCTCTTCATGGTCGGCGTGCTCAAGGGCGCGGTTCTCTTCCTCGCCGACCTGATGCGCAACATCGAGGGCCCCTGCGAGATCGACTTCATGGCCGTCTCCAGCTACGGCTCGCAGACCGACTCCTCAGGCGTCGTGCGGATCATGAAGGACCTCGACGCACCGATCGAAGGTCGGGACGTGTTGATCATCGAGGACATCATCGACTCCGGCCTCACCCTGCAGTACTTGATGCGCAATCTAAGGGCGCGCAACCCGGCCTCGCTGGAGGTTTGCGCCCTGCTGACCAAGCCCGAGCGGCTGCGCGTCGATCTCTCTCCGAAGTACGTCGGGTTCGAGATCCCCAACCGCTTTGCGATCGGCTATGGGCTCGACCACGCGCAGCGCTACCGCAACCTCTCCTACGTTGCCGCGTTGGCCGAGTAGTGCCGCGACGCAAACGACGCTCGGAAGCCCAATCTGCCCTGGTACGCTGATTTTTCCCTGTGAGGCGTTTTTTTAAGAGCGCGGCTTTTCCGATCCTGCTCGTGGTGATCCTTGCCTTCGTTGCGCAGAAGGTGATCAGCAGCCCGTCAGACGACAAGGCGCCGTCGTACAACGAACTGGTCAGCTCAAAGGAGCAGGGCGGCCTGATCGCCAGCGGCAAGATCGAAAAGATCTCGATCAACACCAAGGACAACACGCTTGACGTCGAGCGGCGCAACGGCGAAAGCTTCTCCACCGGCTACCCGCCCAATACCGAGCAGTCGCTGCTCAACCTGATCGACCGCAATCAAGTGGAGACGACGGTGCACGGCACCGGCGGCTCCAGCCTGCTCTCGCTGCTCACCTACATCCTGCCCTTCGTCCTCTTCTTCGGCTTCTGGATCTTCCTGATGAACCAGATGCAGGGCGGCGGCTCGCGAGTGATGAACTTCGGCAAATCGAAGGCGAAGCGGATGTCGGTGGACGCGCCCAAGATCACCTTCCGCGATGTCGCCGGCGTCGACGAGGCGGTGCAGGAGCTGCAGGAGATCAAGGAATTCCTCGAGAACCCGAAGAAGTTCCAGGCGTTGGGAGCGCGCATCCCCAAGGGCGTGCTGCTCTACGGGCCGCCCGGCACCGGCAAGACGCTGCTCGCCCGCGCCGTCGCCGGCGAGGCGGGCGTCCCCTTCTTCTCGATCTCCGGCTCGGACTTCGTCGAGATGTTCGTCGGCGTTGGCGCCAGCCGCGTCCGCGACCTCTTCGAGCAAGCCAAGCAGAACTCGCCCTGCATCATCTTCATGGACGAGATCGACGCCGTCGGCCGCCATCGCGGCGCCGGCATGGGCGGCGGTCACGACGAGCGCGAGCAGACCCTGAACCAGCTGCTGGTCGAGATGGACGGCTTTGAGATGAAGGACAACATCATCCTCATCGCCGCCACGAACCGGCCCGACATCCTCGATCCGGCGCTGCTGCGGCCGGGCCGATTCGACCGCCAGGTCGTCGTCGACCGTCCCGACCGCAAGGGCCGCAAGCACATCCTCGAGGTGCACACGCGCGGTAAGCCGCTCTCCAAAGCGATCGATCTGGACGCCCTGGCCGGCCAGACGCCCGGCTTCACCGGCGCCGATCTCGCCAACCTGATCAACGAGGCGGCGCTGCTCACCGCCCGCCAGGGTCGCCGCGAGATCTCGATGGAGGAGCTCGAGGAGGGGATCATGCGCGTGATCGCCGGTCCCGAGAAGAAGACGCGGGTGATGAGCGAGAAGGAGCGCCTGATCACCGCCTACCACGAGCTCGGTCACGCGATCGTCGGCCATCTGCTGCCCAACTGCGACCCGGTCCACAAGATCTCGATCATCAGCCGCGGCCAGGCGCTCGGATACACGATCAGCTTGCCGAGCGAAGACAAGTTCCTCACCTCGCGCGCCGAGTTGACCGACACGATGGCGATGACCCTCGGTGGCCGCGCCGCCGAGGAGATCGTCTTCAGCGAGATCACCACCGGTGCCTCCAACGACCTCGAAAAGGTGACCGAGACGGCCAAGCAGATGGTGATGCGCTTCGGCATGTCCGAGCGCCTCGGCCCGCGCGTCTTCGGCCACGATCGCGGCCAGCCCTTCCTCGGCCGCGAGTTCTCCTCAGAGCCCGACTACTCCGACGAGATCGCCCGCGAGATCGATGACGAGATCCGCCGCATCGTCGAGAGCGCCCATCAGACTGCCAAGGACCTGCTCACCGATCGCCGCGAGAACCTCGACACGATCTCCAAGATCCTGCTCGAGCGCGAGACGATCGACGCCGAGCAGTTCGTGGCGCTGCTCGCCGGCAAGCCCGTGGACGAGGTCTTCGCTGACGACGAGGAGCCGGCGCAGCCGGTCGAGCCGGCGCCGGAGCCGGAACGGGCGCAGCGGGAGGGTGCGCGGCCGATACCGCGGCCCAGGCCGGGGTACGCGGGCGGCGACGCCAGTTAGGGATTAGGGACGAGGGTCTCCAGGTTGGGGAGGGTGCGGGGCACCTCCCGCCCTGACAAAAGGCGCGCTAATTAGCGCGCCTTTTTGAGTATCCGCCTGTTCGGGAGGTGCCCCGCACCCTTCTCAATAGCTGGGGATACTTCGTTCATGAATCCCAAGCTGATGGGGGTCGTCAACGTAACGCCGGACTCGTTTTCGGATGGGGGCCAGTACCTCGATCCGGCTGCGGCGATTCGGCATGGCGAGGAGCTTGTTAGGGATGGGGCGTCGATCTTGGATGTGGGGGGGGAATCAACTCGGCCTGGGGCAGAGGAAGTCGAGGAGGCGGAGGAGCTGCGGCGGGTGGAGCCGGTGGTGGCTGCGCTAGCCGGGGGGGCCACGGTCTCCATCGATACTTCGAAGCTGGCGGTCGCCGAGGCGGCTCTGAACGCTGGGGCCTCGATCGTGAATGACGTGACCGCCTTTCAGCACGAGCCGGGGATGGCGGGGCTATGCGCGGAGCGCGAGGTCGGGGTGGTGCTGATGCACATGCCGGGGAATCCGCGGACTATGCAGGACGATCCGCGGTATGACGACGTGGTGGGTGACGTCAAGGCGTTTCTGGCGGGGCGGATGGAGTTTGCGGTGGGGGAGGGGGTTGCGGAGGAGCGGATTTGGCTGGATCCGGGGATCGGGTTTGGCAAGACGCTCGAGCACAATTTGGAGCTGCTGCGGCGGCTGGGGGAGTTGCGCGCGCTGGGTCGGCCGTTGGTGATCGGGACCTCGCGCAAGAGCTTCATCGGCAAGGTCGACGGGTCGGATGTGGACAACCGGCTTGGCGGTTCGATCGCTTCGTCTGTGCTCGCGGTTGCCGAGGGTGCGGACGTGCTGCGGGTTCATGACGTCGCCGAGATGGCGCAGGCGCTCACCGTCACGAACGCCATCCTTGGGTAGGTTCCTTCTATGGAGGCGCATGGCAACGGGTTCGAGTCACGGGTCGAGGTGGAGTTGCGTGGACTCTCCATCTACACCCATCACGGTGTCAGTGACTCCGAGCAGGAGGTGGGGCAGCGGCTCGAGTTCGACGTCTCCTTCGACGTGCCCGACTGCGACGCGGTGCTCACCGATCGGATCGAGGACACGGTCGACTACGCGCAGGTCTGCGACATCGTTGCCCTCGCCGCCACCGAGCGCAGCTATCGGACCCTGGAGCGGCTGTCCCAGGTCATCGGCGAGCGCCTGATGGAACGGTATGGCTGCGAGTCCGTCCGCGTCCGCGCCGCCAAGCCGGAGCCGCCCCTGCCGCTGGCGATCCAGGAGGTCGCCGTGGAGGTCGTCCACGAGCGCGCCGAAGAGTCCGACGAGGACGACGCGGAAGCGAGCTAGTCGAGTCGTGCGGATCGGCTACCTAGGCCTGGGCTCAAACGTCGGCGACCGCGAGTCTCACCTGCGGGCGGCGATCGAGATGCTTCGCGAACGGGGTGTGGAGGTGGAGGCGGTCTCCTCTGTCTATGAGACCGAGCCGGTCGGCGAGGTGCTCGACCAAGCCGACTTCCTCAACGCCGCGATTCGCATCCGCACCGACCTCGAGCCCGATGCCCTGCTCGACCTCTGCAAGGAGATCGAGGTCGCCCGTGGCCGTGCCCTTGATGCGCCGCGCCACAGTCCCCGGCCGCTCGACGTCGACCTGCTCCTGCTCGGCGATCTCGAACTCTCCACCGACCGCCTCACCCTGCCCCACCCCGAGGTGAGCAGCCGCCGTTTCGTCCTCGCGCCGTTGCTGGAGCTCGATCCAGAGCTCGCGCTCCCCGGCGGCGAGCGCGTCGCCCTTCTGCTCGCGGCGCTTGGGCCGGGTCAGCGTGCTGAACGCACCGGCTCGTTGAGCTAGGCAGCCGTCGCCACGTCGCGCAATTGCTGCAGCCAGGCCGGCGGCAAGATCGGCGGAGCTTTGCCGGGGTAGTTCGGGGCGATGCGCTTTGCGAGGGCTCCGGCCGGACGGTTTGCGATCGCCGGGCGCAGGTCGTCGAGGGTCATCGCCAGGGCGAGACTGAGGGCGATCTGAAAGTCGGCTGCAT
>JBKPOV010000214.1:0-38505 GCA_046733315.1 Actinomycetota bacterium
GCTAGCGCCGCGCTGGAGTGTTTCGGGAGGGGCCACCGGCCCTCCTGCGCGCGCTAGCTTGAGTTGAGTTCATCAGCGCATCCGACATTGACCCCACTCCACTGGGGTCAATGTCGGATGCGCGGTTCGGTGGGGCAAGCTGCGTTAGCGTCCTCCGCCGAACCGTGTGCGAACATATGTTCGTATGCGGTGGGACGAACAGCGAGTCGAGAACGATTTGCGCCTCCCTGGGATTGGCGACGGGACGACGGTGCGGACCTTCGACGCGCCCGAGGCGATGGGCGTCAACTTCCACGAGGTCAGGGCTCGCTCGGCGCTCAACCGCGTGCCAGGGGGGCGCTACGGCTTCAACTGGACGATCAATCCTTTCCGGGGCTGCAGTCATGCCTGTTCGTACTGCTTCGCCAGGCGGACCCACGTCTTCCTCGACATGGACGCCGGCCGCGACTTCGAGCGCGAGATCGTGGTCAAGGTGAATCTGCCGGAGCTGCTGCGGACCGAGCTCGGGCGGGACAGCTGGAAGCGCGAACTGGTGGCTCTTGGGACCAACACCGATCCCTACCAGTGGGTGGAGAGCCGCTACCGGATGATGCCGCCGATTCTGGCGGCCCTCGAGCAGGCCAACACGCCGGTCTCGGTGCTGACCAAGTCGCCCTTGGTAATGCGGGACGTGGAGATCTTTGCGCGGATGGCCAAGCGCCTGCCGGTCTCCGTCAACCTTTCCGTGCCGACCCTCGACGAGGAGGCCTGGCGCGCCACCGAGCCGCATACCCCGAGCCCGTCGGCTCGCCTCGACGCGGTGGCCGAGCTGCGCCGCCGCGGCGTCGACTCCGGCGTCCTGATCGCCCCGCTGATGCCCGGCATCAACGACTCCCCCGAGCAGGTCCAGCCGATCGTCGATCGCGCCCGAGAAGCCGGGGCGAGCTTCCTCGGCGGCGTCGCCCTCCATCTGCGGGACGAGGTCAAGGACGTCTTCTTCGCGTGGCTGGAGGCCAAACGCCCCGACTTGCTCCCCCGCTACGAAGATCTCTACCGCGGCCGCTCCTACATGCAGCCATCAGATCGCGCCAAGCTCACCCGCCGAGTCCGCGGCTGGGGCAAAAGCACCCGAAGCAACCGCTCGAAGGCGGGACGGCAGCCCTCCCAGCTGGCGGATACTCAAAATCGCCGCCCCTCCGCCGGCGATTTGTCAGATGGGAGGGCTGCCGTCCCGCCTCAACCACGCCTTTTTTGAGGCTCCCGCCTCCCCTTCGGCACAGTCTGCGCACCACTTGCGCGGCCGCGCGGTGCAGGCTCCGGGGACCGTGCATCTGCTCGCAGGTATTGGCTCCGCAACAAGCGCGTTCCAAGCGTTGGCCGCGTCGATTGGCGCTGGTCTGATTGTTGGAGGATTTGTTGGCGGGGCTGGTGCTTTGGTCGTCAACCGCTCTCGCGCGAGCTCAGAGGGGCACGCCGTGACAGGTGGCTACGTTGGGGGCGCCTTCTCTTTGCTCCTACTGTCAATTGATATTCTGGTGAAGTCTTTTGTCTGAGCACATGAAGAGATCGTTTAGGAACGCGAATATCGGCCTCGCGGTCAGCGTGGTTGTGCTGGTCGTGGGCACCGTTTTCCTTTACGACAACGAAGGGGCAATGGAAGCGCTGGCGCTGTTTGCGTTCGCCGTCGCGATGGGCGTGCTCTTTTTCCTGGACTGGAGAGACGAACGAGTTCAGGGCAAAGAAGCGGATCGCTCCGCCTAGCCTTCGTCCAGCTCCGAGAACAGGCACTCCTCCGGCGCTTTGTCGTCCCGGAACCGGTGGAACCTCCCGCCGTGCCTGATCCGTCCGGCCGCGGCGTGGTCGTAGCCGATCTCGATCACGAGCTCGGGGCGTAGCGCCACCCACTCGAGGTCGCGGCCGCCGGTCCAGCGGCTCGGCTCGGCGGTGCCGCTCTCGCCCGTCTCCAGCGGTTCCAGCAGGGTGCGCAGGCTTCGTTTCGTCTCGTGGCTGAAGCCGGAGATATGGCCAACGGAGCGCAGCTCGCCGCCGTCATAGAGGCCGAGGATCAGAGAGCCGACGGTGCCCTCCTCTTTGCCGGGGCGCCAGCCCATCACCACGCAGTCGATCGTGCGCTCACGCTTGATCTTCGCCATCCCTTTGCGCTTGCCGGGGACGTACGGCGCATCGAGCTGCTTAGCCATCGTGCCCTCGGTGCGGCGCAGCCACTCTTCGGCCTGCTCGGTCTCAGGGCTTAGCTTGCTCACTTCGACCGAGGTCCCATCGAGCAGCCCCTCCAGCCGCTCGCGGCGCTCGCCGAACGGAGTCTCCAGCAGCGCCTGGTCTCCCTCGGCAAGCAGGTCGAAGGCAACGAAGCAGGCCGGGATCTCCTCGGAGAGCAGCTTGATCCGAGACTCGGCCGGGTGGATGCGGCTCTGCAGGGCGTCAAATTCGATGCTGCCCTCGTCGTCGCGGATGACCAGCTCACCGTCGACCACGTAGCGGCCGAGGGGGAAGCTCAGCTCCGGAAAGTAGCGCGACAGTGCTTTGCCGCCCCGCGACTGGATGTAAGAGTCGCCGCCGTCGACGAAAACGATCGCGCGAAAGCCGTCGAGCTTCTGCTCGTATGCCCACTCCTCGCCGATGGGCAGCGCTTTGCGGGTCAGCGCCAGCTGCGGTTTGACCGGTGGTGCAAGCGGCAGGTTCATCTGCCCGACAGTTTGCCGGGCGAAGCTCAGGCGGGTCCCACGGCCTCCCGGCGCAGCCGCGCCTCGCGGGGGTCGGGTATCGGCACCGCGGCCAGCAACTGCTTGGTGTAGGCGTCCTCCGGCCGCTCGCAGACCACATCGGCCGGGCCCTCCTCGACGATCTTGCCCTTGTACATCACCGCGATCCGGTCGGAGACGTGGCGCACGACGCCGATGTCGTGGGCGACGAAGACGTAGGTGAGCCCGAACTCGGACTGCAGCTCGGAGAGCAGGTCGAGGATCTGGGCGCGGATCGAGACGTCGAGGGCGGAGACCGGCTCGTCGGCGATGATCAGCTTCGGCTGTAGTGCCAGGGCCCGGGCGATCCCGATCCGCTGGCGTTGGCCGCCGGAGAACTCGTGCGGGAAGCGGTCGTAATGCTCGGCGGAGAGGCCGACCCGGTCAAGCAGCCCCTGCACTTGCCGGCGCAGCTCCGCGCCGCTCGCCTCACCCTGCAGTCGCAGTGGCTCAGCGACGATCTGGCCGATCCGCCTGCGCGGGTTGAGCGAGGCATAGGGGTCCTGGAAGACCATCTGCATCTGGCGCCGCAGCGGCCGCATCTCCCGCCGCGAGAGCCCGCCGATCTCGCGTCCCTCGAAGCGGACCGAGCCCGAGGTCGGCGCGAGCAGCTGCAGGATCGTGCGCGAGAGCGTCGACTTGCCGCTGCCCGACTCGCCGACGAGGCCGAGCGTTTCGCCCTCGCGAACGCTGAGGCTGACGCCGTCAACCGCTCGCACCCGGTCGACTTCGCGATCGAAGAGCAGGCCGCGCTTAACCGGAAAGTGCTTGATCAGATCGCTGACCTCAAGCAGCGGCTCGCCCTCGCGCCCCACCCGCAGCGGTGGCGCCTGATCGAGCCGCACCACGGCGTCGAGCAGCTTGCGCGTGTAGGGGTCGCCGGGCGCGTAGAAGATCTCGTCGAGGCTGCCGCGCTCGACGATCACCCCCTCGTGCATGACCAGCACCCGGTCGGCGACCTCGGCGACGACCCCGAGGTCGTGGGTGATCAGGATCGTCGCCAGACCGCGCTCGCGGTTGAGCTGCTCAAGCAGGGAGAGGATCTCCGCCTGCACGGTCACGTCGAGCGCCGTGGTCGGCTCGTCGGCAATCAGAATTTCCGGCTCGAGCGCGAGCGCCATCGCGATCATCGCCCGCTGGCGCATCCCGCCCGAGAACTGGTGGGGGTAGTCATCGAGGCGGCGTGCCGGCTCCGGGATGCCGACCGAGGCGAGCAGCTCGATCGTGCGCTCTCGCGCCTCGCTCTTGCCCACCCCCCGGCGGTGGGCACGGATCGCCTCGGCGATCTGCCAACCGATTTTGTAGACCGGGTTGAAGGAGGTCATCGGGTCCTGGAAGACCATCGCGATCCGGGCGCCGCGAACCCTGCGCAGGGCCTCATCATCGGCGCCGATCAGCTCTTCATCTGCCAGCTTCACCGAGCCCTCGATCCGCGCGTTGGCGGAGCGGCTAAGGCCGAGGATCGTCTGTGCGGTGACGCTCTTGCCCGAGCCCGACTCGCCGACGATCGCCAGCACCTCGCCCGGCTCCAGATCGAAACAGACCCCGTCGACCGCCTGCACCCGCCCGCTCTGGGTGTCGAACGCAACCCGCAGGTCCTCCACCGTGAGCAGCGCCTCGCTCACGAACCCCCCTTCCGGTGCGCTTTATCTGGGCATAGACCGGAAAAGGCGCACCGGAAGCTCATCGCGCCTCCGCTCCGAGCCTGATCCGCGGGTCGAGCCAGGCGTAGGCGATGTCGACGAGGGTGTTGAAGAGGACGACGAAGAAGGCGCCGAAGAGGACGATCGCCAGAATCGGGGGCAGGTCCGTGTTGGAGAGGGCTTCGAAGGCGTACTGGCCGACGCCGTTGAGGTTGAAGATGCTTTCGATCAGGATCGCGCCGCCGAGCAGGGCGCCGAAGTCGAGCCCGAAGAGGGTGACGACCGGGATCAGCGAGTTGCGCATCACGTGGCGCCCCATCACCCGCCGCTCACTCAGGCCCTTGGCCCGCGCCGTGCGAACGTAGTCCTCGTTCATCACGTCGAGCATGCTCGAGCGCAGCACGCGGCTGTAGAAGCCGGCGTAGAGGATCGCCAGCGTGACCCAGGGCAGGATCAGGTGGTTGGCCCACTCGAGCGGGTCTTCGCCAAGCTCGACGTAGCCACCGGAGGGGAATATTTCGGTCTTGTAGGTGAGGTAGTTGAGGAAGATCGCGGCGAGCCAGAAGACCGGCATCGAGATCCCCGCCACGGCGAGCGCGGTCAGAGCTCGGTCGAGCCAACCCCCTGCCCTGACCGCCGAGAGGTAGCCGAAGAGGATGCCGAAGAACAGCCATAGCACCGCCGCGCCGACGCAGAGCGAAAAGGTGGCGGGGATCCCTTCGAGGATCCGTTCGTCGACGTTTTCTCTCCCCTGGTAGGAGATCAGGTCGCCGCTGAAGACCTTGCGCATCATCGTGACGTACTGCTGGGGGAGCGAGTCGTCAAAGCCCCATTCCTCGGTGATGCTGGCGACCAGCGCCGGGGTCGGGTTCCTGCCAGCCATGCTGCGGGCCGGGTCGGAGTTGGGGATCACGTTGAAGATCAGGAAGGTGAGGACCGAGACGGCGAAGAGAACCGCGACCATCCCGATCAGGCGCCTGAGTACGAAGCGGGCCACTAGGGCGCGATCCCCTCGATCGTCTCACTGCCCTCCGGCGCGCTCAGCCCGCTGTGCGCCTCGAAGCGGACTTTTGACTTCGGGTCGAGCGCGTCGCGCAGCCCGTCGCCGAAGACGTTCACCGCGAGCACGGTGAGCAGAATCATCGTGCCAGGGATGATCGTCAGCAGCGGTGCACTGGTCAGCAGGTTCTGGCCCGCGGCGAGCATCGTGCCCCAGGAGGCATTGGGTGCCTGCACGCCGACGCCGAGGTAGGAGAGGGCCGACTCGAGCAGCATGTTGTTGGCGACCGTGAGGGTGAAGAAGACGATGATCGTCGACCAGAGGTTGGGCAGCAGCTCGCCGAACATCACCCGCAGCGGGCCGGCCCCCTGCGCCACCGCCGCCTCGACGAACTCTTTCTCGCGCAGCGAGAGGACGTCGCCGCGGATCGGCCGCGCCATGTACGGCGTGTAGACGAGGCTAATGATCAGGATCGGAATCCAGATCGAGCTGCCGGAGATCTGCAGCGGGCCGATCTGCAAGCCACCAACGGCGAGCGTCAAGCCGAGCGCGATCGCCAGCAGCAGCACGGGGAAGGCCCAGATCACGTCCATCGTCCGTGAGATCGCCGCGTCGGTGGCGCCGCGGAAGTAGCCAGCCAGCAGGCCGAGGACCGTCGCCAGCAGGGTCGTGATCAGCGCCGAGACAATCGCGATGAAGAGCGAGATGCGACCGCCGTACATCAAGCGCACCATCTCGTCGCGGCCGAGGCGGCCATCGGCGCCGAGGAAGAACTTGCCGTCGGCACCGAGCCAGACTGGGCCTATCGGTCGGCCTTCGGGACTAACGACGTCGCGCTTCTCGCCGTCGACTTCGATCTTCTGCAGGGTGTGGGTGTCGTTCGGCCCCGTGTGGGCGACCTCGTTGGCCCAGAGCGGCGCCGCGAGGACGAAGACGACGATCAGGACGAAGAGGCCGAGAAAGCCGAGCGGGATGCGGTTGCCCCGCAGGCGCCGCAGCGCCAAGCGCCACGGGCTGCTGCCCGCCGGGTCCGCCGCCGCGATCGACTCCGGAGCCACGCTCGTAGTCTGAAGCAGGGCCTGGCGGCTACTTGAACTGGAAGCTGGTCAGATCCTGACCGAAGGTGGGGTTGAAGATCACCTTGTCGAGGTCGATCGCGCTGGAGACGAAGGTCGAGAGGTTGTTGTTCCCGTAGGGCACCCACGGCGCTTCTTCCATGTATTCCCTGTCGAGCTCTGCGTATTCGCTTTCCTGTTTGGGTCCCAGCGTTTCTTCGGCCAGCCCGGCGATCTTCTCGTTCAGCGCCTGAACGTCGATCTGAGCGAAGTTCGTGTTAAAGGTCGGATAGATGCTTTCGCCCGCCAGTTGGGGCTGGAAGAAGTCGTTCGGATGGGGGTAGTCCTGGACGAAGGCGGTCCAGCCGGTATCGAGGTCCGGCGTCGAGAGGTTGCCGGTGACGGTGTAGTAGCTGTCGGCGTTTAGCGTCTTCAGCTTGGCGTTGAAGCCGAGTTTGTCGAGCACATCGGCGTAGTAAGCACCGGCATCGTCGTTGGGGCTTTCGTTGTCTGTCCAGACAGTGATGTCGCGATCCGAGGGGTTGGCCTCGGCGATCAGTTCCTTGGCTTTGGCCAAGTCATAGGGGTAGAGGTCGAACTCCTCATGACCGGGCACGCCGGGGGGGAGGATCTGGTGCGTGCCGGAGAGCGACCCGGAGTAGATCCGTTCCAGGGCTTCGGTGTTTACGGCGTAGTTGACGGCTTGACGCACCTTGAGGTCATCGAAGGGCGGCTCGGTGGTGTTCATCCAGAAGTAGTAGAGGTTGATCGGCCGGTCGACCCGGAACTGGGTCCCTTCGTATTTGTCCTTGAGGGACGCGTATTGATCGGAAGGCACGGGCGGCTGCATCCAGTCGGTCTTGCCCTGCTCGACGTTGTTCACCTGGGTCGAGTCGTTGCGGATGACGCTGATCTCGATCTTGTTGACGTGGCCGCTCGGCACCGCCGGTACCAGCTTCGCGTTGCTCTTCGCCCAGTGCGGGTTGCGCTCGTAGGACCAGCCGCGGCCTTTTTCGGCCTTGACGATCACGTAGGGGCCGGTGGCGGGCGGCGGGTCGGCCGAGAGGTCCTTGGCGGGCGTATTGGCGGGCAGCACCGCCGCGAAGAGCATGCCGAGCTCGTTGGTGAAGGTGCCCCGCGGCTGGGTCAGCTCGATCGTGATCTCGCCGGTCTTGTCGTCCGTCTTGATCCCCGGGATGCCACCGCTCTTGGTTTCGGCGAACTTTTCCGCGCCGACGATGTCCGAGTAGAAGCCGGAGCCGGGCGAGTTGAGCTTGAAGAGACGTTCGATCGAGCTGGCGAAGTCAGAGGCCCTGACCTCGGTGCCGTCGGAGTACTTGAGGCCCTTTTGCAGCGTCAGCGTGTAGGTCTTGCCGCCGTCGCTGATCTTCGGCAGGCTCTTGGCCAGGCCGGGAACGACCTTGCTCCCCGCCTCGCCGGTCTCGTGGGCGTAGGTGAGCAGCGGGAGGTAGGTGTCGTACATCGCCGTCCAGCCTTCGAGTTCGTAGGAGAGGGCCGGGTCCAGGTATTCCGGGAAGGAGGCGTAGCTGCCGGTCAACGTGCCGCCCTCTTTGCCCTCCGACCCGCTTGAGCTGCCGCAGGCGGCCAGGCCGAGAGCCGAGCCCGAGACGAGGGCGAGGACCAGCGTGACGAGTCCAAACTTTCTCAAGACACAACCTCCGAATCGGATCGGGCTGCCAGACGACTCCCTCCCACTGGAATCAACTCCACCATAATCTCCTCTTCGGCGTCAATGGCGTCTGGACCTGTATTAGCCTCGCTTTCGGGCCACTTAACGCCCATCAGCGGTACCGCGGCGACGACAATCGCGAGCACTCCGATGCCAGCGACGAGGAAGGTGATGCGAGGACTGGCGACGCTGGCGATCAGGCCGCCAAGGAGATAGCCGACTCCCGGCATCGCAGCGCCGATCGACTCCAAAACGCTCATCACGCGTGCCTGCATGCCCGCCACGGTTAGCTCCTGCACGGCGCTGATCGCGCTCACCCACTGGACGCCGTTGCCGGCGCCGCCGACGATCGAGGCGGCACAGGCAAGCGCAAGCGTCGGTGCTGCCGCCAGCCCGAGGTAGCCAGCTCCGACGGCCAGCGTGCTGAAGAAGAGCAGGGCGGGAAGCGGGGCTCGGCGCACCAAGGCGAAGACGAAGCTGCCGATCACCATGCCGACGCCCCAGCTGGCCAGCAGCAGGCCGTAGCCGGAGTCGCCCGCCTCCAGGGTCTGCTTCGAGTAGATCACCTCGATCGGGATCACGGCGGCGAAGAAGACGAAGGCTGCGCCTTGGGCGACCAGCAGCCGGCGCAGCGTCGCTCGCTCGCGGATATAGGCAAGTCCGGCGCGGACCCGGTCGCGGACCAGGCCGGGATCGGGTCCGGCCTGGGGCAACGGTCCGGCGGTCAGCAGGATCCAGGCGATCGCGTAGAAGGAGACCGCGTCGAGCAGCAGCGCCGATTGAACGCCAAAGCCGGCGACGACCAGGCCGGCGATGCCGGGACCGAGGGCGGCGCTGCCGGTGAAGGCGACATTCAGCACGGCATTGCCGGCGCGCAGTTCGCCGGTTGGCTCGAGTGAGGCGGCGACGACGGCGCGCGTGAGCGCTCGTCCGGTGAGGGCCAGTGCCCCGTCGATGGTCGCGAGGACAATCACCCCGAGGAGCAGGAAGTCATCGCCGGCGAACAGCGCCAGTGCTCCGAAGGCCGCCGCCTCGCCGCTGTAGATCACCGGCAGGGCGAAGCGTGGCGGCGGCTGCTCCACCTTGGCGACCAGGATCGGCGCGATCAGCGCCGGCAGAAATCTGGTGCCGAGAAAGAGCGCCGCGGTCGCCAGAGCGCTTCCCGTGCGGTCGAAGACCAGCACCGAGAGGGCGACGATCCCCATCCAGTCGCCCAGCTCGTTGACCGCGTAACTGGCGGCCAGGCGCCGAAATTGCGGCTTTCTCAGGGGATCGGTTAGTCGCGCTCTACGCATGTTTGGCTGCACGAACTACTGCATTTATGCACAAGATTTGCTGCAGATGCACAAGTTTCCGCCGGGTTGTGCTACAAAGCTGACAGGCAATTGACGAGTTTCAGATGGCGACTGCGCGATCTGAGGGTTTCAACACCACTGAAGGGAAAAGGCACATGGGCTTCCATCACTAGATCTTCTAACGCGAGCGGGGCTAACCTTCGCTCGTTCCAGTTTTGATTTACCGAAGGGCGCCCTGGGGCGCCCTTCGCTTTTTTAGGGCTTGACAAGCCAACTCGTCGTCGCGGACGGAGCCGGCTCGGAGCTTTTGGGCGGCTTCTGGCAATGCGGCCATCCGCCCTTGCTACGCCCCTGCCTGGCCAGTACCTTGGACGGCCCAGGTTGCGTTCGGCGCAAACCAGTCGACCGGAACGCAGGGAATGGACTTCGGCTCATGAATCTTGTAGGCCAGGGGGCCTCCCACCCGGAAGGCCCGTTCCCAAAAGAACGCTATGGCTGACGATAAGCGTCCCCCCCGTCCCACCCGTCTCGCGATCGGGACGATGGTCGCCGGGCTCATCGCCACTGCGGCGCTCGGCATCTGGGACGCCTCGGAGTCCAACTGGGATCTGGCGCTCTTCGCCGTCCTGCTCTCCTTCTCGGTCTTCAGCTACCTGACCGCGGTCTCGACCGAGTCCAAGGTCAAGGTCTCCGGCACCTTCCTCGCCCTGGTCCTGGCGATGGTCTTCCTCGGTGGCACGCCGGCGGCGCTGATCGGCGTCGCCGCGATGCTCGTCGGCTGGTTCGCTCGCTGGCACGACGAGGGGCACTACCTGCTCAACAACGTCCTCACCTACGCCGTCTTTCCGCTGCTCGGTGGCATCGCTTTCCACGCGGGTGTGCGGGCGATCGGCCTGACGGAATCGGATCCCGCCTTCTACCTGCTCGTCTTCGTCCTCTTCCAGTTCGCGCTGCTGATCAACTTCGTGATGATCGCCAGCTACGGCTGCTACGTCGAGCGGGTCTCCTTCCGCAGCAAGCTGAAGGTGCTGCCGCCGGTGCTGCCATCCGAGTTCGCCAGCGCGATGCTCGCCGTCGCGGTCGCCTTCATCTTCCACATCATCGGCATCGCCGCGATCGCCCTCTTCGGCGTCGTCCTGATCACCTTCCAGTACCTGCTCGGCCAGCTGCTGCTCTCCCAGCAGCGCGGCGACGAGCTGGAGCGGCGCAGCAAGCAGCTGGCCAGCTTCCAGGTCGGCATGTTGAGCGCGATGCTGCGCACGCTCGACCTGCGGGACCAGATGACCGCCCGCCACTCTGCAGCCGTGGCCCGTTACTCGCGGGCGATCGCCCAGCGGGCCGGTTACTCGCGCCAGGAAGAGGAGCTCGTCCACATCGCGGCGCTGCTGCACGACATCGGCAAGTTCATCCTCCCGGATCGCATCCTCAAGGCCAACGTGCCGCTCACCGACGAGGACTGGATGCTGATCAAGCGCCATCCCCAGCAGGGCGCCCGCGTCGTCTCCTCACTCGACGGCTACGGGCCGGTGGCGGAGATCATCCTCGCCCACCACGAGAGGATCGACGGCAAGGGCTACCCGCGCGGCCTTGAAGGCGACGACATCCCGGAGCTGGCCCGGATCATCTCCGTCGCCGACACCTACGACGTGATGACCGCCCGCGATTCCTACCGGACGCCGGTCTCCACCTACGAGGCGATGCAAGAGCTGCGCCGTGTCGCCGGCAAACAGCTCGACCCGCGCTTCGTCGAGGTCTTCATCGAGCTGCTCGAGGGCAAGGACGTCTCCTTCCAGCACGGCGAGGCCGCCGACTTCGAGAAAGAGCTGGCGCTCGAGGCACGGATCGCCGAGACCGCCGACCCGGTCGGCAGCGGCAACCGCTTCGGCGTGCCCGGCGTCAGCGTCGGGTAGAACCGCCCGCCGACGGGCCTCAAAACGAAGATATAGATCGATTTGAGTCCCGTCGGCCCGCGGGCGATACGGTTCGCGGCGTGCGTGCGGTCACGTTTCAGGCTCCTGGGGAGGTCCGGGTCGAGGAGAAGGCCGATCCCGTCGTCGGTGGCGCCGACGAGGCGCTGGTCCGGGTCGAGGCGAGCGGGATCTGCGGTTCGGATTTGCACATCTTCCACGGCCGGGTGCCGGTCGAGCAGGGGTTCACGATCGGCCACGAGTTCGTCGGCACGGTGCTCGCTGCCGGGCCCGACGTCGAGCGGGTCACTGTCGGCGACCGCGTGCTTGGCTGCTTCCACACCGCTTGCGCGACCTGCGTTGCCTGCCTGCGGGGCGACTACCACCGCTGCGACAACGGCCAGACCTTCGGCCACGGCTCGAAGCTGGGCGACCTGCAGGGCGCCCAGGCAGAGCAGCTGCTCGTGCCCCGCGCCAACCTGACCCTGCGCCGAGTGCCGGAGGGAATGTCCGACGAGGTGGCGCTCTTTGCCGGCGACGTGATGGGAACCGGCTACCACGCCGTCGCCCACGCTGGCATGCGGTCGGGCGACACGGTCGCGGTGCTCGGCCTCGGGCCGGTCGGCCTTTGCGCGGTCCAGGCGGCGCTCGCCGGTGGCGCGACCAAGGTCTTCGCGATCGACTCGGTTGAGCAGCGCCTGGCGATGGCCGGGGACTTCGGCGCCACCCCGATCCACCTCACCGAGGAGGAGCCGAAGCGAGTCGTGCGGGCGGCGACGGAGAAACGCGGCGTCGACGTCGTCGTCGACGCGGTCGGCGACCCGGGGCCGCTGGAGATGGCGGTCAGCCTCGCCCGCGACGCCGGCACGGTCTCCGGGATCGGCGCCTACGCCGGTCGCGGCGAGGTGCCGCTGGGCCTCGCCTGGCTGAAGGGTCTTACGCTGCGGCTCGGTCTCGCCAACGTGATCGCCCACGTCGACCGCGTGCTGGCGCTGATCGAGGCCGGCAAGCTCGACCCCTCACCGCTGGTCACCCACCACATGAAGCTGGATGAAGCGGCAGCGGCCTACGAACTGTACGACCAGCGGGAAGCGCTGAAGATCGTTCTCACTCCGTGAGGTCTATCCCGGGATAGACCTCAGGTAGATTTGGACGAGTGCAGGGGAGGACGTGGGTGATTGGGCTGGTGCTGGCTGCTTTGGTGGTGCTGGTGCCTGCGAGCGTCGCGGTTGCTTGCTCGTGCGCGCCGCAGCCGCCGGGGGAGTCTTTGCGCGAGGCTGATGGGGCGGTGGTTGGGCGGCTCGTCAAGGTGCTGCCGCACGGGCCGCTCAATGCTGTCTTTAGGTACGAAGTCCGACACGTCTACAAGGGTGCCGACTCGATCGACGACGGTCAGATGCTGGACGTGCGCGGGGCTCGGCGGACCGCCGCCTGTGGGCTGCCGCGGCGCACCGACCGCAGCTATGGACTCTTTCTCTCCCGGCGCAGCGGCCGCTGGTTCGGCGGTATCTGTGGGGTGGTCTCGCCGAAGCGCCTCGGCGCCGCAGCGCAGAACCAGGCGGCAGCTTCAGCGCGAGCGCCGGTAGAGCCGGTCCTTTGCGGCTAGCAGCCGCATCACCGCGTCGAGGTCGAGGCCGCTCGCAGCTATTTCGGGTCTGCACTTGAATCTCCCTGATCGCGATCGGATAGCTTGCTCCACGTGTCTTGCGGGGACGCCAGCCGGTGACGCCATTTTTCGGCTCATCGCAGTCCGACCGGCCGGGCCCGCCCCGGGCTGACGATGGTGGGCTGCTTGACCGGGTTGCGGCGGATGCCCGACAAGAAGCAGCGAAGCGACCCCGGCGGAAGCTGCTCCGCATCCTCTTCAACGGTCGCCGCCCGGAGCCGCTGCCGTCCTACCTGGGCACGGTCGAGGATCCCGAGCCCGGCAAGCTCGGCGTCTGCTGTTCGGGCGGCGGCATCCGCTCGGCGGCTTTCTCGCTCGGGGCGCTGCAGTCGCTGCAGGAGAGGGGAGAGCTGCGCCGGGCTTCCTATCTGGCCGCGGTCTCGGGTGGCTCCTACATCGCCGCGGCGATCTCGATGGTGGCCAAGACGGGCAAGGGGGATTCCGACCGCGACCTGATCGATCGCATGCCGGCCTTCGCGCAGGGCTCAGCGGAGGAGCAGTACCTGCGCAACCGCTGCTCTTACCTCGCGCCGACGACGACGGACAAGGTGTACCTCGGCATGCGGATCTTGCTCGGCCTGCTGGTCAACCTGATCTTCATCTCGCTGCCGCTGATCGGCCTTGCGCTGGTCCTCACCGGCCTGCTCTATGCGCCCTTGCTGCCGGGCCTCACCGGTTCCTCGCCTGCTGGCGACTACCAGGTCAATCTGCCCGCGTGGTTCTGGATCGCGCCGCTGGGAATCTTCTGCGCGAGCCTCCTGTTTGGCGCCTGCACGCTGCTGTTCCGCTGGCGCGAAGAGGAGTGGGAGCGCTTCTTTGCCACCTGGGCGACGCGGCTCCTTTTCGCCGCGGCGTTCGTTGCCCTGCTCCTCGTTGGCGTCCCCTACCTGGTCGAGTGGCTCCGCGACTTCGGCAGCGCCGCCGGCACGGCCGACTCCGTAGTGGAGGCCAACGCCCCCAAGTTCGGCGCCGGCGCCGCTGCTCTACTCGCCGGTGTGGTGGCGCAGCTCGGCCATTTCCTCAGGTCGAAACCGGCGGAGGAAAGCCTGGACCGAGCCAAAAAGGCCGTCAGCAAGCTCGGCGCAGCGGCCCGCCTGACCCTCGCCTATGCGGCCGGTGCCCTGATCGGTCCCCTTCTGCTGCTCTTCATCTTCGGCATGGCGGCTGCGATCGGCATGACCGAGACGGCGCGGGACGGAAGCCACAGCGTCAACTGGGGGCTGGCCGGCATCGGTGTGGCCGTGCTGGCGGGCTTCGCGCTCCTCTACGCGCTCGTCGACCTCACCACCTGGTCGCTTCACCCCTATTACAAGCGCCGCCTCAGCAGTGCCTTCGCCCTGAAGCGGATCAAAGCGGCCGACCTCGAGCGTGAGGAGCGCGACCGGCTCGAGGTCGTCGAGCCCTCGCCGCATGGGGTCGCGGTCGAGCGGGATTACGACGATCTGGTGCCGATATCCAAGACGGCTCTGGACAACGAGAAAGATGACGGGGCCTGGCCGACTTTGCTCGTCTGCGCGGCGGCCAACATCTCCGACTCGGCAGCGACGCCGCCGGGCCGGACGGTGACCAGCTTCACCTTCAGCGCCAACACCGTCGGCGGCCCCCTGGTTGGGGCGATCAAGACCTCGCGGCTGGAGCGCGCTTTCGACGGTGCTGAGCGCGATCCGCAGGCGGGCGCCGGCGAGCGGCTCAAAGAGTGGATCACCGACATCCTCAGCGGCCGCAAGCTCCGCCGGCACGATCTCTCGCTGCCGGCCGCCGTGGCGATGTCGGGCGCGGCGATCTCGCCCTCGATGGGCAAGATGACCGCGCGTCCGTTGCGCTTCCTGATGGCCCTGGCCAACGTCCGCCTCGGCGTCTGGATCCCCAATCCCCGCTGGGTGGCGACGAGCGCCGAGAAGCCGGTTCCCTCCCGACCGCGGCCGTCTTATCTGGTGCGTGAGCTGCTCGGCCTCAATAGCGTCGACGCCAGGTACCTCTACGTCACCGATGGTGGGCACTACGAGAACCTCGGCCTGGTCGAGCTGCTGCGTCGCGGCTGCACGGACGTCTACTGCCTCGACGCGAGCGGAGTCGGCGGCGATGGCGCCGAGTTCAAGACGCTTGGAGACGCGATTGCCCTGGCGCGCAGCGAGCTCAACGTCGAGATCGAGTTCAGCGGGGAGGAGGGGGAGAACCCCGATGAACTGTCGCCCGGCAAAGACGAGTCGGTGGCAAAGCGCGACGTCGTCACCGCCACGATCAAATACCCGCCGCGGCCCGACGGCCGGCCGGGCGCGACCGGGACACTGGTCTACGTGCGCAACACGATGACCGCCAAGGCGCCCTGGGACGTCCGCGCGCACCACGAATCGGATCCCCGCTTCCCCAACAACCCGACCGTCGACCAGCTCTACACCGACCAGAAATTCGACGCATACAGAGTGCTCGGGGTGAGGGCCGGTGCCGGCGCCTACGAACGGCTGCGCAAGTGCTGAGCTGAGCGTACGATTGCTGCGATGACACTGCTGAGCGAGGAGCAAATCGAGACCCGTCTTGCCGGCCTAAGCGGGTGGGAGCACCGTGAGGGCGCGATATCGAAGCAGTTCAAGTGCGAGGACTTCGTTGGCTCGGTGAAGTTCGTCGAGAGCCTGGTCGAGCCGGGCGAGGCGATGGGCCATCACCCAGACCTCGAGATTTCCTGGGACACGGTGACGGTGACGATCTCCACTCACTCCGAGGGCGGCCTCACTGGGGCCGACTTCGAATTGGCTGAGAAGGTCGACGCCATATCGCCGACGAGTTGAGAATCGACCCGCGGCTCTCGATCCCACTGGCGGAGGTCGAGCTGCGCGCCAGCCGTTCCTCGGGGCCCGGCGGGCAACACGCCAACGTCACCGCCTCGCGGGTCGAAGCGGTCTTTGACGTCGAGGCCTCGCGGGCGCTCGACGAGCGGCAGCGCGAGCTGCTGCTGGGGCGGGGCGGGGCGTTGATCACCGCCGTCTCGCAGGACGCCCGCGGCCAGGCCCGCAACCGCGAACTGGCGCTGAAGCGCCTGGCCGAGAAGATCGCCGCCGGGCTGGCCGAGCCGGTGCGCCGCCGTCCCACCCGGCCGACCCGCGCCTCGCGCGAGCGGCGGCTGGAAGAGAAGCGGCGGGCGGGCGAACGCAAGCGGACGCGGCGGCGGCCCGGCGGCGACTACTGAGGGCCGGCGAACGGTTCGCCGCGCTGGCGCAGGCGGTTGTAGCCAGCGGCGCGCCAGCGCACCGGGCCCTCGTGGGCGATCTCGAAGGGCCCCGCCGCCCTGCCGACCGGCACCGAGTGCATCGCCAGGGCGCGCAAGGCGCCGCCGGGCCGCTCTTCGACGAAGGAGACCGAGACGAAGGAGACGCTCCGGGCGAGGAGGCCGGCCGGCTTGGCCTCGATCGTGAAGGAGTTGGGAGCGGCCTCGGTGACGATCAGCTTGGGAGCTCGCCGCGGCCAGGTGAGGCGACCGAGGAAGTGAACGATCCGCCGCCCCGCCACGTTGGTCCAGCGGCGCTGCGTGCCGCGCAGCTCGAAGGTGCCGGGCTGACTCCAGCTCGCTCCCTGGCGACCCGGGCTGGGTGGGCTCTCGCCGGCGCCGACTTTGTTCAGCCGGCGCAGCAGCGACGGCGTGCGTTTGAGGCGCAGCCGCAGGGCGAGCCAGGTGCCGGGGCCGCGGTCAACGCCCCAGCGCCCGTGCCAATGGGCCCAGTCGACCTTCGTCGGCGAGCTCGGCATCGGCACCACCTCCGGCGCGGCGCCCGGGGACATCGGCGTGCAGACGTCTGAGAGCGGCAGCGTCGGCTGCGAGCCTTCGTCGAAGTAGGAAGCGTGTGAATCGACGGCGACGTAGACGTCGGGCCCGCCGCTTACGGAGTTGAACGGCCGAGTCTCGGGCTTGCCGTGCCCCGCCAGCGTCGCGGCGACCGCTTCGGCTCTCTCGCCGCTTCCGCGCAGATGCACCTGGACCAACTCCCAATCGCCGTCGTGGCGGCCGGGCGGCAGCACGCAGGGATTGTCGGGATAGAAGATCCAGTACTGGAGGAACCTTTCGTTCGGTTCGCCGGCGACGACCCGCCCGTAACAGGTGCCCGCGCTGGCGAGGTCCTGCTCCGAACCGAACGCGGTCAGCATCTGGTTGGAGCGTCGCTGGGTGTCCGGATCCGGCCCCCCCGGGAGCGGGTTGATCCGCGACTCCAGCTCTTGCTGGTGCTCGAGCATCGCCGCCTCGGCCGGCGGCGTGCCCGCCAACGGCTGCCCGCCGGCGTCGAGGAAGGTGGAGCGGCGGATGTAGGGATCGGCGAGGCGGGGCCGCCAGCGCTCCAAGGCGTCGAAGTGCAGGGTGGGTGCAAAGCGCCTGAGCAGTTCGAGTTGTTCGTCCGAAGACACGCTGGCAGCCTGCCAGACTGAGCGGCGTGGCGAAGCGCAAGCAACGGCGTCCACGGCAAAAGGCGGCGACCGTCGAGTACGTCGACCCGGACGGCAACACCCTGACCCTGCGCGAATCCCTCAGCCCCGGCACGATCGCCAAGCTGGGGGAGGGGCCGGCGACGGCGGCTACCAGCCAGGAGGACGCCTGGCACCGGCGCTCCGAGCTGCTCTTCGAGCGGCTTGCCGTGCGCTGGGAGATCGCCGGCCTGCCGCTGAGCGACCAGAAGATGCTGCTCGGGCGCTACCGGATTGCCGACTCATCCACCCAGGAGTGGGTCCGTGAGACGATCGCCAAGCACTTGCAGCGCTACATCCCCGAGCTCGCCGGCTAGCGGCGAAACGCAGGCAACGAAAGGAACGGCATGTTCGCGAACACGAAAGCGACCAACGGCTTCGCCGTCGACGACATCGAGGCGGCTAAGCGGTTCTACGGAGAGACCCTGGGCCTCGGCTTCAACACGCTGAGCGAGGAGCACGGCGTTGCCTCGATCCAGCTGGCCGGCGGCCGCGACACCCTCGTCTACGCCAAGCCCGACTTCGTCCCCGCCACCTACACGATCCTCAACTTCGAGGTTGACGATATCGATGCCGCCGTCGATGAGCTGACCGCGAAGGGGATCTCCTGCGAGCGCTACGAGGGCTTCGACCAGGACGAGAAGGGGATCGCCCGCGGCCCGGGTCCTTCGATCGCGTGGTTCAAGGACCCGGCGGGCAACATCCTCTCGGTGCTGCAGCAGCCGGCCGGTAGCTAGGCCAGCAGCTTGGCCTTCTGGGCGGCGAACTCCTCCTCGGTGAGGATGCCCTGCGCCTTCAGTTCGCCGAGCTCCTTGAGCTGGTCGATCGTTGACTGGCCACTTGCGGCTGGCGCAGGGGCGGCCGCCACGGGAGCGGGGGCCTGCTGCGGTTCTTCCTGCTGGGCCCAGCGCTCGCCCTGGCGGCGTGAGACGCGGTTGCTGACGGCAGTTGCCGTGCCGGCGATTGCCGCCGTTCGCGCAACTCCTCGAAGTAGTCCTGGCATGGGGTCTCCTTTTCCTACTCGGATTCCGCCTCGACCGCGTCGAGCGCGGCGAGGACGGCCTGGATTGGGATACGGCCACTGGCGACCAGCTGGCCCCCGGAGCGACGCACCGCGGCGGCAAATGGTCCCGCCCAGCGGTTCTCGAAGACAAGCAGTGCAGCGGAGGTGCCCGGCTCGAGCGCCGCGCCGGCCTCGCTGATGTCGTCGTCGGAGAGCAGCCCCGAGGAGGCGCCCTCAAACGCAGCGAAGGCCTCGACCTCCTCGCCGAGATCGGAGATCTCCAGCGCAGCGACCGAGCCATCATCGGCCTTGACGATGAAGGCGAGGTCGAGGACGCGGATCAGGCCCCGATCGACGAGGTCAATCAGGTGCGGCATCGCCTCGCCCGTCGGCTGCCGTCCCGGCCACTCGACGATCAAGTAGTCGATCGGACCCATCTCATTCAACTCATCGCCAGTCAATTGATCCCCTTCGCTGTCGAGTTAAGCGCCGGTAAGGGCCGCGAGGGAACCATAGCCGTGCGACGCCTGTTGGACAGCTGGGCGAGGACCGCTTGCTCAAGGGACATGGGCGCGGCTGGGTTCGAACCAGCGACCTCTCGCGTGTGAGGCGAGCGCTCTCCCGCTGAGCTACGCGCCCGGGAGAGGTTCAATCATAAGTGGATGCGGGGCAGGGTCAGGCGGGAGCCGGAGCTCGCGCAAGGGCCCTCGTCTCACTGGTACCACCTGCTCCGGCAGAGTCCGCTTGCCGGCTCGGGCATCGCCGACTGTTCGAAGCGCTTGGTCTGAGTGAGCTTACTCGCCGGCGTCTTCGCCGATCAGCTCGGAGAGCTGGTTGGGATCGAGGCGCTGTGCCTGGCTGGCTCGCGTGGCCTCGTCGAATTCGACGCCCTCGCCGGTGAGAATCTCGACGGGGTCGCGAGTGTCTTCGGGATCCGTCCACTCGAAGTCTTCGCTGACCGTGCCGTCGCCGGAGAGCACCCGGTAGGCCCGGGTCAGTTGAGGATCCTTGGCGACGTGGGTGGCGACCGGCTGAGCGGCCGTGCCGGCGAGGGAGGCGAGATCGCCGTAGGAGGTCCAGTGTCCGGGCGGGATCGCTTGGACCGCGCTGTCGACCCGGCTCCAGTCGAAGCCCGCACCGGGCGTGACGATGCCCGGGAGGGGGGCGATCCAGAGCTCGGTTGCGATGGCTCCCAGCCACTTGGCCCGCTGCTCGATCTGTTCGCGGCCCCAGCCCGAGATTTCCTTGAGCGGGTCGTTGAGGCGCAACTCGCTGTTGCCGAGGATCTCCGCCTTGCGGTCAGGGAGGTGGCGGGACAGCTCCGAGTTCCAGGCCGTGAGGGTGAGGTTCCCAAGGGTGTGGCCGAGGTCTTTGAAGAGCTCCTCGGGATCGTCCCCGGCGCTTTCGAGGTGAGCGCGCCACTCCTCGGTTGGCGTCTGGGGCATGACGTGCTCTATCGAGACGCTGGCGCCGTCGAAGTCGACCGGCACCTCCGCCCGCAGCTTGCTCTCCAGCCTCTGCAAGACGAGCTTGCGCTGGGGGCCGCGGCCGTGGGCGTAGAAAGGCACTTCGTGGACGCCCTTGAGGACGGCGTCGTCGTCGGGCCAGCGGCCGTCCCTCGAGAGCTCGCGCCGCAGCGCGTCGGCAAGCGGCTCATCCTGGGGCAAGGCGTTGATCAGTTGGATGAAGAGGCGGTTGAGGACGTTCGTTGGCACCGCCACGAGGTGGCGCCGCACCAGGAACGACTCCACCATCGCCAGGCAGCGGGTGCTTTCCTCGCGTGAGACCCGGCCCGCGTCGACGAGGTCGTAGAGGTGCAGGAAGAAGGGGTACGTCGTGCCCGCGCCCCAGGCGCCCAGGAAGGCGAGGTGCGAGCGCTCGGCCTGGGTGAGGCCGAGCGCTGGGGCCGATCCCGCCTCGTCCTCTGGTCGCAGGAAAGCACCGTAATAGTGACCGCGCCGATGCAGCTTCTTGACCTCCGCTTCGAGGACGTCGGGATCCTCGGCGACCTTCTCCAGCCGCTCGCGATGGGTGCGGTAGACCTTTTTGACGTTGACGAAGGCGCCGCGGGCCTGGAGGTCGTCTCGGACCAGGCCCTCGAGACCGTCGTTGCCGAGCATCTTCTCAAGCGGCCGCCAGTGGTTGTCGTAGACCACGTTCGAACGCTCTCCCAGCGCCATGAAGAGGTAATTGCGGAGCAGGTCCGCCTGGGAGAGCGCCGTCCCGGTGGCGTTGATCGACTCGAAGATGGTGTGGGGCCGCTCCTCCTCCTCGACGGTGACGAACACCAGGGACAGCCGGTCACCAATCGTCGTCGCCAGCCGGTCCGGCTGCAGGGAACCAGCGTCGCGCAGCGCTGCGATTTTGCCGTGGAAGAAGCGATAGGCGGCGCCGATCGCTGTGTGGCCGTCGGCTTCGTCGGGATCGGTGATGACGGTGCGGTAGGCGAACCTGTCCTCGTCGCCGGGCACCAGCCGCTGCCAGAGGTCTGAGCCCGGCTCCTCCGTGCTGTTCACGAGGTACTTGGCGTTGAACTTCTCGCGCTGGGAAGAGTCCTCCGCCGAGGCCACGTCGCGCAGCGCCGCGAGCGCCACCGACAGCGTCGTGATTCGCTGCTGGCCGTCGACGACGCGAAAGTGGCGAAAGTCCTTGACCGGGTCGGGCTCGAGTTCGACGGCGACGATGCTGCCGATGAAGTGGCGCGCGGTCGCGGCCGAGCCGCCCGAGCTTGCCTCGTACTGTCTGAGGATGTCGCTCCACAGGTCGTTCTGCTGTTCGGTGTTCCAGCGGTAGTGACGCTGGTAGAGGGGCACCTGAAACTGGCGGTCCTGCGAGACCAGCTCACGAAAGGTGCCCTCCCTGGCCTTCATCCGGCCTCAAACTACTCAAACAGTCCGGATGGCCGCGGCTGGGCGGTCAGGCGGGGGCCGCGGCTTCGAGTGGATCGGGCGGCGGGGGCTCTTCACCTTGCTCCACCATTGCTCGCTTCTGCAGGGCCATGCCGACGAAGGGGAAGATCAGGGTCGAGAGCATCGCGGCACCGACCAGGCCGGCTGCGGTGGAGCTGTGCATCTTGCCGGCGTCGACGGCGATCGTCGTGATCGCGACCACCAGCGGCAGCTCTGTGGCCGAGAAGAAGGCGAGGGCGCGGCGCTCGGTGGCGCTCAGCGCCTTGCGGTAGAGGAGCAGGGCGGGGGTGCCGCGGACGACCAGGAAGAGGGCGAGGAAGAGGGCCATCTTTGCCAGGGCTTCGGCTGAGCCGAGGGCACCCAGGTCGAACTCCAGGCCGCTGGTGACGAAGAAGAAGGGCACGAAGAAGCCGAAGCCGACCGCGGTCAGCTTCGACTCGAAGATCTGCAGCTCGTGACCGCGCAGGGCGGCGCGGGTGATCATGCCGGCGACGAAGCCGCCGAGCAGAACGTCAAGGCCGAGCTGGCTGGCCAGCAGCACGAGGCCGAAGACGAGGACGACGGTGATCCTCACGGCGAGTTGGCTGCTCGCCTCGAAGGTTTTTTCGAACGCCGGCCAGCCGCGCCAAGCGAGCCGCACGGAGGCGAGCGCGACGCCGAGGGCGAGGACGACGAAGGCGACCAAGATCGCCGCCTCGTGAAGCGGGCTGGCGGTGGTGAGGACCAGCGTGACGAGGAGGATCGGGCCGAACTCACCGGCGCCCCCGGCCGCCATCAGGAAGGTGCCGAAACGGGTCTTCAGGCTGCCGTTGTCTTTGAGGATCGGGATCAGCGTGCCGATTGCGGTTGTCGCCAGGGCGGAGCCGGTATAGAGGAAGGAGACGACGATCCCGGCGGCGGCGAGGATGCCGCCGATGCCGTAGGCCAGCGCGACCGAGAGGACCCAGCCGAGGGCGCCGAGCTTGAGCGGCTTCCCCTTGATCCGTTCGAAGTCGATCTCGTAGCCGGCGAAGTAGAAGAGCATGCCGAGCCCGAGGTTCGAGAAGAACCCGATGAAGTCGGAGGAGCGGGCGAGGTCAAGGACTTCGGGCCCGATCACGATCCCGAGGATCAGCTCGAGCACCACGACCGGGGGCGCCAGTCCCTTCGGCACGATCGCGACGGTGGTCGCTGCAATCGCCGCGACCAGGACGATGAAGAAGAAGGAGGAGGAGTCGACGTCGATCACGTGGCGCTCGATCCTACGTTCGTCCACAGCCGGAGCGAGTGGAGGTGAGGCCGGGCACCAAAAATTCGGTAGCCGCCTATTCCCGCCCCACGAAGAGCGAAGAGGAGAACCCGATGCTTCGCAGGCTGGACCTCCTCGTCTGGCACAGATGGCTCCTGCTCGCACCGCTTGAGGACTTGTTGCGCCAGGCGACGCCGGGTACTGCGGTCCTTAACCGCAGCGGCAAGAGCCGCCGCGTGACCCGGCGATGAGTGGCTTCACCCATTGATCCGCATCCGTCCCGCCACGCCGGGCGAATGCGGATACGATGGTCGCGGACCGTGCTAGGCGGGGAATCAGCGGTGCCCTGTAACCCGCAATCCGCTCTAGCGGGGCCGAATCCCGTTCCGAGGGGCTGGCCGTCGGGGTCAGTGCGTCGCGGAAGGTGTTGACGGCCGGGTCCTGCGCGACGTAGGCACGCGAACCAGGTCAGGTCCGGAAGGAAGCAGCCTTAAGCGGAAGCCGCGGGTGCCGCAGGCGAGCCCGGCTCGAGCCAACCACGACGGACACGCCCGGTGACTTCGTCTCGGAGAACGGGGCGCACGGTCCGATTTGATGTCGCACTTCCCGCCGGATAGCGGCGCGAAGTGCGACATCAACGGTGCTTGGCTCACGTGTGCGACTTCAGGTCGTAATTCCCGCCGGATAGCGGAGGGAAGTGCGACATCAAGAGCCTCAGTCGATCAGGCGCTTTTGCATGCGGCTGATCGCTACGCGCCAGGTTAGGAGGGCGAAGCCGAGGAGGAAGGCGAAGCGGGCGATGTCGACGGCCTCGAAGCCGAAGGCGCCGCCGCGGACGAGCTCGACCAGCTGGTGCAGCGGGTTGAACTGGGCGACGACCTGGACGCCCTCGGGCAGGCCGTCGATCGGGAAGAAGGTACCGGCGACGAGGAAGAGCGGCGTGATGAAGAGCGCGGTCACGTAGTTGAACTGGTCGATCTTGGCCACCGTGGCCGCCATCGCGATGCCGAAACCGGCGAAGCCAAGCGCGGTGACGAAGCAGAAGAGCGGCACCAGCAGCATCCCCCAGGCCGGGTTGAGGCCGAAGCCGATCGTCACGATCAGAGGCACACAGCCGTAGGTGCCGGAGCGGATGCCGATCCAGAGCATCTCGGCACTGACCAGCTCCTCGACGTCGACCGGGGCGGCGAGGATCGCGTCGTAGGTGTTCTGAAAGCGGTGCTTGACGAAGGTGCCGAACATCGCCGGCAGGGCGCTGGAGAAGATGACAGCGGTGGCGACCATGCCGGTGCCGACGAACTCGATGTAGGGGACGCCGTTGACTTCGTCGACGAGCGTCGCGCTCAGCCCCAGGCCGAAGGCGAGCAGGTAGACGATCGGTTCGAGAACGCTGGAGAAGGTGGTCCCCTTCCAGTAGGTACGGAAGTTGGCGACCTCGCGGCTCATGATCCCCGCGATCGCCGCCGGTTCGAGGCGGCGCAGCTTCGCTGTCGTCCCGTTGCTCACTCGGCCTCGACTCCCGTCAGCAGCACAAAGACGTCCTCGAGCGAGGCGGCGCGGATCACGGCGTCCTCGGGGATGTCGCCGTTGCCGGCCCGCTCAGAGCCGACGATTGCGATCGCGGGCCCGGCCGGGCGCACCGGCAGCCCCTGGTCCTCGGCGATCGCGCGCACTTCGGTGAGCCGCTCCGGCGGCCCGTACACCTCGGCAGTGTGGGTGCCGGCGTGGGCGGCGATCAGCTCGGCCGGTGTGGCGCGGGCGATCACCTTGCCCTTGTTGACCAGGGCGACCTCGTCGGCGAGCCGCTCGGCCTCCTCTATGTAGTGGGTCGACATCAGGATCGTCGTGCCGCGCGAGCGCAGGTTGTCGATCAGGGTCCAGAGCTCGGTGCGAATCTGGGGGTCGAGTCCGACCGTCGGCTCGTCGAGCAGGATCAACTTCGGTTCGTGGACGAGGCCGCGGGCGAGCAGCAGGCGGCGGCGCATGCCGCCGGAGAGCTCGTCGACGGCGTCGCCGCGTCGCTCGCGCAGCCGCGCCAGGCCGAGTGCTTTGTCGACCGCGGCGCCGACGTCCGGCACGCGGTAGAGGCGGGCGAAGACCGCAAGGTTGTCTTCGACGGTGACGTCGACGTCGAGGTTGTCGAGCTGTGGGACGACGCCCATCTCGGCGCGAGCGGCCTTGGCGTCCTGGGGCAGCTCGTGGTCGAGCACACGCAGCTCGCCCTCGTCGGCGATCGCCTGGCCGGTGAGCAGCCGCATCGTCGTCGACTTGCCGGCGCCGTTGGGACCAAGCAGGCCAAGGCAGATGCCCTCGGGCACGTCGAGGTCGAGGCCGTCGACCGCCGTAATCGGACCGAAGCGCTTGACCACGCCGCGCAGTTGTATTGCCGCCGCCATGCGTCGATTCTCAACGATCGGTGCAACTGACCACTTGCCGGCCCCTCAGCGGGGGAGTGCGTGTCTGAGTTTGTAGGTCCATATGGCAGCACAAAGTCAGACACGCCCCTGGGAGACTGGCGCTGTGTTGGACGAGCGCTGGATCAGATCGCTGCACGTGGAGACGCTTCGGGAGGAGGAACTGCACGCGGAGCGGGAGGCGCACGTTCTCTTCCAGGCCTCGACGATCGGGGCGTTGCTGGAGGGGGCCTACGATGGCGATCTCACCTTTGCCGAGCTGGGCGAGCACGGCGATCTCGGGCTCGGCACGCTCAATGGCCTCGACGGCGAGATGATCGCCCTCGACGGTCGCTTCTACCGCGCAGACGTAGTTGGGGAGGTGGGGGCGGTGGGGGATGAGGCGCTGACGCCGTTCGCGGTCGTGACTCGCTTTGAGCCGACGGCCGATGCCGAGGTGACGGGACCGCTGGACCACGAAACGCTGCTGGGGAAGCTCGACGAGCTGATTCCCGCGAGCGCCGCTTCCTGCGCGATCCGCATCGACGGCCGCTTCGAGCTGGTGCGTGCCCGCTCGGTGCCGCGACAGAGCCCGCCCTACCGCCCGCTTACCGAGGTCGTCACCAAGCAGCGCGTCTTCGAGCTCGCCGACGTCTCAGGGACGATGCTCGGCTTCCGCTTTCCCACCTACGTCGAGGGAATCGAGGTAAGCGGCTATCACCTGCACTTCATCAGCGATGACCGCAGTCGCGGCGGCCACGTGCTCGGTTCGCGGGCGGCGGGCATGCTGCGGGTGCAGATCGACCCCTCCAGCGACCTACACGTCGAGCTGCCGCCGGGGATCGAGCTGGCCGACCCCGAGCTGGCCGCCAGCACCCACGACGCGGTCGAGCTGGTCGAGCGCGCCAGCTGAGCTCAGCGCTCAGGCCGCGGCGTCGGCGAGGCGCTCGGCGAGCCAGAGATCGCAGAGCCAGTCGGCCTGCCCCCCACCCTTGCGGGTGATGACGATCCCCCCGGGGCCACCCGCGACCGTCAGTTTCCGCCACCGCGTGGAGTTGGGCACATCCGCGAGCGCCGCGGCCATTGCCGCGGGAGCGTCGTCAGCCGGACGCACCCGGCCATCCCTGGATTTCGCTTGGAACTCCGGCGTCAAGGCCCGCACGATCACCTCGCTGCGTGAGCTGACCTCGCCGCTGTCAAACCGGGCCGAGACCGGTCGCCCGTGTCGCTCGCCGCTCAGCACAAGCGCCCCGTGGATCTTCGGGCCGACGCGACCCGTCGTCGCTTCGCGCACCTCGATGTTGACCCGGGGACGCTCGCTTACCTCGAAGCCAAGCGGCGCCATCGCGATGCCGACCTTCTCGTAGCCGCTGTCCAGGTCACCGCCCGGCGCGAGGGCGCGGACGCTGCCGTAGAGCGCCGCGATCGCGATCAGCGGGCCGCCGATGAGCAGCGGCACGAAGCTTTCGAAGAGGTAGATCGAGGGAACGGCGAGGAAGATCAGCAGGGTGACGATCATGCCGAGGCGGAGGCTGCGGCGGCCGGCATCCCACATCGAGCCGCGGGCCTTGATCGCCTCCCTGTCGATTGGCTTGATCGCAAGTGCCGCCCAGAGCTGCTGCTTCTCCATCGTCGTCGGGTTCTCGATCTCGCTGCCGCCTTCGGCCACGGCTCGTTCGACCGCCCTGGCATCGCCCCCCGCCACCCACTCCATGTCGGAGCGCTGCAGGGCGAAGAGGATCACCATGAAGACCGCGAGGACGCCAAAGATCAGCGCCAGCGTGCCCTTCGGGTTCGCATCGTTACCCGCCGTCGAGGCGATCACGGCGATCACGATCGCCACGACCACCACGCCGATCAGCCCGAAGAGGCTCGACCGCTTGAACCCTCCGGCCATTGCGCGCCAGCCTATAGCGCTTAGCAGCGCCGGTAGAGGAGCCAGGAATCATTGGCCGCGATGCGCTCGAAGCCGCGCGGCGTGGTCAGCGAGAACCGCGTCGGATCATTGGGGTCGAGGATGAAGTTGTAGATCACGAACGGGCTTGCCGGCTTGAGGAAGTAGCCGCGGCGGGGCACGCCTTCCTCGCTGGCGCTGATGACCTGGGTTGGCTTGACGTCGAGCCCAAAGGCAAGCCGCGGGATCGCACGGTGGTTCGGCACGGCGATCGGCCCGCAGAGAGGCTCGGCGAAGGCGCCCGTGTCGACCAGGTCGCTGAGATCGCGCTCGATCTCGCCCTGGTCGCTGAGGTCGCTGTCCACGGTCGAGTCGAGATCCCACTGGTTGGGGAGCCAGAGAACGAACATCAACGCCACCACCCCGGAGAAGACCTGCCAGCGCCGGCGCCAGGGATGGCCGTGCTCGAGCAGGCGCCAGCCGAGCAGGGCGACGGCGACGAAGATCGCCAGGATCGCTGCGCCCAGCATCGTGTAGCGGGCGATGATCGCGAGGCCGGCCGAGCCGAGCAGCGCGAAGGCGCCGAGGGCGAGGACGGCGGCGACGAGGCCGAGCGCGGCGCGGCGGCGCAGGAAGGCAAGGGCGAGCACGACGCCACCGGCGGCGCCGACCATGCCGGGCCACTGCAGGACTTCGCCGAGGCGGCGGGGGCCGTAGAAGACGAGGTCGATTGGGCCGGTCTGGCGGGCGAGGGTGTCGACGGTTTCGCGGGTTCCGGTGAAGGAGTAGGTCGGGCTGCCGGCGGTGATCCAGTCGAACAAGGCCCATAGAACCGGGGCGGCGAGGGTCAGGACGACAAGCAGCGCGCCGGTGGGGGAGGCGAGGACACCCCTCGCCCGTCCAAGCGCCGGCCTAATGAGGCCGGCGCTTTGAGTATCCGCCCGGTCGAGGGGTGCCCTCGCCTTCCTCTCGGGTGCGCCCTGGCGGGACGGGTTGCCACGGTCAACGTCTACAGCTGGGACAGCGGAAGCTTCCGTGGGACCTAGCAGCAGGTAGGCCAAGTAGGCGACCGAGAACAGCCAGGCCTCAGGACGAAGCAAGCCCGCGAGGGCGAGGAGTGTGAGCACGGGCCAGCCGGCTCGGGGGCGCTTGGTCTCTATAAGGAGGGCGCCCAGGACCAGGGCGATGTAGGGGACATCGACGTAGGCGCGGAGGCCGTTGGAGAGGAAAGGGGCACGGGTTAGGACGATCGCCGCGGCTAGGGCTCCGATTGGGCGGTCGAACCAGCGGGAGCCGAGGCGATAGACGAGATAGCCGACGAGGCTGAGCGAGAGGTAGGCGATCACCATCGTCACCGCGATCGCGCCATCGCCGAGGGGCGTAGTCGCGAGGCCAAGCAGGTCGGCGAGCGGATGCGGTGTGGGTGGTAGGGCGGCGCCGTAGTCCGGGCTCACCCCGTGCGCAAGTTCACGCCCCCAGACCAGGGCGTAGATCGTGTCGTAGTTGGGGAAGCCGAGCGGGAAGAGGATCAGCAGCATCACCCCGACGCCGACGATCCAGGCAAGGGGCGTGAGCCAGTTGCGAGCCCAGGTCGGCACGGCCGCACCGTATCGGTGCCGCCCACGGGGGGCGTGTCTGAGCTTAGGGGGGTCTATATGCGGCCAGGCTCAGACACCCCCTCGGCCGGCCTGGCCCCGCGGATACACTGGCGCCAGTGCCGCCGTCCAGCGACTCGATCTCCCTCTACCGCCGCCACCGCCCCGGTTCGTTTGACGAGGTGGTGGGCCAGCAGCACGTCGTGCGCACGCTGCGCAACTCGGTTGAGCAGGGCAAGGTCCATCACGCCTACCTCTTTGTCGGCTCGCGCGGGACTGGCAAGACCTCGATGGCGAAGATCCTCGCCCGCTCGCTCAACTGCGAGCGCGGTGGGCCGACGATCACCCCCTGCGGCGAGTGCGAATCGTGCCTGACGATCGCCTCCGGCCACTCGATCGACGTGATCGAGATGGACGCCGCCTCCAACCGCTCCGTCGACGACGTGCGCGACCTGCGCGAGCGGGTCGCCTACGCCCCCACTGGGGGTCGCTGGAAGGTCTACATCCTCGACGAGGCGCACATGCTGACCAAGGAGGCTTGGAACGCCTTCCTGAAGACGCTCGAGGAGCCACCGCCGAACACCGTCTTCGTGCTGGCCACCACTGAGGCGCACAAGGTAATGGCGACGATCGCCGACCGCTGCCAGCGCTTCGACTTCCAGCGACCCTCGCTGGAGCAGATCTCCGAGGTGCTGAACCGGGTCGCCGCCAGCGAGGGGATCGAGGCCGAGGAAGCCGCCGTGGCGATGATCGCCCGCTCCGCCTCGGGCAGCTTCCGCGACGCGCTCGGCACGCTCGACCAGCTGGTCGCCTTCGGCGGCAGCCAGGTCAAGCTCGAAGACGTGCTCGAGCTGCTCGGCGCGGCCGACGCCGAGCTGCTCTTCGACGCGGTCGACGCGGTACTCGCCGAGGACCCGAAGGGGGTCCTGCTCGGCGTCGAGAAGATGGCCCGCTCCGGTCGCGACCCGGCCCAGTTCGCCCGCGACCTGCTGGCGCACCTGCGGCATCTGCTGGTCACCCAGACCGTCGGCGAGGTGCCGAATACCTTCGTGGTGACCGCCACCGATGGCGACCGGCTGAAGGCCCAGGCAAGCTCAATCGGCCCGGCGACTCTCGTCCGCACCATCGATGAGCTGGCGAACGCACTGACGGCGGTGCGCGAGGGCGACGACGCGCGCATGGCCGTCGAGATCGCCCTGTTGAAGGCGGCGAGGCCGGACCTCGACCCCTCTAGTGAGGGATTGCTCCGGCGCATCGAGAGACTCGAGCAAGGGACCAGCGGGCCGCGGGCCGCGGGTCCTGTCGGTGCAGGGGACCCACCGCCCCCTGCGGTCGCTAAAGCGTCCTCGGGGGCGGTTCCCCCTACACCACCACCCGCGGCAGAGGCCGCTTCGGCTGACGAGCTTGAGGCACAAATGCCGTCGGAGACTGAGCCGTCTGCCGAGGACGACCCTCCCGCGGGTGGCGCGGACTCGGGGGGGCCGAGAACGGAGGCGCAGCCCCCGCCCGCAGGCCCCCCCGAGGCCGTGACGGGCCCCGCGGGCCAGCTCGACCTAGAACAGATCGTCAATACCTGGCCCGCCGTCCTCGACAAGCTGCGCGAGACGAGTCCTGCCTTGGCGGCGACCTTCGATGGAGCACGACCGGTGTCCCTCGATGAGGAGGGGCTCAAGGTCGGCTTCCCCGCCGAGCTCACCTTCAACAAGCGCAAGGCGGAGACGCCGGAGAAGCGGGAGCTGATGGCGGATGTGATCGAGGACGTGCTCGGGGAGAGGTTGCGGCCGACCTACGTGCTGCTGGACGGCGAGGATGCCGCTCCCGAAGAGGAGGCGACAGCTTCCGGGGGCGAGATCGATCACGATGCGTTGGTGGAGAAGCTGAAGAGTGAGTTCGACGCGGAGGAGGTCAGCTAGTGGCTAGAGGTGGACCGGGTGGTTTCGACGTCAATGCGCTGATGAAACAGGCGCAGAAGATGCAGGACGAGATGATGCAGGCGCAGGAGTCGCTCAAGGACGAGGTGGTCGAGGCCAGCGCCGGCGGCGGCATGGTCAAAGTGAAGATGGGTGGTGACCTGACCTTGCGCGAGATCGTCATCGACCCCGAGGCGATCGATCCCGAGGACGCCGAGATGCTCGCCGAGATGGTGCAGGCCGCGGTCAACGAGGGCCTTCGCGCCGCCCAGCAACTAGCGGAGTCGAAAATGGGCGGGATCACGGGCGGCCTCGGCGGCCTCCCTGGAATGTGAGCGGCGAGGGGCCGGCGCCGCTGGCGCGCCTCGTCGCCGAGCTCTCGCGCCTGCCGGGAATCGGCCAGCGCACCGCGCAGCGGCTCGCCTTCCACATCCTCCGCGCCCCCGACGAAGAGGCCGCGGCACTCTCCGCGGCGATCACCGAGGTGAAGGAGAAGGTGGGTCTCTGCGAGGAGTGCTTCAACCTCTCCGAGGGCCCGCGCTGTCGGATCTGCGCCGATCCCAATCGTGACCGGGCGACGATCTGCGTGGTCGAGGAGCCAGCCGACGTGATCCCGATCGAGCGCACGCACGAGTACCGCGGCCTCTACCACGTGCTCGGCGGCGCCCTCTCGCCAATTGACGGAGTCGACGCCGAAGACCTGAAGATCGCCGAGCTGTTGCGCCGGGTTGAGGGGGGAGAGGTAGGCGAGGTCGTCCTCGCCACCAACCCGACGACTACCGGCGAGGCGACCGCGCTGCACATCGCCGAGCGCCTGCGCGGCCAGGTCGCCGTGACTCGCCTGGCGAGCGGCCTGCCGGTCGGCGCCGACCTCGAGCACGCCGACGAGGTGACGCTGGGCAAGGCCTTCGCCGGCCGCCGCAGCCTCGACTGACCCGCGGTCAACGCCTTAGGACTCCAGGGGGCGCCGCAAAACGTTGCACCTCGCGCGGCGAAAAGCGGACGGTTTTCCTAGACAAGTGTCAGCCCGCAAATTGCGAGCATTTGCCGGACTTGCGTCCGTTGCTTTCGAGAAGGTCTTCGAGTGGCAACGGAAACTCCGACACGGGACGTAGGCAGCGGGGAGTCACCGTTCGGGCAAGTCGCTCGTGAAGTCTTCGCCGATGCGGCGCAGAAGCTGGCCGAGGAGTTTGGCTCGGTAACCGCGACAGCGGTCGCCGCCGTCCGGCAGCAGCAGGCGCCAACGCCGCCGGAGACGACGACGCCGCTGGTCGAAGCACACGCCAGCCTCTTCCAGCCGGGCCACATGCGCCGCCGGCTCGACCAGCTAATCGAGACCAACAAGCGTTACGGCCATCCCTTCGGGCTTGTCGTCTTCGACGTCGACGGACCGGGCGCCCGCGAGGGTGATGAGCGTGAGGCGCGCGAGACGATGCTCACCGTGGTCGGGGCGGCTCTCCGCGACGCGGTGCGGATCGTCGACGAGACCTTCTTGCTCGAGGAGGACGCGCTCTGCGTGCTGGCCCCCAATCAGTCGACGGTCGAGGGCGTGCAGATGACTGAGCGGCTGCTGCGAATGCTCGATGAGCTGGAGGCCGCGGGTGGTCTGCGGATCACGATCTCGGCCGGCGTCGTCGCCTGTCCGGAGCACGGCAACGACGCCGATGAGCTGCTGCGCAAAGCCGACGAGGCGATGTGGCGTGCCCGTGCGTTGGGGCAACCGGTGGGCGTCGGCGCTCTGCAAGATCGCTGACAGATTTCGCAAATCTGTCCATAACTTGCGTAAACCTGGATTTTCGGTGCCAAAATGCCGCCAGATGCCGGGCATACGTACAAACGCCGCCGCCGAAGTTCTGGGCGTCAGCCCCAACACGCTGCGCAGCTGGGAGCGCCGTTACGGCTACCCGACGCCGAAGCGCACGGTCGGCAACCACCGCAACTACGAGCTGGTCGAGCTGCAGACCCTGCGCGATGCGCTCGCCCAGACCGGCAACATCTCTTCGGCGATTGAGCTGGCCCGCCAGCGCCAGGCGGCGCCCGCCAGCGACGACGGCCTGCTCGCCGCGCTGGAGAGCTTTGACGAGGATGCGGCTGATCGCGCGGTTGAGGAAAGCCTCGCGCTGCGGCCGCTGGAGCGCACCGTTGAGGAGCTGCTGCTGCCGGCGATCGACCGCCTGGCGGTCGATCCCGATCGTGAGGCCGAGCTCGAGTTCGCCTCGCGCTGGGCGACCGGCTGGCTGCACGGCGCTCGTCGCCTAGCCTCCACCGCTTCCCGTCCTGCCGGAATCCTGCTGCTCGACTCCAGTCGCGGCTCCGATGCCGAGGCGGTTCACAGCCAGGCGCTTGACCTCACCCTGCGCCGCGCCGGCTTCCGCGTGCTGATGCTCTCCAACGAGCTCGGCGACGAGCGGCTCGAGCGCGCCCTGCGCGCCCTCGTTCCGACCGCGATCGTCCTCTGTGGCCCCCGCGCCGACACCGCTAGCGCCGTCAAGCTGGTCCGCCAAATTCGCGACCTCGGTGTCGACGCCCCCCTCTTCGGCTTCCGCGCCAGCGGCCTGATCGCCGACGCGATCCCCAGCGCCGGCAGCAGCCCCAGCGAAGTAACGGGGATGCTCAACGCCGATCTCCGCCGCCGCGCCGCGCAGGCCTTCGCCTAGAGCTCTCACCTCCGGCCGGTAGCACCGCCGTCGTCCGTAAGGGACAGGCCCCATCCGGATGGCAGAGTGGGAACGAATCCCTGGACTTGCACACAGCGCCTGTAGACGCTAGCGTACCTATTTTGGAACGTCTAATTCTAACCGTCCAAGCCGTCTACTTTTGCAGGGCTATTGGTCAAGCAAGCACTAAGGCTTCGATCGACGACGCTGAACGTTCGCAAGGGGTTCTCGACCTAATCCGCCATCACCGAATTGGATGGGGGTCGGGTGGCGAGGCCTGTGTCGCCCCGCTACTAGCCCGCCGCTACGAATCAAGGCAAGAAATGATCGTGGTTTTCCAACTTGCGGCTCCCGGGGGAAGCCTGATTCCCTTGTAGCCACAGATTTTGGCACGACCAGGGGAAGATAGAAAATCTCGTGCGTCGTTCGCTTGACGCCAGGATGATGCGTGGGATCTTTCGAGTGGGCGAGGATGGTTTCTTGCCCGCGCTACACATCGTGAAACCGTAACCAAAGTGAGAGGAAGCAAGAATGGTTCGATCTAGACTTGGCCTCAAGACACTGAGCCTATGCGCTCTGGTGCTGGGCCTTATGGCCATTGGTGCAAGCGGAGCTCAGGCGTCAGAATGGTACTACTTAAAAGGCACCGAATTACTCGCGATGAAAGATTTATTACCCTCGGTGCAAATTGCACTCGAGAGTACTGCGACTCTGCATTTCGAAACAGCGGCCGGAACCAAAGTCTTATTTTTATGCCCCAAAGCAGAAGCTGTGGGGGTTAAACTCGTTGAAGGTGGAAAAACTACAAAAGGCAAAGTCAAATTTACTGGATGCACAACGGATCTCAATGGAGCTGCGTCCAAACCATGCGAACCCTTTACTGGAGCAAATAAAGGGGAAATCGTGACAAATGAAGGCTTAGGCAGCATTTCGTTACACGGGGTCGCCCCCAACAACGTACCTACCTTTGTCGTCTCGCCCGAGACAGGGACGACGCTGGCAACTATCCAAATGGGCGAAACCTGCTCGATTGGTGAAAGCGTACCAGTGACGGGCACGTTGGTCCTCGAAGATTGCCTGGGACTGTTTACTAAAGAGAAAATAAATCACTTAATACAAGAGCACGCAACGTTACACAATCTGCTGGCGCTAGGTCGGTCGGCGTTACTATTAGGCAGTGCCAACGCGTTCCTAACCGGCGGAGAACATTTGAATCTCGAATGGGCCGGTTTACACGCGTAAGCAGGCAGATTGAGCAAGATCAATTGTTCCGAGCGAGCAACGGGACAGAAAGAGGACCCGGGTCGCGGCTGCGACCCGGGTCCTGGTAATAACACTAAGTAGCCAGGGAGCACGCAAGGAATGCAGGGGCGACCGTTAGGGGTGAGAAAAAAGGCAAAGGTCCGTCGGGCTGTCTTGACGGTGCTTGCGCTCTTGTGTGCGGGGGGAGTTGCGGCGCAAGCAGTTACAGCAGCACCGCCCACGGTGACCGGTGTGAGTGCCTCGGGCGTGAGCTCCTCCTCCGCGACGCTGAAGGCAGAAGTCAACCCGGGAGGTAAATTGACTCGCTGGCACTTCGAGTATGGCCTCTCAGACTGCTCCAAAAGCACGTGCACGGCGATCCCGATTCCTGAAGGTCAGATCCCGGCCGGCAGTTCGGCGGTGCCGATCGAAGAAGCTATTGCAGGTCTAATCCCGGGCACCGTCTACCACTTCCTGCTGAGCGTCAAAAATGGCGATGGGGGGACGATCCGAAGCGTCGATCGCGTCTTCGCCACCCGCGGCGCCTCTGGCCCTGTCCTGCCTGACAGCCGGGCCTTCGAGCAAGCTTCGCCGATCGACAAGGACGGTGGCGACGCGGATGGCGAGGCTGGCCTTGTCAAAGCGGCGAGCGTAGGTGGAGGCGTCAGTTTCGGGAGTACCTTCGGCATGCCGGGCGGCAAGGGGGCTCAGGCCTTTCCCTCCTACTTCGGGCTGCGTGAATCCGTACAGCGCGGCTGGGCCACTCGGGGGTTGCTTCCCCCACCCGTATTTGGCGAGCGCGCCCGGGTGCAGGGCTGGTTGGCGGACTTTGGCAAGACTTATGCCAACGCTGAACGTCTGGGCAGCCCGCGTACAAAAGCCCTCATAGAGCAAGACACGGCCGGCGCTTCACCCCAGGCGATTACCGCCTACGTCCCTGATGCGGAATACGCATATGACGGCACCAGCAAAGACGCTTCAACTGTTGTTTTTGAATCCGAAGCGAGGCTTCCTGCCGAAGAAGGCGGGGAGCCCAATCAGGCAGCGATCGAAGGAAGACCTAACGTGTACGTATGGGATCGCTCTACACACGAGGTTTCCCTTGCAGGAGTGATGAACGATGGCACTGCGCCGGCCAAAGGTACCCTGGCCGGCCCGTACAACTGGGTCAAGGGAGCCGCTCCTTCTACGCTCAGAGACGGTGGATCTATGCGTGGCTACTACCTCCAAGGCACCCACGCCATCACCGCCTCCGGGGACATCTACTTCACCGAATCGGGCACCGGTCAGCTCTACCTGCGCCGCAACCCAACCCAGCCCCAAAGCGAAGTAGTGGCGAACAAATGCACCAAACTAGCCGAGGCGTGCACGATCCACGTCTCTGCCTCCAAGCGCACGACTCCGGACCCCGCCGGTCCTCAGCCTGCCGCCTTCCAAGCCGCGAGCGCTGACGGCTCAAAGGTCTTCTTCACGTCGCCCGAGAAGCTCACCGACAACGCCAACACCGGTCCCGAGCAGCCGGCAGCCGGGATCGGCATCGGCTCGAGCGCCACCGGAGAGATTGAAGACGCCACCTTCATCCCTAAACGCGCCGTCGGCGTCGCCGTCGACTCCAAATACGTTTACTGGGCAGATCCGATCGGCGGCACGATCGGTCGCGCCGAACTGAACGGCGACAACCCCGAAGACGACTTCATCGCACCCGGCCCGAGCGAATGCGAATTTGACGTCGAAATCGAACCGGGCGTCTTCGAAAAAGAAAAAGTCTTGGCCCCCACCTCCCCCCGTTACGTAGCGGTCGATGCGGGCCACATCTACTGGACCAACACTGGGCTGCGGAGCGGAAGCGGAGATCCGTTGAACGAAGGTGGGACAATCGGTCGTGCCGACATTGAAGGAGCTGAAGCGAGCGTTGAACCGAGCTTCATCTGCGGCGCCTCGAACCCGCAGGGGGTTGCGGTCAATTCGACGCACGTGTTCTGGGCAAATGCGGCCACCAATTCAATTGCCAGAGCGACGGCGGACGGTAACGCAATTGAACAATCATTCTTCAAACTGCAGGCCACCGCTTGGACTCCCTACGGAGTGGCGGTCAGCGCCGATTACGTCTACTACGGAGTAACTGAAAGCCAAACCGACAATGGCATTCTGGGGCGTATCTCTCTCGTGGGTGGAGAACCGCAGGTGATCGCCATCGGTAGCGCAGGGCTCAGGGGTGTCTCCGCTGACACGGGCTACATCTATTGGACGAGCCCAGGCGAAGCAGCGGTTGGTCGAATCCCCCTAAGTGATTATGGGAAAGGAAACTGCGGGGCCGTGGCCAGCTGTGAAAGAGAATTTGTCAAAGACATTGGCGGCAAACCGAACGGGCTCGCGAGCGATTCCTCCCACCTGTATTGGTCGGTCAATGGCGAATCCCCCTCGAATCCCGGTAACGACCTTTATCGCTATGAACCCAGCACCGACATGCTTACCGACCTGACGCCCGATTCGGACGATAAAAACGGCGCGGAAGTGCAGGGCGTGCTGGGGGTCTCCGAGGACGGTTCGCGCATCTACTTCGCGGCCAACGGTGACCTCGACGGCGGAGGGAGCGCAGGCCAGGGTAACTGCAAAGGTCCAGTCTCGGCCGCGAGCGGCAGCTGCAGCATCTATCTCTGGGATGAAGGATCGATCACGAGCGTGGGTGCCGTGAGGGCAAGCGGTGGGGGGGCGGGTGCGGGTTCCCTCAACTGGACGGGCACTCCCCGCGAGCTCTTCTCCACCGCTGGCTATACCCCCAAGACCGCCTTCGTCAGTAAGGACGGCCAAACCCTGCTTTTCCAATCCCAGGAAAAGCTGAGCGACTACGACAACGAAGGCGTGCCAGAGTTCTATCGCTTCCACGTTGGCGACGCGAGGCTTCGCTGCGTAAGCTGCCCGCCGAGCGGAGAAGGGGTTGGAAAAGGGCCACGACTGGAATCGGTCTCCTACCCGGGCCCGATCACCCCTGCACTCGGCCCGGTGGCGATGGTCCAGTCCCGCAATCTCTCCACCGACGGCAATCGCGCCTTCTTTGAGACCGCCGAAGCGCTGGTGCCGGAGGACATAAACGGGGAGGATGAGTGTCCTGCCCAGGGCCTTCACGGCACCCCCGCCTGCCAAGACCTCTACGAGTGGGAGGCCCCCGGCACCGGCAGCTGCAGCCAAGGCGGCCCGGGCTACTCGGTCCTGAACGAAGGCTGCATCTACCTGATCTCGACCGGCAAGAGCCCCTTCCCCTCCTACTTCGCCGACGCCTCAGAGACGGGAGACGACGTCTTCTTCTTCACCCGCGAGAGCCTCGTGGGCCAGGACCAAGACGAACTGCAGGACGTCTATGACGCCAGGGTGGGGGGAGGCCTCGCCTCCCAGAACCCGCTACCGCCCAACCCCTGCCCCAGCGCCGAGGCATGCCACGGCCCTGCCCAGGCACCGCCCGCTGAACCCAGCCCCGGCTCAGCCAGCTTCCTTGGTCCCGGCAACCCAGTCACCAAACACCCGAAGCAAGCCAAAAAGCACAAGCACAAAAAGCACCACAAAGCCAAGAAGAAGCACAAATGAGCCAGCGCCAAGGGGGGGCGGGCGCAATGAGGTCGAGAAAACCGCGTAAATAGGTCGTAGAAGTTCGGCGCCCCGAACATCAGCAGCAGCGACGCCGCATCGGGTGCATGCAGTCCGGGCTCTTTTACGGAGCCGCCGAAAGCTCGGAAAGGCGCAGCGCGGATCAGCGGCGACCTGACACGAAGTTCGTGGACTTTCCGCCACAGCTCTTCTCCTAGCGACTATGATCAAAAATTGCTGAGTGGGAAATCGTAACTCAAACTAGGAGAGATAGAAAATGACTCGCTTGAAGAGCGGACTTGCTGTGCTCGGCCTCTTGGGAGCGATCGTGGGCCTGGTGGCGCTCACCACGAGCTCGGTAGAGGCGGAAGTGGGCGCCAGCTGGAATATCGTTAATGCAAAAGGTGAATTAGTCTCAGTAACTAGTGGTTTATTACCTACTGTGGCAATGATCGAAACGGCTCACATGCAGTTGTTATTCAAAACCAAAGGGGGCACAGAAGTCAAAATCTTATGCACCAAAGGCCACTTCCAAAACGCCAGACTCGAAACAGGAGGGACAATCGGTGGCGAAAACATAACGGAATTCTTAAATTGCGTGACATATCTCAATGGGGCTCTGAGCAAAGCTTGTACACCACATACT
>JBKPOV010000215.1:0-12480 GCA_046733315.1 Actinomycetota bacterium
CGCTGGTTCGCCAAGGCGTCGCTCGAGGCAGCCTGACAAACGAGCCGGGCCGCTCGTCCCTAGGCGAGCAGACCCAGCTCCCCGGCCCGGTGGCTGGCCTCGACGCGGGAGCGGCAATCGAGCTTGCCGAGCAGGTTGCGCACGTGCATGTCGACCGTGCGCGGGCTGATGAAGAGCTCCTGGGCGATCTCGCGGTTGGTGCGGCCGATCGAGACGTAGCGGAGGACCTCGAGCTCACGGCGGGTGAGCTGGATGCCGTCAGCCTTCGTCGCCGCCCGACCTCCGAGACGCTGCGCAACCGACTCGCCGAGGCCCGCGACCTCCTGGGCCGCAGCCGAGGCGAGCGGCCGGGCGCCGAGCTTGCTCGCGGTCCGGTAGGCGTCGCACAACCGCTCCAGGGCTTGGTCGCGCTCGCCGGCCGCCGCGAGCACTTCGCCGGCCCGCAGTTCGATCTGCGCCCGCTCGAAGGGAACCGCCAGCGTGCGGTGAAGTTCGACGGCCCGCGAGAGGTGCTCGGCCGCCGCGGCCTCGTCTCCATCGAGCAGGGCCATCTCACCAATCGCCTGGGCGAGCGCCGCTAGCGCATCGCCGTGGCCCGCCTCCGAGGCCATCTGCGCCAGCGCGTCGGTGCACGCGTGCACTCGCTCGCGATCGCCCTGGCGGGCAAAGAAAGCCGTCGCCCAGCGGATTCCCCAGACCGCGTAGTGGTGGTCCTCGCTCTCTTTCCAACGGGCCAGGAGGGTGCGGCAATGCTCGGCCGCCTCCTCCTCGGCGCCCTCCGCGGCGGCGACGTAGGCGAGGCCCGTCGTCGCATCCATGAACATGTTGTAGTGACCGACCGAGGAGGAAACCGAGCGCGAAGCCATCAGCATCCGGCGCGCCGAGGCCAGCTTTCCCTGGAAGGCGTGGATCACGCCAAGCAGCCCCTCGGCCACCCACACCGCCGTCTCGGAGTCGATCAGTTCGCGACCCAGCTCGCCAGCGCGCGACCACTCACCACGCTCGCGCAGCACGTAGACGAGACAGGTGACGCAGGCAAGCTCGGTGCGAACGTCCTCGCCAGTCCGGCAGAGGCCCAGCGCGGTGTCCAGCGCTTCCTCGGCGCGGCGGTAGTCGGAGGCGTCGTAGAGGACCATGCTGAGGCGCTGGTAGAGCTCCGCCGCGATCGGCGTCAGGTCGTGCTCGAGCGCCAGGGCGAGCGCCCCGCGAACCGTCTCCAGCCCCGTCTCGAACTCGCCGCCCTTTGCCTGCGCGACGCCCAAGAGGCCGCGGGCGCGAACGCTGAGGTCGAGCCGGTCGGCGGTCCGGGCATCCTCGAGGGCGGCCTGCGAGAGCTCGATCGCCTCGCCGTACCCTGCCCGGGCCCGCTGGTGATCGGCCATGGCCAGGCGCTCGAGCGCAGCCTCCGCGCGCAGGTCGTTAGCGGCGAAGGCCTCGGCGGCGAGCCGCCGAGCGGCGAACGCGGTGTCACGCTCGCCCTTCAGGTCGTAGATCGCGGCCAGCCGGCGCTGGGCCCGGGCGAAGCCGAGGCCGTCGCTGCTCGAGGAGCGGATAGCCGAGAGCTCGCGCAGCGCTTTCGTCGCCTCAGTCAGCTCCCCGGCCAACTCTGCGCAGCGCGCGTAGCGCTCCAGCGTTTCGATCCGCAGCTCGTCCTCTTCGCCCTCGGACCACAGCTCCAATGCCTGGCGGGCCGCGTTGGTGGCATCGCGATAGGCATGGAGGCCTTCCGACTGGCGCACGGCCTCGACGAAAGCCGCCCGCGCCCGCGCCGCGTCTCCGGCGCTGCTCCAGTGGGCGGCGATCTCCCTGCTTGCCCCGCCCGCCCGTTCCAGCGCCTCCGCGAGGCGGCGGTGGAGCGTCCGGCGGCGCAGCCAGGGGACCTCAGCGCAGACGGCGTCCCGAACCAGCGCGTGCCTGAAGGCGGCGCGGCCGGCCCCCTGCTCGACGAGATAGCCCTTGTTTGTCAGCTCGGCCAGCCCGGCCTTGCTTGCAAGCTCCGCCACCAGCTCGAGGTCGAAGGGCTGATCGGCGATGGCGACCACCTCCGCCGCCTCATGCGCCTGCTCACTGAGCTCGGAGGCGGCGATCGAAACGGCGTCCCGGACTGTGTCGGGCACCGGGACCTCCGCCTCACCGGCGAGCTCGAGACCGCGGCGGCCGGGGTGCAGTCGGTCCTTCGCCCGCAGGGCGGCGACGAGCTCCTCGGTGAAGAAGGGGGAGCCCTGTGTACGGTCGTGGATCGTGTCGAGCAACGACTCGGAGGGCCGCCCGTCGAGCAGCTCCGCCAGCAGTGCCGCCGTGTGCTCGCGATCGAGCGGCTCGAGCGCCAGCTCCTCGAGATTGCCGCCACGGCGCAGCTCGTTGCGCAGCCAGCGCAGCATGTGGTCGCGGGGAAGGCCGTCGGACCGGTAGGCGGCAACGACCGCGACCGGCATTTCGCGGAGCGGAGAGGCCAGCGCGGCGAGCAGCTCCAGGCTCGCCTGGTCAGACCACTGCAAATCGTCGAGAATGACGAGCGCGGGGCGGCTGCCGGCAAGGTGCGCGAACGCACAGCGGACCGCCTCGAAGATCGCCGAGCGGTCGCTCTCGGCGGCCGGCTCGCCGAGCTCGGGCAGCAGCAGGGCGAGGTGGGAGCGCAGTGGCCCGCAATCGGCAAGTCCCTCCGGCTCGGCTCGCAGGTAGGAGCGCAGCGCCGCCACGATCGGCCCGTACGGCGGCGTGACGCTGTTCGTCGCCGCGCCCCGCAGGACGAGCGCCGAGGAGCCGCGCGCCGCCTCATCGGCGAGTCTCGTCTTGCCAACCCCCGCGTCGCCGCTGAGCAGTAGGAGCGTGCCGTTGCCATCACTGGCGCGCTTGAGCAGCTCGGCGAGGGTGGCGCTCTCGGCCTCGCGACCGACGAGCGGAGTCCGTGTGCCCATCGTTCGAGTTTAGGCCGCGACCGGCGCCCCGGCCATCACTGGCCCGAGGCGCCCCGTCGCGGGTCCGAATCAGCCGCCGACCGGGGCCGGATCGGGCCGGATGATGACCGTGTCGAGGATCGGAATCACCTCGTCCGCCGGAAGGCCTGCCGTCTCCGCGTGCGCACGGATCGCCTCGGGGCTGTCCCCTTCATACACGCAGAAGGTGCCCACCTCGCCGCTCTCCTCGCCCAGCACGTAGCTCCGAATCCAGCGAACGCCGGAGTCCGGCTTGTCGCCCACTTCCGCCGACCGCTCCCCGGCAACCTGCAGCTCCTCCGGCGAGGCCCAGCCGTTGCGACGAAGAATTCCGTAGAGATCCATCCAATTGCTCCTTTTCCGGGCCACATCGACAGGCCGCTCCAAGCGACGCCGTTCCCGTGGCTTTTCCTTGGATCCGACGCTATGTTCGAATAGCGGGCCTCGCATCGGTGAAACTGCCGTATTTTCCGGGACGAGTGCCGTATCGTGCCGGCGCTGAGCGCGAGCGCCGATCGAATCAGGCGTCGGCGCGTAGGTGCCGAGGCGTGCGGGTACCTGCCTAGACGATGCCTCACCAGGAGGAGCGACTCGGCAATGCCCTGGCCGCCACTGTGGTCGCCGACGGAACCGTGCTGAAGGACCGCTACCTGCTCGAGCGGCTGCTGGGACGGGGTGGAATGGCATCCGTGTGGCTCGCGTCCGATCAGGTGCTCGAGCGACCGGTGGCGGTGAAGATCATCGCCGACACGATCGCCTCCGACCCGGAATTCCGGGACCGCTTCCGGCGGGAGGCGCGGATCGCCGCCGCCCTCTCTCATCCCAATCTGATCGGCATCTACGACTACGCGGATGGCGCGGAACGGCCTTATTTGGTGATGGAGTACGTCGCGGGCGACAACCTCGCGCAGCGATTGTCGAGAGATGCCGAGATTGACGGCGAGCGGTTGGCACGCGAGCTGCTCGGCGCCCTCGCCCATATCCACGCGGCGGGGATCGTGCACCGCGACATCAAGCCCCAGAACATTCTGATCGGGCCGGGCGGCAACGCCAAGCTAATCGACTTCGGGATCGCCCTGCCGGCGGACGCGACCGCGCTGACCAGGACGGGCAACCTCCTCGGCACCGCCCGTTACATCGCGCCCGAGGTGACGCGGGGGGAGCGCGCGACGGAGCGATCCGACCTCTACTCGTGCGGCGTGGTCCTGCGCGACTGCACCGGGGGCGAGGCGTCAGGCAGCCTGCGCGCCCTGGCCGAGCGCCTCTGCTCTGCGGATCCGCATGACCGGCCGGCTTCGGCCGGCGAGGCTTTGGCCCGACTCAACCATCGGGCAGTGGTTGCGGATGAACCGACCGAGGTATTCGCGCCGAGCGAAACGCCCGCAACGCCACGCCGCTCCTGGAGCAAGGCGGCTGCCGTCCTCGCCGCTTGCGCCGCCCTGGCCGGAGCCTTCCTTCTCCTCGGCGGCGACACGGGAGAAAATGCCGGAAAGTCCCCTGCCAAAGTCGCCAAAGGCAAGCGTGACAACCAGCAGGCGACCGACGCTGACCCAAGCGCGGCCGGCGCCACCCCGAGCGCAGCCGCCGAGGTGCCGGAACCGACTGGGAGCGATGACGAACTCGGCAGCGCCCTCAATCAAGAAGGCTTCGAACTGCTCCAAGCCGGCGATTACGAAGGCGCGATCCCGATCCTGGAAGAGGCCGTAAGCGCCTTCTCACCGGAAACCGAAGACCTCGACTACGCCTATGCGCTCTTCAACCTCGGTAATGCCCTGCGCCTCAGCGGCCGTCCGGAAGAGGCGATCCCGGTCCTCGAACGCCGGCTGGCGATCCCGAACCAGACCGAAGTCGTTCGCCGCGAGCTGGCCGCCGCGCGCAGCGAAGCCGGCCAGTAGTCCCGGGGCCTACTCGACGAGAAAGCGCGTCGGCACGAAGGTCTGCGTGTCCACCGGGGGCCGCTGGTAAGCGCGTTCCTGACGCGGCGGTAGCTCCATCTTCTCGACCGGGACCGGCTTGTAGGGGATCTTTTCGAGCAGGTGGCTGATCAGGTTGAGGCGGGCGGTGCGCTTGTCGTCGGCCTCGACCACGAACCAGGGCGAGTCCTCGGTATCGGTGTGGGCGAACATCTCGTCCTTGGCTTCGGCGTAGTCGACCCAACGCGCCCGCGCCTCGAGGTCCATCGGGCTCAGCTTCCACTGCTTTGTCGGGTCTTCGATCCGCGCCCTGAAGCGGCGCTCCTGCTCCTGGTCGGAGACCGAAAGCCAGTACTTGATCAGGATCAGCCCCGAACGCATCAGGATGCGCTCGAAGTCCGGCGTCGAGCGCATGAACTCCCGATACTCGGCCTCGGTGCAGAAGCCCATCACCCGCTCCACGCCGGCGCGGTTGTACCAGCTGCGATCGAAGAGGACCATTTCTCCAGCCGCCGGCAGCTGGGCGACGTAGCGCTGGAAGTACCACTGGGTTTTCTCCCGCTCGGTCGGGGTCCCGAGGGCAACGGTGCGCACCACCCGCGGATTCGTCCTCTCGGTGATCCGCTTGATCACCCCGCCCTTGCCCGCAGTGTCCCGGCCCTCGAAGAGGACGGCGACCCGCAGGCCGGCATGGACGATCCATTCCTGCAGCCGCACCAGCTCCTCCTGCAAGCGCGCCAGCTCCTTCTCGTACTGCTTCTTGGAGAGGACCTTGGGGGAGTCCTCCGCCTGCGACGTCATCTCTTCAGCCTAAGCCGTCGCAAGTGTCGGCGAGAAACTGTCAAGCGCGCGGCGCCGTTCGGGCTTGACAGCCGAGCGTGCCCTGGCGATAGTGGATCGATCAGCGAGGAGGGGTGGTTCGCTGTAAGCAACATATCTGGGAGCCCCATAAGCGCGATTAGCGCGTTAAGGAGGTCCCATGCGTAGGAAGATGTTGGCCGTGGCGCTCACCGTAGGCGCTTTGACTATTCCAGCCTCACCGGTCTTTGCCGACCCAGACTTCGGGCCCGGCAATAGCAGCAAGGGACCGAACGACGGTGGCGCTAAGTGTCACGCCCCCGGTCATGGCACCGGCCCTGGCTCCAATGAACCAGTTCCCGGCTGCAAGGGGTAGGTAGAGAAGTAAGCGCGGGCCGGTCGGCCTCGGCTCCCGCCGGGCCGGCCGGCCGAAAAGCCCGCTATCCGCCCCTACATCGACACTCGGCGACTCGTCAGTCTCGCTTTGCGTAGTCGCCGATCTCGCCGAAGTCAACCATCACACAAGGCTCGTCGCCCGGCACTTCAGCGTCGTGGCCAGGTGGAATCGCGACCACGTCGCCGGCGACGATGTCGGTCTCGGTGCCATCGTCCATGAAGATCTTCATCTTGCCGGACAGCACGTAGCCGAAGTGGGCGACCTGGCAGGAGTCGGTGCCCGCGATCGGCTTCACGTTCTCCGACCATTTCCAGCCGGGCTCAAACGTCCCCCTGCCGACGGCGTGGCCGGCAAGCCGCACCATTTTCGCTTCACCCTTCCCTTCGAACGGACGGACCTCGTCGGGCGAGTCGAAATTCTTAACTTCAGCAGTTGCCATCAGATCTCCTTCGATCGTGGTTGGAGTGCGACCCGACCGTACACCAGCAAGAGGAAGCGCGAGTCATCCGAGCGCCCGGGCGAGCTCGGGGATCCAGACCGCGGCTGGGCTCGAATATGCACCGACATCACGGAATATGCGGGGGATTCGGATACTCCCGCACTTCGATGAAGTTATTTCACTAGGCGCCGGCGCAGAATTCCAAGCCGTACGCTTCGGCCAGTTTCGTCGCTTCGCCGAAGGAGGCGCCGCTCCGCACGAACGCCACCGACTCGTCCGTCGCTCTCTCGATTGTCCTGTCCAAGGCCACGAGTATCGCTTCCACCTCCGCCTCATCGCCTTCCGGCGCTCCGAGCGCGGCGATCTGCTCGATCTGCGCGTCATACGCCGGTCCGACGATATTTTCGATGACCTCGTCGGCATATTCGACCAATGGAGACTGGACGCTTTTCTCTTTCGCCTTGGGTGCCAGGTACGTGCTCAATTGTCGCTGCATCGCTTCCGTCTCTTTCTGGCATATGGCGTCCGCCTGCATGATGAAGCTCGCCTTCGACAACGATCCCGTTTTGACATCGGTCGGCGCTTCGCCCGTCGAGCTGCCCGAGCCGCTGTCATCGCCGCACCCGGCGACAAGTGCGGTTGCGAGCACGAAAATGAGCAGGGCCCGCTCGGCTTTTCCTATAGAGATTTTGTTCATTAAAAGGAAGATTAGCGAACCGCCCACGCCATTCCTAAGTGGTCAACACGACAAAGCCCCGGGCGCAGTGCCCGGGGTTTTGCCGTGTGACGCCTTGGTCGCCGCTCGCTGGGAGCAGCTGGTTCAGGGAGCGGTAACCGCCCAGGAACCCCACATGGCGGATTCGACGGGTGCACCTTCGAATTCGATTTTGGCGATGGCCACTGCTCCCGTTGGATAGGTGAATGTTTGCCCCAGGCTTAGGCTTATTTCCGGACTTAGAAGGAACGGGTAGATGCACAAGAACCCTTCGGCGGCTTCAGGTTCATTGAGCGTCCCAGGACAGTTTGCGCTCGGCCCTTCCTCAACCGTGATGGACCCGTTGACCACGAACTGATAGGAGGCGACGATCAAACCCTGTTCCGGCCCGGTGAGGAACAGGTTTGTCGCCACGTCCCACATCCCGGTCAGCGTTTTGCCTTCGGGCAGCTCGTCGAGCAGTGGGCCCGGTTCGCCGTCACAAGCGTAGGTCGGGGTGCCAGCGCCGACTTTGAATTCGGCGCCGCCGAATGCGCAGTTGGGGTTGCCTTCAGGCAGCGATGTGTTGGTGACGCTGATCCCGTTTGCGCCGTTGGTGCCGTCGTTGCCGGGCGCGCCGTTTTTGCCGGGCGCTCCCACCGCGCCGGGCAACCCCGTGGCACCCGGTGCTCCCTGCGGGCCGGGTTTGCCTTTCAGCTTCGTCAGCACGCTGGGCTTGATCTGGCTGGTTGAGGTGATGATGTAGCGCTTGGCTGCCCAGGCGCCGGCGCTCAACGAGACGACGAGCGCTACCGTCGCGGCCAAGCTAGCGAAGCTGATCTCCCTTCGCGTCAGTTTGAACATGTGCTCCTCCCCGTGTGTTGGTTATCTCTTGCTGGCGTTTGCTCGCGCCGTCTTGGCCTTTGCCTTGGCGCAGCTGTCGTTCAAGATCGGGTTGAGGTCCCTGCGCCGGCCGTTGTGGGCGGCGAGTCGTCCCTGTGCGCGAGCCGGCTCTCCGCGGCAGAGGCCTCTGCTGTTGATCAGAAGCCCCCTCTGGCCGCCCTGCATCTCGACCACCACCTTGGAGATCGGCGCGTCGGGGATCGCGGCGAAGGTGGTACGGATGCCGCCTTTGTAGGAGTCGATGCGGGCTTTGGCGTGTACCTCGATCTGGCCCTTCAGCGCCAGCACGAGGTCGGGCAGCAGGTTCTCGGAGGAGCGCAGGTAGACCGGGCCCTCCAGGGGCTTCTCCAGCAGCGGCGAGAAGGCCACGGCGCGACCGTAGATCGAGCCCTTGGGGCAGCGGTCCTGTGCGAATTGCACGCGGGTACAGATCGTCTTGATGTGGGACTGGTCGAGGAAGGCCGAACGCGGCAGGGCCACCGAGGCATGACTTGCGTTGGCATCGCCGCGCCTTGGCCTGAAGACGGCGCGAAGGCGGGGGTGAGCACCCCGGTTGGTGGGACCGAAGAGGCGCAGCGAGAGCTCGGGCCTGAAGCCGAGGGCGTGGCAGCCGCCGACCTGGAAGCGCTCGGTGGGGGCGGCGACCTGGCCGCGATCGGAGAAGACGGTGGCGGCGATCGACTTCTGGGCGCAGCTGGTCGGGTTGAGTCCGAAGCGGGGGCGGTCGATCCGGGCGTGGATCGTGCGGTAGGAGATCGGCACCCCTTCGATGATCTGGGGCAGCGGGTCGGTTGCCAGGGTGACCTGCGCGGTTTCGGGGTCGACGTGGACCGCCGCCCGGGTCACCACGTCGCCCAGGTCGAAGGGGCCCGCCTGGGCGGGGGCGTTGACGACGATGCTGAGGGGAGCTCCTCTGTAGGGACCCGAGAGGAAGATCTCGATTGGCTCGCGGCCGGGCTGGGGCAGCCAGAGCGGCGCCGGGCCCGGTCCGGCGGCGACCGTGGCGGCGCCGATCCGCGATGCGGGCGGGCACTCTCCACTTTGGGCCGCCTGCCCTTCGCAGAGCTCGACGCCTCTGAGCCGCGCGGAGAGGCCGCGCGGCAAGGTCGCGATGAGGGAGGCGATGTTCGCCTCCTTCTCATCGCGGGTGAGACGCGTGATCAAGGCACTGAAGCGTCCCGCGGTGGGGTTCTCCGAGCCGCCGTCGAGCACGGGCGAGAAGCCTCCGGTCCCGCAGCCCGCGTCGATCGTCAGCGGCGCCGCTTTTGCCACCGCCCCGGTACCCGACCAGGGAGTGAGGCGCCAAGCGGTCTCGTAGGTACCGCAGGCGGATGGGGTGGCGAGCGGGCCGCGGGGCCCACCGAAGACGCGCACCCTAGCTTCGCGCAGCGGCGCCTGGGGCATATCGACGAAGGCCGAGTCGATCTGGCCGGTCGTCTTGTCGACGTCGAGCTCGCCGGGCAGAGCCAGGTGAAGGCCGAGGTCGTCGGCGACCAGCCAGACGCGGAAGAGGTCTCCGGGCTCGGGCGTGCGCAGGTAGAGCGCCCCCTCCAGAGGGCGCTCCAGGACGGGGACGTCGATCTGCGCCGTGCCAAGCTTCGCGGCATCTGGGCAGACGGCCGGGCGGCGGGATTTGAAGCCGGCCTGCTCCGCCGAGCAGGCCTCCTGGCCGGCGGCGGCGCCGGGGGCGATCGTCAGCCCCTGCGGGAAGGAGAGCTCGACGTGACGGATGTGGGAGGTGGCGCGGCCTCCCAGCGCTTCGTTTTGGGGCAGCTCCACTGTCACGTCCAGACCGGTGGGAGCGGCCGCCTCGCGGCTGGTGGGAGTGGCGGTGAGCGAGGGGGAGAAGCCGAGCGCCCCACAGCCCGAGATCGACCCAAGCGGGGCGTCAAGCGTCGAAGGCTGGGAGGGGATCTGGTAGCTCGTTGCGGTGAACTGGACTGTGAGCGGCTCCCCGCAGCGAGTCGGATTGACGGTGAGCGGCGCCGGCGCCAGGTTCGAGGGCCGCCCGCCGGCCGGCGGCGTCGCGCCGCCGCTCGCCTCTTTGGGGGTGATCCGCAGCGTGTCGTGGGAGGAGTCGGCGGGCACCGCCCAAAGCGTCGCCTGCCCCTCCACCAGCGGGAAGGCCGAGAGCACCCCTTCGGCGCTGGCGAAAGCCCCGTAGTCGGACTCAGAGCGCACCCTGACGTTGACCACGTTGGGGTAGGGCCCGCCATAGAAGGCAAATCGCGCCACCGAGTCGGCCCCCGGCGTCAGGTAGTAGAGGGGCTCGACGAAGTTCGCGCCACCCTCGAGCAGGACGTCGACTACGCCGAGCTGGGTGTCGAAAGGACAGCCTTCGTTTTGAAACTGAAGCACCGTGCACCGCGGGAAGGCGGCGAGGTTGGTGAGCAGGCCCGGCGGCAGGTCCACCCGCAGGTCGCGGGTGGCGGCGAAGGCGTTCCCGCCCACATCGGTTTTGATCGCGAAGCTCGTCTCGAACTCGGGGTGATCGCCGGCTTCGAGGCTGCTGAGCGTGGCGCCGACCGATTCCAGGCCGTATTTCTCGAATTCGGCGCCCTGGGCAGGGAGGGGGACAAGACAGAGCGCCGCCAGGGCGGTGGCGAGGAGGAAGGGGAGCCGCGGGCTCATCGGGCCCTCCGCGAAGCTTGGCGCCGACACTTGCGCGCCGCCTGTGAGGCCTGTTTCGCCTCCCGTGCGAGGTGCGCGGCGCGGTCTCGGAGGCGGGGGGCGCGACGCGACGCGACGCGCAGGCGCTTGGCGGCAGAGGAGAGCTTCTTGGCTTTGCGCGCCTGGGAAGCACAGGGGTTTGCCGCCACGTTGCCGGGGCCCGCCAAGGAGGCGCTGCCCGCGTCGCCCAGCGAAGGCGGTGGCGGAGGCACCGCCTTACAGGCCTCGCCCTCGCAGGGGGACAGGGCGGCCTCGGGGAAGCCGCCGCCGATCCGCGCGTCGTAGATCGAGGGGCTCGAGTCGAGGTCGGCTCCGAGCAAGCGGTCGGTGGTGCGGATGAAGACGTCGCCCCCGTTGACGCTCGCTCCCCATAGGTAGCTGGCGAAGGCGCTTTGACCGCTCGAGATGAGCGCCAGGCAACCCGCTTGGCGCCCACAGCCGTAGACGCTCGGGGCGCGCCACTCGTAGACGTCGATCGCGCCGTTTACGTCAGCAGGCACGAGTGCCGCTCCGGTCTCGAAAAGGGCTCGCTGCCCGTCGGCGGAGAGATTGGGTGTCGTGGCCAGCGGCCGCAGCCGCCCCCTCGCCTCGTCCGCGGAACCCTCGCTGAAGAGATGCACGAGCTGGGCACCTGCCGCCGGGGCCAGGGTCGGATCGCAGGAGAGGCAAGCGAGGTCCTGGGAGGCCGCCGCGAAGCGGTAGACCTCGCGCTCGCCGTCCGACCCGTGGGCGCTCAGGTCGGCGCTCGACTCGAAGAGCAGCACCCCCCCCTCGGAGGTGGTGCGCGAGGGGTCGCTGAGCGGGCCGAAGCGCTGATCCAATTCGGGGCCGACCACGTGGCTCAGCCATAGCCCGAGGCCGCCGGTCGTGCCTTCTTCGCCATGCGGCTCCCCGCTTACGTCGGTGGGATCGAGGGTGGCGACGAAGCGGATCGCGCCGTCCTGGCGGTACCAGCCGTAGAGGTTGGGCTGGCCCGGCTGGCCCATGCCGGTGAGCAGCTGTTTGGGCGAGACGAAGTAGGCGGCGGCGCCCGTGGCGGCGACGTTGACGGGCACCGTTTCTTCACCCGAGCCGATCTGGGTCACTGCCTGCGTCTGGGCGTCGTAGGAGAAAAGCTCGCCCTGAGCGATCTCGGTGCCTTCGAAGACCGGCGCTGCCGGGTTGGGACGCAGGTAGAAGAGGTGCCGCCCGTCTGCGGAGAGGCCGGCGAAGAGGGACTCTTCGTCGGTTACTTCAAGGGTCTGGCCACCGCGGCGCAGGTAGAGGGTCCCACCCAGCTCGAAGGCGGCGGCCGAGCCGTCGGCCGAGGCGCCCAGCCAGGCGGCGTCCTGGCTCGCCGCGGGAACCACCTCGCCCGGCAGCAGCGAGACGACCTCGGCGGGACCACCCCGCGGCCGCTCGTAGATCGCCTCGGTCCCCGCGGGCGGGGCGCCCTCCTCGAGGTGCGCTTTGGAGGTGAAGAAGATCTCGGCGCAGTCCTCGGAGATGAAGCGGGGCACGGCCTGAGGGTCCTCCCCGAGGGCGCCCAGGCCGACCAGCTCGAAGCTGTGATCGGCGTGGCGCACGTAGTTGGCGTTCGGGCCGAGCGTGCCTTCGTCGCTGCCGAACGTCTGCCAGACCCAGCAGCTGTGGTCGGCCGAGTGCCCACCGGGGTTGGGCGCCTGGGACTGGACCCCCGAGGGGCCGGCAGCCTCGATCGCCCAGCCCGCGGCGGGGTCGCGGCGGGCGCG
>JBKPOV010000216.1:0-7019 GCA_046733315.1 Actinomycetota bacterium
AGGTTCGGGTGATCCAAGTCGACAACCGCTCGGACCCCCAGCAAGCCGTGTTGGCCGTTCAGAAGGTGATCGAAGAAGGGGCCGATGTCCTCTTCTTCAGCGGTGAGGCGCTGACCGCGGCAGCCGGATCGCCGCTCGCCGAGGAACACGACAAGCTGAACTTCGCCATCGCCAACGAACCGGGCTGGGGACCTCCGACAACCGGTCGCCTTTCCTTCAGCTCGAACCCGAGCCTCCTCAGCGAAGCCAGCGGCGGAGCTTCGTTCCTGCACGACAGGGGCATCAGACGTCCCTTCCTGTTCCGCGACACGTCGCTGATCTATGGCAAAGTCGAGTGCTCGGCCTTCGAGCAGACCTGGGAGAAGCTCGGCGGCACGATCGCCGGCTCGGTCGATTTCGAGAACAGCGACGAGTCGATCGCGAGCCAGGTCAGCGAGTTGCGGAGCGCCGACGCCGACGCCGTGGTCATGTGCTCATATCCACCCGGCGGCGCCGCGGCAATCAAGCAGATCCGCTCTGCCGGCATCGACGTCCCGATCCTCGGACCCGCCTCCTTCGACGGCATCTTCTGGCTGAAGGGCATCCCGAACACCGAGAACATCTACGTGACCTCGAACGGCTCGGCCTACGACCCGCCCGACAAAAGAATGGCGAAGCTGTTCGAGAGCCTCCAGCGCGCCGGCGTGGACACCGACGTTTCGAGTGCCCTGCTCGCGGCCTATGCCGCCGGGCAGCTGATGCTGGGCGCAATCGAGGAAACGGGCAGCGTCGACGGGGACGTCCTGGCCGATGCGCTCGAGGCAAAACCACGTGCGACGGTCATGGGCAGGGTCAGCTACACAAAGGCGGACCACTTCCCAACTGGGACGCGGTGGCCGGTCTACGTCTACTCGAACGGCAAGCCGAAGCTGGTCACGGAAGTCGAGGCGCGGTTCATCCCCGAATACGGCGAATAGGCGACGCGCAGCGACGACTCCTCATCTGGCGATCGCGCCGGCCAGGGCCGAGCGCTCGGCGAGGGCCCGATGCACGAACTCCCTGAATGCCTGGCGATAGGCGAGCGTGAACCGATCGGCGAGAGTACTGACGTCTTCGTTCGGACCCAGCGGCAGCTCGCGCGGCTCGATCGCCGAGGTGATCGACGTGTCCTCCGCGTAGACGCGCCCGTCGTAGGCGATCGCTTGCTTGAGGCGCTCCTGATCGAAATTCTCGAGGCCTCCCTCGATCCAATAGTGCGCCGACTCGGTTGCGCTGATCGCGCGCGCGGCGTGGAGCACGCAGCGCTCGCCATCCTCTGTGAACAAGCGGGCCGACGTGAAGTTGGGAGCAATCACGTGATAGGCCATTTCTCGCAACGTTCCCCAAACCGCTTCCGCGTCATCGCCGAATTCCATCTTGCGGCGGAGCGTCACCTCGAGTCCGTGACGTTCCGGCTCCAACGGCTCAATCACCTCCGGCATCGCTCCCAGGGTGGCCTGGTGCACGAAGGCGAAGTGAGAAACGTCGCGGAAGTTCTCGATCATCAGCCCGAAGGCGACCGGCAGCTCGAAGGGAGTGCCATGGCCCCACGTCCAATCGTCGGCGTCGAACCACGGCGGGGTGGGCAGATTGTCGCTTAGCGGCTCCTCCAGCACCGTCCAGACGAGGCCCAAGTGCGTACGCGCCGGATACGCAGGAATCCGGGCGCGTGACGGGATCTGACCTTGGTCGGAAAGCGACGGGATGCGGGTGCAGGAGCCGTCCAGGCCTGCCCACTCCCAGCCGTGGTACGGGCACTGGACCGACTCGCCGCAAACCTTGCCCATCGAAAGCGAAGCGCCGCGATGCGCGCAGCGGTCGGCGACGACCGCGGGCTCCCCACCCTCGGTGAGGAAGACGGCAAGTGCCTCGCCGAGGAGTACGGCGCGCTGGGGGCCGCTCTTGAGATCCTGGAGTCTCGCGACTGGCTGCCAGCAGCGGCGCAGCGCGAGGGAAACGTCCTCGCTGGTCGGGACTCGAGATGGACTCTCGCGAAGCATCGTGCTGACCCGATTACTTTAGTGCCTTTTTTCACTCATGGTTGACTCCCCAAGTAGGCGCGCAGGACATCGGGGTTGCGTTGCAGTTCGCTGCGCGAGCCCTGGGCTCGGATCTTGCCGGTGCTGAGCACGACGCAACGATCGGAGAAGTCGATCGTCCGGGCGGCGTTCTGCTCGACCAGCAGCATCGTCACGCCTTCATCGCGCAGGCCCTGGAGCAACTCGTAGATGACGTCGATCATCTTCGGCGCCAGACCGAGCGAGGGCTCGTCGAGGATCAGCAGCTTCGGCCGCCCGAGCAGGGCGCGGGCGATCGCAAGCTGCTGCTGCTCTCCACCCGAGAGGCGATCGGCGCGTTGGCGGGCCCGCTCGCGGAGGATCGGGAAGCGCTCGAGCGTCTGCTCCATCGGGGTGTCGCCATTGCCGTCGGACCGCGCCCCGAGCCGCAGGTTCTCCGCCACGGTCAGGGTCTTGAAGATGTGCCGGCCCTCGGGCACCAAGGCCAGTCCAAGCCGCACGATCTGCTCCGGCGCCATGCCGTTCAGGACGCGGCCATCGAAGACCGCCGCTCCCGAGGTCGGGCGCACCAGGCCGAAAATCGAGCGCAGGATCGAACTCTTGCCGGCGCCGTTCGGCCCGATCATCCCGAGCACTTCTCCGTGGCCGAGGCTGAGGTCGACGCCGTGTACCACCTCGATGCGCCCGTAGCCGATCCGGATCCCGCGTAGCTCAAGCATCGGTGGCCGCCAGGAAGGAGCTGCCGAGATAGGCCTCGACCACGGCGGGGTCGGCCTGGACATCCTCCGGAGTCCCAATCCGCAGGGTCATGCCGTCGTCGAGCACCTGCACCCGAGAGCAGAGTGGCATGACGATGCTCATGTCGTGCTCGATCAGCAGGATTCCACAGCCGAAGTCCGCCAGAACGTTGCGGAGGATCTCGACCAACTCCTCGCATTCGGCTTCGTTCAGCCCGGCAGCGGGCTCGTCGAGCAGCAGGTAGCGGGGCTGGATTGCGAGTGCACGAGCGATCCCGAGCAGACGCTGTCTACCCGGTGGCAGGGAACCGGCGGGCCGCGTGGCCTGCTCGAGCAAGTTGAGGCGAGCGAGTACGTCAGTCGCGAGCGCCACCGCGCGCCGCCTGCCCAATCCCATGCCCATCGCGCCGACGGCCACGCTCTCGAGGCCGCTCAGCTCGAGGAAAGGGAGCGCTGCCTGGAAGGTGCGACACAAGCCGTCGCGGGCGAGACGCGTCGGGGAACGCCCGGTGACGTCGACGCCGTCCAGCGAGACGGTCCCCGAGTCGGCCACCTCAAACCCGCTGAGGACGTTGACCAGCGTCGTCTTGCCGGCCCCGTTTGGGCCGATCAGCCCAAGCGCTTCGCCGGGCTCGAGCCTGAGGTCGATCTGCTTGAGAACCTGCAGGCCGGAAAAGGCGAGCGACACGCCCACGGCATGCAGGGCGCCGTGCGCCGGCCGATCGACGCGCGGCCCGCCGACAACGGCACCCTCCGCCGCGGGCGGCGGCGCGGGAGCGCTCATGCCCAGCCGCTGTAGCCAGGGCAGCTCGCCCGCCTCCCTGCCGCCGCTCAGCCCGTTCGGCATCGTGATCATCGTCGCCAGCAGGATCAGGCCGAGGCCGATCGCGGCGAGGCCGGGAGCTTCACCGGTCGATATCGCGCCAAATAGACCGGCGCCGTTCTCGACGCCGCGAAGCAGCTCGTTAACCGTCGCGATCGCGATCGCGCCGATGACCGCTCCGAAGACGCTGCGAACGCCGCCGACGACCAGCATCGTCATCGTCGTCACCGTGGCGCCGAAGTAGAAGGTGGTGGGATTGAGAACGCCGGACTGGTGCACGGCCAGCGCACCGCCGATTCCGCAGAGGACCCCGCTGATGCCGAAGGCGACCAGTCGCTCCCTCATCACGCTGATCCCGATCGAGCGAGCCGCGACCTCGTCTTCGCGCGTCGCCTGCAGGCGGTAGCCGCTCGCGGACCACTTGAAGGCCAGCGCCAGGATCACCGCAGCGCCCGCCCAGAGCGCCGCCGATGCGACGCCGGTCGTGGTCGGAATGTTGACCAAGCCGCTGCTGCCCCCAGTGACGCGGTCCCAGTTGGCAACGACGTTGTAGACGACGATCAGGAAGGCGAAGGTGGAGATCGGGATCGCCAGGGTCGAGGTGCGCATCAAGGGGAGGCCGACCAAGATCGCGAGCAGGCCGGAGACCGCCGCGGCGATCAGCGTCGAGGAAAGCGATCCGAGGTGGGCCTCGACAATGAACGACGGCAGACCCGGCGTCTGCAGCAGGGCGAAAGCCGCCGGCAGGGTGAGGAACGCCGCGACGTAGGCGCCGGCGGTCGCGAAGCCAAGCTGCCCGAACGAGTAGACGCCGCTGTTGCCGACGAAGACCTGCAGCCCGATGACGACGATCAGGTTGCAGAGAATCAGGGTGATGGTGCCTTGGAAGGAGGGCGTGCCGTTGGCGCCGATGAGGGCGGTGATCGCGATCAAAAGCAACGGCACCAGCAGCGAAGCGGCGGCGGACTGAGGTGTGCGAAAGCGCACGCCGCTCATACCCGAGCCTTTCCAATCTCTCCATCAAGCAGGCCATGCGGCCTGAAGATCAGGATCAGCACCGGGAAGGTGAAGACGATTGCGTCGCGGAACGGCACCAGGCCATCGGGCAGATAGACCCCAAGCAGGGAGGAGAGGGCGCCGAGCAGCAGGCCACCCACAACCGCACCGAACATCCTGCCGAAGCCGCCGATCACAACCGCGACGAAGCCAACCAGGACTGGAGTGAGGCCCATCGTCGGTGACACCTGGCCGGTCTGCATCACGAGGAGCACACCCACCGCGGCCGCCAACGCTCCACTGATCGCGAAGGCGATCGCGATCACCCGATCGGCGCGGACGCCAAGCAGGCGAGCCATGTCGAAGTTCTCCGCCGCCGCTCGCATCGCCAGCCCCGTGCGGGTTCGGTAGAGCAACCAGCCGAGACCGCCCAGGACGATCACCGTGACTCCGAGGGTGACGAACTCCAAGTTCGGCACCGAGATGCCGCCGATGCTGGTCGATTCGCTGATCGAGGCCGGCGTCTTGACCGATTGGGCACGAGCGTCTACAGCCACAGTCACGACGTTCTGGAGAATTGCCGCAACCGCCAGCGAAGTGACAAGCTGGGCGGAGAGGTCAGCGCTGCGCACCGGCCGGAAGGCGACGCGCTCGGCGAGCAGCGCGATTGCGACCCCAGTGAGCAGAGCAGCCACGACTGCCGCGGCGAAAGGCAGGTCGGCGAAAACGTACAGGGCGTAAGCGGCGAGCATGATGAACTCGCCGTGAGCGAAGTTCATCATTCCCATCACCGTGTAAACGAGCGTGACGCCGAGGGCGATCAGCGCGTAGAGGCTTCCCAGGGCGAGGGCATCGATCAGGTTCTGGCCCAGCGAGGTCAACGGTCAGCTGAGCTCGAAGGCAAGCTGAGCGCAGTCGGCCCGGTATACGAGACGGGCGAACTCGAGCGGGCGCTCGTGCCCCGACCCCGTCGCTCGACCGAACTGGACGAAGCGCCCCATCAGAACCGGATCGCCAGCTTTGGCGCCAAGCTGAGACGACGCCCACTCGCTGAAGAAGGTGTGCTCGATCGAGACGGTGGCGCGGGTGAGTTCGAGCCCACTGGGCGTGGGCGGCTTCTCGCCGGTCTGGAACGCCTGCGCAGTCGGAAGCAGCCAAGGCACGTGGGCGACGGTCGAAAAAGAGTCGATGAGGAAGACTGAGGGCTCGCCGACGTCGGCTACCGCAGTGACGTATGTGATTGGCGTCAGCCGATCCTCGATCTCGAGGAAGTGCGAGACGACGTGGTCGGGCCGGCGCTTGCGCGCGCCAAGCACGGTGATCGCCAGGTCGTCGCGACGCTCAAGCAACAGTTTGACCAGCCCGGTTACCCGAACCTCACGCCGTGGCGGGGCCACGTAGGCACCCGATCCCTTCACCCGAAAGATGGCGCCATCGCCGACGAGGAGCTCGAGCGCCGGCCTGATCACCGCCCGCGAAACCTTGAACTCTTCTTCGAGTTCGCGCTCGGAAGCAAAGCGCGCGCCAGGCTCCCAAGTCCCGGCCTCCAACGCCACCTTGAGGGACGTTGCGAGCTGGAAGTAGAGCGGTACGTCACTGTTGCGGTCAAGCTCGGCGCTACCAACCAGGGGAACCGTCGAAGACTGCTTAGGCCGGCCCCGAACCGGTTGCGTGGGCTTGGCCATTCGAGTACTGAGGATACCTTTCGCATCCGAGTCAGCGGCGCCCTTCAAATGGTCCATGCCGGCCGATGAAGTCGAACGCGCCTGACAGGATTCGAACCTGTGACCTTCGGTTTCGTAGCCCGAGACGGTGGGTCGGCTGGGCTACGTGGAGCCCGATTTCAAGCGGTTTCCGGCGGATCGGGCGACGCTGGGATCGGCTGGAATCTGTGGGGCATGTTGCCCCATTTGTTGCCCCAGAGATGGCAGGCGGAGCGCTACCGGGCTGCCGCTTCAGGCATCAAGACCTGGGAGCTGCCGTCGGCCGCGACGAGAACGACGGGCAACCCTTCGTCGGCAGCCCGCTTGATCTCATGGCCGGCCAATGCTGTGTCGACGTCGATGAAGGCAGCGCGCTCGGGATAGGGTGAGCGACCCTCGATCGCGAGGTCGATCGCTTCGTCCATGACCTTCGCGGCCGGAGAGCGCCCGTTGTCAATGCTCATTGCTTTTCTCGTCCCTTCAACTGGAGATCAAGCCTCCTGTTTGCCCTCAGTCTCAAGCTCCTCGATCAAGGCTGCGATCCTCTTGCGGGTGGTCGGCAACTCCGAAACAACCACATCCCAGACGAGACTGAGATCGACGCCGAGGTAATCGTGGATGAGCTTGTCGCGCATTCCCGCCATCTCACGCCACGACAACTCCGGGGCCCGCTCGCGCAGCGAGTCCGGGACTTGCTTGGCTGCCTCGCCGACGACCTCCAAGT
>JBKPOV010000217.1:0-5734 GCA_046733315.1 Actinomycetota bacterium
GCCAATACTCAACCACCTGCCGGACCAGATGCTCCTCCTTGGTGGGGTGGAACGACCAGGTGATTCGCTCTCTTTGCGCTCCGTCCCGCCCCTCGTCTCTGCTGACGTGGCCCTCTGCCAAGTAGAGGCCGATGACTCGCCAAAAGGTCTCGTCGATGCGCAGGCGCTCTGGGACATAGGTCCCAGAGCGGGCCGTGCCAAGGCTCGCTCCTTGCAGGTTCATCTCAGACTCGCAGGCCTCGCGAAACCGCAGCGCGCCGCTGCGGCTGATGTCGCCCATCCGCTGAGCCTGTCCCCGTGGATGATCCAAAAGCGCCACTCGCTCGGCCGCGGGCATGGACCGCAGGCTCTCGATCTCGCGGCGCTCGGAACGCACGAGCACGTCATCAGCGGGAACGAAGTCTTCGACGGCACCGATGGTCGAGTAGACAAGCGGAGCGGCGCCCTCAACTCCACCACCCGCGAGAGGCAACCAGTCGTCTTCACCCACGTCTTCGGCGCGGATGGTCGTGACGATCTCCTCATCACGGCCGTCGCCGACGATCACCGGATGGTCGGCTGTGACCCGCATGCGGCGACCCATCTTGGTCCGGATCTCCACCATCTCACCGTCGTAATCCCTCTTGGTCAGAGCCGTAACCGGCATCCACTCGGCCTCTCGCTCTCCCGGAAGCCACGACCAGGTCCAGAGGTCCTCAGGCGCGATTGCCTCACCATCAACCGCCCCCCCATCTCCACCGGCCAGCTCCCAAAGCTCCTCGAAGGTGACGAGCTTCGGGCTCCCATGATGGCGAACCAGAAGGGTCTCCTCGCCATCGAAACAGGACCCCCCATAGCCGATCCCGGCGCGCAGGAAGGCGGGGCCGATCCGCTGGTCGAGGCCCATTCCCCGCGCTACCTCGGCGACGTCGGCGCCGACCTCCTCGCAGACGTTGGCGATCTCGTTGACGAAGGAGATCTTGGTGGCGAGGAAGGCGTTGGAGGCGAGCTTGATCATCTCGGCGCTGGCGACGTCTGTGCGTACGATCTCGCCGCCAAGCGGCTCGTAGAGGCGAGCCACGGCGTCGGCGGCGACCTCATCGCCGGGATCGGCGCCGACGACGACGCGGTCGGGATGCAGGAAATCGTCGACGGCCGAGCCCTCCTTGAGGAACTCGGGGCAGGAGACGTAGGCGAGGCCAGGTCGGTCGCGGCGGATCGAGTGGCCGGTCCCAGCAGGCACCGTGCTCTTCATCACCAGCACGTGCTCGCTGTCTGCGGGCAGCTCCTCGACGACCGAGCGCACCCGCGAAAGATCGGCATCGCCGGAGCGAGTCGGCGGCGTGTCGACGCAAACGAAGAGCAGCCGCGCACCATCGAGCAACTCGGGCATCTCCGTGGTGAAGGTGAGCCGCTCGGCATTGCGCGTCAGCAGATCTTCGAGGCCGGGCTCGTGGATCGTGATCTCGCCGCGAGAGAGCGCCTCGACCTTCTCGGCGAGGATGTCTCGGGCGATCACCTGGTGACCGACCTCGGCGAAACAGGCGGCGGTGACCAAGCCGACCCAGCCCACCCCAATCACGCCAATCGGCTCTCTCTCTGGGCTCATCGCTTCGCCTCGCCTCCTTTTCGCTTTGGATTTGGAATCTTCACGCTGGCTGAGCGAGCGATCCCGATCATCTGGTCGTTGGTCAGGGTGTTGAGCAAATCGTTCGACACCCAGTAGGAGTTGTCCCCCCGGTGCCAGGCAACTATCGGCACGCGATCCCCATCTACATAAATGTCGTACTCGCGGCCGTTGATCGTCTTGGTCAGGCTCGGGCTGTCCAAGATCGGCGGATCCGACCAGCCCTGGATCCCCTGCAAGCCAAAGTAATGGATGCCGTCGGACTGCGGCCACTCGACCACCATCCGATAGGCGCCATGCCGATTTCCATCGCTGTCTTTGAAGTGGTAGACGCGCGGATCCTGGATGTGTTCGAAGCTGTTGCTTTCCACGTAGAAGGCGCCGGCGGGCAACCTCGTCGGGTAGAAAACGGGGAAGCCGGCGCTGACCTTGCGCGCCACCGGCTTGGCCTCCAGCTCGCCCGCTTCCCGTGCGGGCACGAGGCCGTCGCTCCCCGGCGGCTTGGTCGGTCCGAGATGCGGCTTCTGGTGGCGCTTGGCGGAACGCTTGCCCTTCTTCTTGTTCTTCTTCTCGCCGGATTCGAGCGAGCCGCGCGGGCCGCCGCTCGCTTCGATCCCGAGGAAGCTGTCGACGGCTTCCTGGATCATTTCCGGCGACGCGTAGACGTAGCTGGGCCCGAGTTCGGCCGGGAAGTGGATCTCCCTGATCGCCGCGTTGCGCGAGGAGACGAAGAGCTTCAGCACGTCGAGCATCGTCTCCTTGTCGTTGATATCGGAGGTGGTGTATTCGGTGAAGATGTCGATCAGATCGTTGCGGTCGAGGACGAGGTCGTCGATCGGCACGCGCTGGCGTGCGGCGCTGAGAAAGTCCTGCTGGCGCGCAGCTCGGACCAGGTCGGTGTCTGTATGGCGGTAGCGAACGTACTGCAGGGCCTTTTTCCCACAAAGCAGCTGGTATCCCGGCTGGACGTTGATTTCGGCGTACTGTTCGGAGGACGGTACGCCGAGGTTCGAGTGGAAGTAGCGACGGTCGACGTCGACGTATACGCAGTTGATTGCATCGACCGCGCGCACGAAGCCGAGGTAGTCGACGTTGACGACGTGGTTGATCGGCAGGCCGGTCAGTTCCTTGACCACGCGCAGTGCCAGTTTCGGCCCGCCGTAGGCGAAGGCGGCGTTGAACTTGTCGGTTCCGACGCCGGGAATTTCGACCTTGAGGTCACGCGGTATCGACATCAGCGCGATCGCGTTCTGGTCGGGGTCGAGGCGCAGCAGGATCGTCGTGTCGGATCGGCCTGGATCACCCGGTTCGCTGGCCCGCTTGTCGGAACCGAGGATGAGGATGTTCTCCGGGTCGCCGCCGTCGGTCTGGGTGATGAATTTCTCGACTTTGTTCTGCAGGACGTTGTTGTGCGAGAGCGCCTTGGCGATGCTGTCGATGTAGCGCAGGACGACGGTCGCGGTGGCCGCGGCGCTGATCAGGACGATGAGCAGCGAGCCGAGCATGAAGCGCCACCAGAAGCGCTTCGGCTTCGGCGGCGGCTCGTGGTCGCCGGAAGGCGGCGGTTTGCTCAGACCGGTCTCAGCCACGGCTTTTCAGCGATCGAGCCGGGCAGGAATGGAACGCAGAAAGGCGTCGAGGGTCTGCCGGTAGCTGTGCAGCGAAGAGATCGATACCCACTCCTCCGGCCCGTGATGCCCTTCGCCGAGCGGGCCGAACTCGACCGCCGGCACGCCCACGCGCAGGAAGGAAACGGCATCTGAAGCCCCGTCCCGCCCGACGCTCGTCGGCTCGCCGTGATGGTTGGCGGTCGCGGCCTCGCAGAGGGCGCGCACATAGGGCAGGTCGCGGTCCACGACAGCCGGAGGGCGCGTGAAGAGCTGCTCCACCTCGGCCGTCGGAATGCCCCTCACCTGCTCCAGCAGGTCGGCGGGGTCCTGATCGGGCAGGTAGCGGATGTCGACGTCGATGGCGCATCGGTCGGGCACCTTGTTGAGCGCGTCGCCACCCAAGATCCGGCCAAGGTTGATCGAAGGGCGGTCGAAGAGCTCTGAGGAGTGCCGAGCGAACGGTAGCGACTCGATGCTGCGGAAAACGTCGATCGCCCTCAGCACCGCGTTTTCGCCCAGCCAAGGCGTCGCCCCGTGGGCGGCGGTGCCCGCGACCGTCACGCGCAGCGCCAGCACCCCCTTCGCCTCGACGCCGATGTGCAGATCCGTCGGCTCGCCGGTGATCGCGAAGTCGCCGAGGAAGCCGCTATCGACAAGATGGTCGCTGCCCCGTTCGACTTCCTCCTCAGACTCCTCGTCGCCGACGATCCCCAGCCTCACCCGCACTGCCTCCTGATCCTGCATCGCCACCAGGGTCAGCAGCATCGCCGCCAGCCCCCCCTTCATGTCATAAGCGCCCCGCCCATAAAGCCGATCCCCATCGACCCGCGGCTCGAACTGCCCCGCCTGCCCCGGCACCACGTCGATGTGCCCGTGCAGCACCACGGTCGGCGCATCCTCAGGCCCCACTTCAGCCTTCAGCACCGGCAGTCCCCGTACCTCATCGCTCTCCACATCGATCCCGCGCGAGTCCAACCACCCTTCGATAAACCCGGCCGCTTCCAGCACCCCATCAGCCTCAGAGCTGTCATAGCTAACCAACCGCCGAACAAGCGCCACAAGCTCATCGCTCATGCGTGCGCCTTTCGCGAGCCCACATCTCGCGCATCGGAGATTGACCCACTCAGGGCGGGGTCAAAGTCGGATGCGCTATCGGCAGGACCGAAGCGGGTCAGTTGCCCCTCTCCCGGAGGCTCAGGGCCGACGAACCGAATCGCCGCAAACGACCTGCTGCGCAACGGCCTCCGGGGGAGGGGCAACTGACCCGCTCACCCCTGAGCAATCGCGAGGAAGGCCTCCGCCCGGTCCCGGTCCTTCTCGGCCCGCGCATACGCACCGCTGCCCTCCTCGGACTCTTTGAGCCGCTGCTCGGCGTCGGCGAGCTGCTCTTTCAGCGTCCCCGCGTCGAGATCCTCGGGCGCCAGCGCCTCCTCGACCAGCAGCTTGGCGTGGTTGCCGAAGACCTGCAGCCAGCCGTGGGCCTGGGCGTAGCGCTTGGTCTCGGAGTCGCTGATGTGGAGGCGCAGCTCGGCGGGCCGCAGCGCCGCCAGCAGCGGCGCGTGGTTGGCGAGGATGCCGAGCTCGCCGACCGCGGTGCGGGTCGAGACCTGGCGCACTTCGCCGTTGAAGACCTCTCCCTCGGGGGTGAGGACTTCGACGTCGACCATGTGCTCGGCTGCCATGCGCTTTTACCTAGGCCGCGGCCGCCGCAGCGCCCTCTGTTACCTGATCGATGCCGCCCTTCATGTAGAAGGCGCCCTCGGAGAGCTCGTCGTGCTCGCCGTCGAGGATCTCGCGGAAGCCGCGCACGGTCTCCCCCACCGGCACGTACTCGCCGCTGCGGCCGGTGAACTGCTCGGCGACGAAGAACGGCTGCGAGAGGAAGCGCTCGATCTTGCGGGCGCGCGAGACCGTCTGCTTGTCCTCGTCGGAGAGCTCGTCGATGCCAAGGATGGCGATGATGTCCTGCAACTCCTTGTAGCGCTGCAGCACCTGCTGGACCTCGGTCGCGGTGCGGTAGTGCTCCTCGCCGACGACGTCGGGCTTGAGGATCGTCGAGGTCGAGTCGAGCGGATCGACCGCCGGGTAGATCCCCTTCTCCGAGATTGCCCGGGAGAGCGTCGTGGTCGCGTTGAGGTGGGCGAACACCGAGGCTGGCGCCGGGTCGGTGAGGTCGTCGGCGGGGACGTAAATCGCCTGCACCGAGGTGACCGAGCCGCGCTCGGTCGAGGTGATCCGCTCCTGCAGTTCGCCCATCTCGGTCTCCAGCGTCGGCTGGTAGCCGACCGCCGAGGGCATGCGGCCGAGTAGGGCCGATACCTCGGAGCCCGCCTGGACGAAGCGGAAGATGTTGTCGATGAAGAGCAGCACGTCCTGGCCGCCCTGCTCGCGGAAGTATTCGGCCATCGTCAGGCCGGAGAGGGCGACGCGCAGGCGCGCCCCCGGCGGCTCGTTCATCTGGCCGAAGACGAGCATCGTCTTGTCGATGACGCCCGACTCCTTCATCTCGAGCCAGAGG
>JBKPOV010000218.1:0-14828 GCA_046733315.1 Actinomycetota bacterium
AGGTACAGGCGTGAGCCGTCTTCGCTGGCGCCGAGGACGCCGAGCGTTTGGCGGGCGATGAGCGTGGTGGCCGGTTTTTTGGCGAGCGCCTTGGCGAGGTCGTACTCGTAGAGGTCTTCGCCGGTCGAGAGATAGGCCACCGAGCCATCGGCGGCGGCGTCGAGGAAACGCGAGGCTTTAGTGCCTGAGAGAGCTTCGGCTTCTGCGGATACCGGATAGGTGCAGGCCTTGGCGGCTTCGGTGCAGTTGCCGGCTTTGCTCAGTGTGCTCTGCGGCTGGGTGGCGTTGAGGCGGAGATAGAGGTGGCCGGGGCCGGTTACGCCGGGCAAAGCATCCACCTCGGTGGTCGGTCCTTTGGACTGCGTCAGCGTCCAGTAGACCCGCGAGCCGTCCTCAGATACCGCGTGGTGAATGCTGTCTTCAGATGAACTTCTTGGACCGTTGGCGGTCCCCGCCACCGAGTGGGTGCAGGGGGCCTGGCCGTCGGGCAGAAGAGAGACCAGCTGCGGCGGCACCCCGGGGGTGCTCTCACGGGAGAGGTAGAGCTGGAAGATGCCGCTGCCTTCGGGGCCGCCACCGCCTCCGGAGCCGGCTTCTATCGGCTCGTGGCAGGCGTCTTTTGTGAGGGCGGCGGGGGCGCGGAAGACGGAGACCTCGCCGTCGGCGGAGAAGCCCTGCGGAATCAACCAATACCAACCCGAGGCTTCCTCCGGGTCATAGGCGGACGGGAAGACACTGGTGAGAAGCTGGTAGCCACTGCCGGTGCAGCCTTGGCGCAGGCCGGAGCGGCGGTAGAGGTTGGGCACGCCTGCAGGAGCCCCGGGGACAAGCGCGACGTCGCTGTCCTGAAGGAGCCAACCGGAGCAGAGATCCTCGCTGAGGGCCTTGTAGGGGGATGCGAAGTGCTCGGCGGCAAGGAATCCGACGCTGCTCATCGGGGGGTTGACCGAGTGGGTGGCCCAGCCACCGGCACCGCGTTCGGCGATGTACTGGCTGCTCGAGGGAGCTCCTTCCGGTTCGGCGAAGACGGGGCCGGTGTAGGTCAGGGCTCTCCCGTCGGGGGAGGCCTGGGTGTTGCCACCCAGGCCGATCGAGCTGCCGTTCTTCTCGACCGGGCTGACCATCTCATAGGCCCGGCAGTCGGGAAGGTAGGCGGAGGCCGCCCCGCGGGTGCCCTGGTTGGGGCAGTCGAGCTTGCCGGGCGCGGGCAGTGGGTAGGTGTGGAGGGCGGCCTCGGGGCCGGGGACGGAATTGCCGGCGCTGCCGCTGCTCTGCACCAGGAAGCGGTAGCGGTAGTCGGTGTCGGGCTGCAGGGCCTCAGTGGCGCCGAGGAAGATCGATTTCGTCGCTCGCGCTTCGTCGAAGACGTCCTCGCTGAGCAGCACTCCCGGGGCGGAGGGCTGGCCCGTGACGCAGGGCGCCGACCAACCCTCGGCTTCGATGCAGGCCGCGGTGGCGTACTGGACCCGGTAGGTGGCGTCGTTCCAGAAGTGGGGGTTGATCTGGGCGCGGACGCTGGCGCCGTTCGCGCCGGCGGAGACGGCGTAGGTGTCGGAGACCGTGGGCGCGAGCGGTGGCGGGGCGGCGCAGGGTGGATTGAAGTCGGTGGGCGGGGGGCCGAAGAGCTTGACGAAGCTGGTCGATTCGTTCGGGTTGGGGATGATGAGGTCGGTGCCTTCGATGCCGCAGGCGGAGCTGGTGGCGATGCCGGTGGGGTTGGTCGTGAACTGATTCACTGCTTGGGTGCTCTTCCGTTCGGGGCCAAAGAGCACCTCGCGACCGCCGCAGCTGGAGTTGAAGCGGGCGATTTCCCGCGGCGTGTCGGAGGGGAATTCGCCTTCGACCACGTACACCTCTCCCCCGGGACCCACCGCGATCGCGGTCGGGTCGTGGGCTTCGATCGTGCACTGCGTTTTGCCCGCCGGGTCGAGCTTGAAGACGCCGGGCTTGGATTCGGGGGGGAAGGTTTCCGACTCGAAGCCGAGATAGACGTCGCTGCTGCCCTGCTCGACCGCGAGCGAGTTGACCGTCCCCCCTGCTTCGAGGACTTTGTCGGGATCGGAGAGGTCGGCGAGGTAGTGGCCGGCGGAGTCGAACTCCTGTACGCGGCCCTGATCGCCGACGTAGATCACGTCGTCGGCGGCGGTTGGGGTGCCCTTGCGGTCTATCGAGATGTAGCTGCCGATGGCCCATTTGCCGAACCAGCCGTTGCCGGTTCCTTCGGCGCCGGCCTGGCAGACGTCGCCGGGGTCGATCGGACAGAGGTTGCGCTGGGCTTCGGGGGCCGCGGCTTCGAGCTTAGTTTTGTTGACGTCGCCGCCGAAAGTGAGGAGGAACTGCCCTTCGGGGCCGAACTTCTGTACGCGGCGGTTGGACAAATCGACGACGTAGAGGTCGCCGGCGGAGTTGAGGGCCACACCTTGCGGGTTTGCAAAGCCCCCAGTCCCGGGGCTTTCCTGGCCGGTCTTGCAAACGTCTTCGTTGGCCGGGACGCAGACCTCGAAATTGCTTCCGTGCTGGATGGTCTCAAAGGTTACGTTCGCGGTGCCGCCCGTGAGAGTCGAGGCGGTCGCTTCGATCCGTCCGACGTCAGTGTTGGCGAGATCGCCGGTGAATTCGATCGTCCAGGGGCCGCCCGCGGGGCCACTGACGGCGAGCTCGCCAGACGAGAAGGCTCCATAGATGGGAACTCCCGTCGCTTCCATAGCGCTCTGAACCTGGGTGGCCGTGGCGTTAAAGGGGATCGGCGCGGACTGAGCAGGTCCGAAGTGGCCCGACATCGAGACGAAGATCTCGAAGCTGCCGCTGGTTGCATCGACGGTGACGCTCTGAATATTGTTGCGGGGGGCTGTGTCATCCGGCCCGCTCTGAACGACGTCCCAGCCCCAGGCGCGCAGGAAGTCCCCCCAGGGGGTGAACTTCTCGATCCTCCAGTTACTGAAATCGGCGACGTAGATGTCGCCGCTGGTGAGATCGGCTGCGACGCCGCGGGGGATGCTGCACTGGCCGCCGGCCTGCCCGGTCGGGCAGAACTGGCGCAGGAGCGGAGGCGTGGCTGCGTGGGCAGGGGCAGACAGGGCGAGGAGGAGCAGGCAGGCGAGTAGGAGGCTCGGGAAGAGGCGAAGATAAGTGCGTCTGTGAGTGGGCAGCCTGTTCATCTCGGTTCGCTTTCGGTGTGAGGTGTGTCGGAGGTGGTGATGAAGTCACCCCCGGACCGCTGAACGGTCCGGGGGTCCCATGGATCGGGCTAGCCGGTCACGGCCCAGGTGCCGTAAGCGGCGCCGCCGCCTCCTCCGAACGCGTACTGAATCCCCGCACCGGTGCGGGCTACGCCTTCAAAATTCCCTTCCAGGAAGCTCTTGGTTGGATCCACGACGGTGCGGGTGCTCGCCCCGAGGGCTGCCGTCTCGTAGACACAGAGCCAACCGGCGGCGGCCTCGGGGTTCACACGACTGGCGACTCCGGGATTTTCGGAGTTTTCGCAGTTCGGACCGGGGGCTTCATATTCGAATTCGCCAGTTCCTTCGTTGAAGGTTGCTTTGACGAACTTGACTTTGCTGCTTGGAATACCCGCGGCGAGGGGGATCGGAAAGGAGATGAGGGCGGCCGGGTATTCGATAATCGGCGAGGCCGGGGTTACGAGATAGGACCCCGTCAGGCTCGCGCCATGGGGCAGCGTTTCCCCGGGGTGGATCGCGCCGGGTTCGCCTTCCCGGCCATTGCAGACTTCGTGCGGGTCGGATGAGTTTTCGACCTCGACGGTGATGCCGCCTTCGTCGCAGTTGGATTCTTCGCTGACGGCGACCGATTTGCCGGGCGCACCGGGGGCTCCCGGCGCTCCGTTCGAGCCCGGCGCGCCCGCATCGCCCTTCGACCCGGCGGGTCCTGCCGGGCCGGCGGGCCCCTGAGGCCCAGCCGGCCCGGCTGGCCCCTTCGGACCGCGCGGTCCCTTCTTGGCCTTGGCGCTCGCGGTGGCCTTGCCGCCATCCGAAGAGTTGGAGGCGGCATAAGCGCCGCCGAACATGGCGAAGACGAGGGCCATCACCGAGATGACTCCGGGGATGCCGAAGCGGTTGCGTAGCGTCGAGAACATCTAAATCTCTCTCCTTGTCCCGTGAGCCCCTCTGCCCGCCGCTTCCCTTAGCGGCTTCCGCGAGGCTCGGTTATGTCCCTGTTGCGTCGCTGCTCAAACGAGCTGGTTCCCTTAACTGACACATGGGTTCCTAAACGACAAGGCGAAGATAAACAGACGAGTTTGGCTTTGTCAAGGAACGAGAGTGGTATGGCACGCAGAAGCGGGCCCCGGAGGGCGCCAAACCAGCTAGAGGAGCGAAGAAAGCGGAGGGGGTGGGATTCGAACCCACGAGCGCCTTGCGACGCCAACAGTTTTCGAGACTGCCCCGTTCAACCACTCCGGCACCCCTCCGGGACTCAGTCAGTGGCTGATTTTAGGGGCGGGCGACTCGGGCGCGCCGAGTGCCGGCTGCCGGGGTTCAAGAACCCGGGCCTCGGCGCCGATGGACTGCCATGCAAAGCAACGCGCAAACCCGCGTGGGGGTGTTCTTCGATCGCCATCAGCTGCTGCTGCGGATACTTGCCCTGGTTGCCTTGCTCTGGGGGGTCGGCTATCTGGCCTGGCGGATCGGCTGGAGCAGCGAAGGGGCCAGCCCGATCGCCTTCGGGATGCTGCTGGTCACCGAGATCTACGGGATCTGGGCGCTTGGGACCCTCGCCTGGTTCTCGTGGTCCAGACCCCCTGCGGCGCGGCCCGCCCCGACGCCGGGACGCCCGGTCGACGTCTACGTCTGCACCTATGACGAGCCGACCGAGGTGGTGGCCGCGACCCTGGCCGGCTGCCGCGCGCTGACCTATCCGCACACCGCCTATCTGCTCGACGACGGGCGGCGGGCGGAGATGGAGGAGCTGGCCGAGGTCGCTGGCGCGCGCTACCTCACCCGCCCCGACAATTCGCACGCCAAGGCCGGCAACATCAACGCGGCCCTCACACGCACCGAGGGCGAGCTGGTGCTGATGCTCGACGCCGACCACGTGCCGATGCCCGACGCCCTCGACGCGATGGTCGGCTACTTCGACGACGAGCGCATGGCCCTCGTCCAGAGCCCGCACGACTTCTTCAACCACGACTCAGCCCAGCACTACGCGGTCGGCCGCCACGAGCAATCGCTCTTCTACCGCGTCGTCTGTCCAGGCAAGGACCGCCACGGGGCCGCTTACTGGTGCGGTTCGGCGGCGCTGATCCGGCGCCAGGCGCTGCTCGAGATCGGCGGCGTCGCCACCGAGACGATCGCCGAGGACTTCCACACCACGATCCGCATGCTGCGCCACGGCTGGAAGAGCCGCTACCACGACGAGGTGCTGGTCCAGGGCTTGGCCCCGCACGACCTCGACAGCTACCTCCTGCAGCGCGACCGCTGGGCGCGCGGCAACCTCGCCGTCTTCACGCTGCCCGAGTCTCCCCTGCGCGCCAACGAGCTGCGCCCGCTGCAGCGCCTCTCCTACTTCGCCAGCCTCTTCGCCTACCTGGCGCCGCCGATGCGGCTGCTGCTGATGCTGACGCTTGGCCTTGTTCTCTGGACCGGCGAGCTGCCGATGAAGATCAGCGTGCCGGCGCTTGCCGCCCTCTGGCTGCCCTACGTGACGCTCAACCTTGGCGCCGGGGCCGCGCTCGCTCGCGGCTACATGAAGATCGGCGAGACGGCCCACTACGAGCTGCTGACGATGGAGATCTACACGCGGGCGCTGCGCTGTGCGGTGTTCCCCGGCCATACCGCTTTCAAGGTGACCCCGAAGCAGGGCACCGGCGGCGGTGGGCTCGAGTCGGTCCGCAGGCTCCACCTGGTCCTGGCCTGCGCGGCGCTGGTCGGCGCGGGCACCGTGCTCCGCCTGCTCGATCTTGCCGGGGTCGGGCCGCTACCCGATCTACCCGGAGTCGCTGCTGTCGTCGTGCCCCTGCTCGGCCTGATCGAGCTGCGCCGGATCGTTCGAACTCTTGTCGCCGTTGGGCGTCGCCATCAGCGCCGTCTCGTCTACCGCTTCGAGGGCGACGCGCCGGCCGAGTGCTACTCGGAGGAGGGACACGTCACCGGCAGGCTGATCGATGCCAGCGCGGCAGGTGTTGGGCTCGTCCTCGACGCTCCCCTCCCGGTCGGCGCCAAGCCGGCCGTCCTGCTCGAGCTTCATGACGCCGCCGGCGAATCGCACGAGGTCGCCGCGCAGGTCGAGGTGCGCTCTTGCCGCGAAGCGGACGGGCGCCATCTGGTCGGCGCGACGATCACCGAAATCGATCCCGCCTCGCGCATGCACCTGATGGAGTGGTGCTACGTCGTCTGCAGTCACGAGCGCCTGCGCGGCCACCGCCCGGCGATGCCGATCCCCGAGGACGAGGCGATCGTGCTGCCGCTGCCGGCTCCGCAAGCGCTGCCTCAGACCGCGGTGGCCTGAGCTGCGCCTAGGTGCAACGCGTTGTCCTCCCGGCAGGGGGATAAAACGTTGCACCTACGGATGGGGTGCAAGCAATACCCTTGACTCACCCACGGAGAGGTGTCCGAGCGGCTTAAGGAGCGCGATTGGAAATCGCGTGGGCGGGGTTAACCCGCCTCGTGGGTTCGAATCCCACCCTCTCCGCTCCGTCGCGCCTTAAAAAAGGCACGCAGCAGCGCGGCACATTCGGCTTCCAGGACCCCGGCGGTCACAGCGGGGCGATGATTGAGGGCGGGCTGGGCGAGGACGTCGAGGACGCTACCGGCTGCCCCGGCCTTGGGGTCCGGAGCGCCGATGACGATGGCTGGGATGCGGGCGAGGACGATCGCGCCGGCGCACATCGCGCACGGCTCAAGCGTCACGTACAGCGTCGTCTCCGGCAGCCGCCAGCCGCCCAGCGCCTCCGCGGCGGCGCGGATGGCGAGGATCTCGGCGTGGGCAGTTGGATCGTCGCGCAGCTCGCGCTCGTTGCCCGCCGCCGCCAGCACCTCGCTACCGCGGGCGATCACGGCGCCGATCGGCACGTCGTCGTGACGCTCCGCCTCGCGGGCGCGCTCGACCGCGAGCGCCATCATCCGCTCAGAGAGGTCCGCTTTGCCGCCCGCCGACATACATACGGGAGTATGTGGCAACTACAACTTCGCCAGCGGGCACGTGTTAGGGGGGAGCTCGCTCGAATGCAGGGATTTGCGAGCCAAGACGCAAGATGAATCGACGCCTTCCGACCGCCGCTGCGACCGTGTTCGCGGTGCTGGTGCTGTCCCCGGCGCCCGGCCGCGCCGCCGTTGCCGTATCGACGGCACACGGCTTCGCCCCGCACCAGCTGATCGTCAAGCTCGCCGGGTCAAGCCGGGCGCGGACCGTCGCGCTCTCATCTCGGCTGGGTGTTCGCGATGCTGCCGCGGCGCTGCGAGACAACCCGGCGGTGGCGTACGCGGTCCCCAACTACCTCGCTACTGCATCGGCGAAGGAGGAAGAACTGACCAGCCCGGTTCCCAACGATCCCGGTCCGATCGGGGGGCCACCCGGTCCGCCCGGCGGCTGGGTAGCCAAGCAGTGGAATTTCCTGCCCTGGGAGGGAGTCGCGACCCCGCTCTTGCCGGTATCGCCGGGCGGGATCAACGCGGTCGCGGCCTGGGAACACCTCGAAGCCGTCGGCCACCCCGGCGCCGAAGGGGTGACCGTCGCCGTGCTCGATACCGGTATCGCCTACCGCGCCCAGGGCAGGCACTTCCGCCGCAGCCCCGACTTCGCCGCGGGCCAGTTCGTCAAGGGGTATGACTTCGTCGGCAACGACCGGCTGCCGCTGGACGAAAACGGCCACGGCACCCACATCGCCGGAACGATCGCCGAGAAGACGAACAACGGCATCGGGCTGACCGGGCTCGCCTTCCGATCGAAGCTGATGCCGGTGCGGGTCCTCGATGCAAAGGGGCGCGGCCGTGCCGACCAGATCGCCAAGGGCATTCGCTTCGCAGTCGCCAACGGCGCCGACGTGATCAACATGAGCTTCAACTTCGGCTGTGACCGCGAGGTGCCCGGGGTCGACGAAGCGCTGCGGCTGGCTTACCACCGCGGGGTCATCGCGGTCGCCTCGGTCGGCAACCTCGGCTCGGAGGCATGCGTAGCCCCGCCGGCAACCGGGCCGCACGCGATCGGCGTCGGCGGCAGCACCGAGGGCGGCTGCCTGGGCGGCTACTCGCTCAGCGGCCGCGACGTCGACCTGGTCGCCCCCGGCGGCGGGCCCCCCGTTCCGGGCTGCCCGTCGATCTCGACCGGTCCGATCTACCAAGTGACCTTGAAAGGCGGCAGCACCCGCCGCTTCGCCGAGCCCGGCAGCTATATCGGGACCTCGATGTCGGCCGCCCACGTCTCGGGGGTGGCGGCAATGGTGCTCGCAAGCGGCACGGTCGATCGAAAGCGCAAACCCGGTCGCGTGGAAGCAGTCACCCAGCGCCTGCGCCGCACCGCCCGCGACCTCGGCCAACCCGAGACCCGTCAGGGCGCCGGCCTGATTGACGCGGGACTAGCCACAGAACCCGCGACCTGACGGCAGCTGACCAAGCAGATCAAGGACGCAGGGAGCGTGGCGTGCTCTGCACGCAAGCGACCGAGGACGCCGATATGCGCCGGTCAGCTGCCGTCAGGTCGTGCGAACGATGATCACGCTGCATGGCGCGTGATGCGAGACGTTGTTGGGGACGCTGCCCAGCAGGAAGCGGCGGGCCCCGGTCATGCCCTTGTTGCCGACCACGATCAGGTCGGCTTTGGTCTCTTCGGCGACGTTGAGAATCGCCTCGGCGGGATCGGCCTCGACCGGGTGCGTCTGCACCTCGATCCCCTCTTTACGCGCCGCCGCAGCCGCGGCGTCGAGCACGAGGTTGACATCCTCGCGAGGGCCGATCTCGTACTGGACGTCCGCCGGGGCGCCAAGCGCCTCCCCCTCGACGCGACGTTTTGAGACCGGCTCGTAGGCGCTGACGATGCTGAGCTGGGCGCTTGCGAGTTTGGCGAGGTCGACGGCCTGACGGACCGCCTCGGCGGCCGTCTCCGACCCATCGGTCCCAACCACGATGCGAGTGAACACGCCGCCTCCTCTGCTCGGTCGCTGAACGCGGCCGATACTAACGGGAGTCGTGGGCGCGAACGGGGAGACCGCGGAAGCCATCACCGAGGATTTCCGTCGGCGTCGTCGTCAGGCGGTAGATCGCGATCGCCATCGATGCCAACAGACAGGCGATCAGCACAGCCATGCCGGCTTTCCAGATAGTTGGCATTAGGCTGATCTCATCATGGAGAAGGTCGCCAATGGGGTTTGGCTGCTGCGTGGAGACGCTCGCAAGTCGATGAACATCTACTTCCTCGAGGACGGAGATGGCGTCGTGCAGTTCGACGCTGGGACCAAGGCAATGGTGAAGAAAACACGCGCCGCCGCACAGCAGCTCGGTGGGCTAAAGCGGGTGGTACTGGGGCATGCCCACGCCGATCACCGGGGTACCGCGCCTTCGCTAGATGCGCCTGTCTACTGCCACCCCGACGAGGTCGCCGAAGCCGAAAGCGACGCCGTGCAGTGGCCCTACCTCGACATCTCACAGCTGCCCATACCGGCGCGCTGGATCTACCCGATGCTCCTGCGTCGCTGGGACGACGGCGCGGTAAAGATCGACGGCACCCTCTCTGAGGGAGACGAGGTCGCGGGCTTCCGCGTGATCCACTTTCCCGGGCACGCCCCGGGGTTGATCGGCCTCTGGCGGGAGAGCGACCGGCTGGCGATCGTCAGTGACGTCATCTACTTGATCGACTCGACCCGGCTCGGGAAGCCCCTGCCTGCGGGCGAGGCGAGCGTTCCCCACCCGGCCTGGGGCTGGGACCACGCGAAGGCGAAAGAGTCGGTGCGCAAGCTGGCCGCGCTGGAACCGGCCGTCGTCTGCACCGGGCACGACGAGCCGCTTCGCGGCGACAATCTGCGCGAGACCCTGGAACGGGCGGCGGAGAAGTATTGAGTCGAGGCGGCGTCGGCGGGCCCCGCTGCCATAGTTTCCGCCCCTGATGATCGGGACCTATGCCTCGGCGGCGCTGATCTGTGCTGCCTCGCTACTGGTGGGACGCGCGATCCTCGGCCTTACCGGCGCCGGTGACTCGCGCGGATGGCTGGCGCCCGCGGTCGGTTTCGGGGCGGTGCTGACAGTGACCGGCTTCCTCGCCCGGGCGCCCGGCCATGCAACCAGCGCCACGCTCGGACTGATCGTCGTCGTCCTCACCGCGGCCGTCCTGCTATGGCGGGCGCCGCGCCGGAGCAGCGCTACCGGCGCCTCGTCGCTACGGGAAGGCCTGCCCGTCGCCTTGCTCGTCACGCTCGCCTTTTCGATCCCCTTCGCGATCAGCGGTCGTTGGGGGATCATCGGCGTCGGCTTCAACAACGACCTCGGCCTCCATCTGGCCTGGGCGGAGTGGCTGCGCAGTGGCCTCGGACCGGCGCCCGAAGCCGGCTATCCGCTCGGCCCGCACGCACTGGCGGCGGCGGTTGCAGCCGTGCCGGGCATCGGGCTGGGGCAAGCCTTTGTCGGCGAGATCTTCGCGATCGGCATCCTCACCGCGCTGAGCGCGCTGACGGCACTCGGGGATCTTGGTCGAGTCCGCCAAGCACTCGCCGCGGTGCTCGTCGCGATCCCCTATCTCGGCGCCTCCTACTTCGCCCAGGGCGCCTTCAAGGAGACCGGCGAGGCGCTCTTCGTGCTTGCTTTCGCCCTCTTCCTCCACAACCTCGAGCGGCAACACCGCGACGACGAGCGGGGGTCAGCCGTCGGCTCGGCGATCGTCGGCCTGACCCTGGTGACGGGGATCTTCTTCTCCTACAGCTTCGCCGGACTCGCCTGGCCGGTGGCGATCTTCGCCCTCTGGGCGCTCACCCTGCCAGCGCTGCGCCGGGCACTGGCGCCGCGAGCGTGGCTGTCGACGCTGCGCCAACCGGCGACGCTGCTGATCATCGGCGTGCTCGGCACTTTGGCCGTGCTGACGGTCGTCGGGCCCTACGCCTTCATCAGCGGCTTCAACCGGGTCGCCGGCACGAACACCTACGGGTCGGTCTCGCCGATCGAGGTGCTCGGAGTCTGGCCGACTTCCAACTACCGGCTCAATGCCGCCGGCGGTGCGCAGCTGAGCGGGCTGGCGACCGCGATCGGGGCGGTGGCGGTCCTACTCGGCGGCGTCTGGTGGCTGCGCCGACGTAATTTCGCCGTGCCGGTGGCGCTCGCCGCCTGCACCGTCCTCTACCTCGCCTCACTGGCCAGCAGCGGCGAGTACTCGCAGGCCAAGGCGCTGATGATCGCCGCCCCGCTGGCGATGCTGATCGCGATCCGGCCCCTGCTCTTCGAGGCGAGCGGTCGCAGTTCTCGCCGCACAGCGGACGGAATTGCGACATCAACGGCGGGCGCATGGCGGATCGCTTGGGCGGTGCTCGGAGTGGCGTTCGTGGGCGGAGCGATCTACTCCAGCCTGTTGGTGCTGCGTGACGCACCGGTCGGCCCGCCAGGACACGGTTCGGAGCTGCGCGCCTTCATGCCGATCCTGCGGGGCGAATCCGTGCTCTACGCCGGCCAGGATCGCTACGCCGCCTACGAGCTGATGGGTGCCGACACGCATGTTCCGCTGGTCGAGTTCCCCGACGCCGACGTCTCCCCCAGCCCGGAAAAGCCCTTCGATACCGGTGATGCCTACAGCCCTATCGACTTCGACTCCTTCTCTCACGGCACCCTGGATCGCTTCCCCTACGTGATCACCGGACGCGCCGCTTGGAACAGCGAAGCGCCTTCCGGCTTCAGCCGGGTCAAGGCCACCCCCTCCTACATCCTCTGGAAGCGCACCGGCACGCCGCCCGAGGATCGCCACGTGCTGCTCGAGGGGACCGAGGCCGGCGCGCGGGCCGACTGCGCCGCGCCCGAGATCCGCATCCTCACCGCCAACCCCGGTCGGGCCGGGCTCTTCCCTCCGGCGACGATCGGGTCAAAGGCGAGCTGGAGCCCTGACTCGATCCTGCAGACAGGCGAGAGCGCCTCGCAGGCGCTAGACCTGCCGCGGGGGCGCTGGCGGCTCTCGTTGCAGTACTTCTCCCCCTTCGACCTGACGCTCTCGGCGGCCGGCTTCAGCCAGCCGCTGGAGGCGGCGCTCGACGGCCAGCGGCCGAGCACGATCAGCCTCGCCAGCAACGGCCAGTTCTGGCCCGCCGGGACGGTCGCGAGTGACGGCGGCCGGGTGCGGCTCGCCGTCACCGCCGCCGAGCCGAGCACCCTGCGGGAGCTCAGCGGCTACTCCGGCAGAGCGGAGCTCGGTGAGCTCGTCGCGGTGCGGGCCGGATCGCAACGCAGTGTCCCGCTGGCCGCCGCCTGCGGCAACTGGATCGACTGGTATGAGTCAACCGAAGTCCCCTAAGGGTGGCCTTGGGTGCCTATCCCAGTAGGGGTGGAACGTTTTGTACTTTTTCGCGACCGGCCATTGTCGGCAGCCAGGGAGGTATCTCGAAAAGGTTAAGTGGAACCCCTACTGGGATAGGCCCTTAGCGGCCATGCGCTCGGGGGGAACTCTGACCACATCCCAGACCAGGCCGAGCTTCTCGAGCGAGTCGATCACCACGGCCGAGAGATCGAACTGCCAGCGGCCGAGGCCGTGGGTGGCGGAGGTGGGGAAGGCGTGGTGGTTGTTGTGCCAGGCCTCACCGAAGGTCGGGATCGCGATCAGCGCCAGGTTGCGCGACTCGTCGCTGGTCTCGAAGTCGCGGTTGCCGAAGACGTGGCAGAGCGAGTTGATGCTGTAGGTGAAGTGGTGCAGGACGAAGACGCGAACGAGGCCGCCCCAGAGCAGCCCCGTGAATGCGGCGAAGAGAGTGCCGCCGATGATCCAGCCGAGCGCGAAGGGCAGGAAGAGGCCGCCAATCGCCCAGAGCAGAAAGGTCCGGTCGACCCAGTTGATCACCGGGTCCTTGATCAGGTCCGGCGCGAATCGTTCCTTGTTGCCGCGCTGGGTGTGGACGAAGAGCCAGCCCATGTGGGCGTGGAAGAGGCCGCGCATCGCTCCCGCCCAGCCATGGCCGTGGTCGACGTGGGGGCTGTGCGGATCCCCCTCTTCGTCGGAGAAGGCGTGGTGCTTGCGGTGGTCGGCGACCCACGAGATCACCGGGCCCTCGATCGCCGCCGAGCCGAGGATCGCCAGCAGCCCGTGCAACCACTTCTTCGCCTTGAAGCTGCGGTGGGTGAGGTGACGGTGGAAGCCGACGGTGATCCCAAGGCCGGTCAGCAGGTACATGCCGAGGAAGAGGAAGACGTCGCTCCAGTGCAGGGCACTGCCCCACACCTGCCAGCCCGCGAGCCCGATCGCCACGAAGGGGACCAAGGTGACCAAGCCGGTGATGATGCGATCGCGCGTCTCGTTGGCGACCGGCTGAATATCTGAGGGAAGAACGCCGCTGCCTGTCATTCGGTCTCGCGATCATACGGTCTTCCGACCGCGGAAAGGTAAAGTCGCGCGCTTCGGGCCCCCGCAACCTCCAGTAGAAAGGTGCCGACGTTGGCGTTCTCCAGCACTGCTCCGCTGCGCCGCGAGATCGAAGCGCGAATCCCCGAGCGGCCCTTCACGGTCGAGTTCTGGGACGGGACGAGGATTGCCTCCACTGAGGGCGCGGGTCCGACCTTCTACGTGCGCTCGCCACGCGCCGCCGCCCATCTGCTGCGGGCGCCTGGGCAGCTCGGCCTGGGCCGCGCCTACGTCAGCGGCGAGATCGAGGTCGACGACATGGACGCCGTGATCGCCCTGCTCGACGAGTGGCAGCCGCCCACGCTGGAAGGCGCCGACAAGCGCGCGCTGCTGCTGGGCGCGGTGCGGGCCGCCGGGATAACGAGGCCGCCGCCCCGACCACGGGCCGAGCTGCGCCCCAGCGGCAAGCGCCACAGCAAGGAGCGCGATGCCCGCGCCGTGCGCCACCATTACGACGTCTCCAACGATTTCTTCGAGCTCTTCCTCGGCGAGACGATGGTCTACAGCTGCGCGATCTTCTCGCGCGGGGCGACGACCCTGAAGCAGGCCCAGGAAGAGAAGCTGGAGACGGTCGCCCGCAAGCTGGAGCTAAAGGAGGGCGATCGCGTCCTTGACGTCGGCTGCGGCTGGGGAGGCTTCCCGCTCTGGGCGGCGACCAAGCACGGGGCCAGCGTGGTCGGCATCACCCTCTCCGCCCCGCAGGCCGAGAAGGCACGGCAGCGGGCCGAGGCGGCCGGCGTCGCCGACCGGGTCGAGATCCACGTCATGGACTACCGCGACCTCGCCGGCGAGCGCTTCGACGCGATCGCCAGCATCGGCATGGTCGAGCACGTCGGCGCCTCCCAGATCGACCTCTACGCCCAGACCCTCGCCGGCCTGCTGGAGCCTGGCGGGCGACTGCTCAATCACGGCATCACCCGTTTGCGCCACACCGACGCCGAGGCCGGCGCGTTCTCAGAGCGCTACGTCTTCCCCGACGCCGCCCCCCTGCACCTCTCGCGCAACCTGCTGGCGCTCGAACGTGCCGGCTTCGTCACCCACCACGTCGAGGACTTCGCGCTCGACTACGCCGAGACCCTGCGCCACTGGGCCCGTAACCTCGACGACAACCTCGACGAGGCGATCCGCCTAGCGGGGCCCGAACGGGTTCGCGTCTGGCGCCTCTACCTGCGCGCCGCACGCAATGGCTTCCTCTCCGGCTTCACCTCGATCTACCAGGCTCGCTGCAGTCTCGCTTAACCGAAGCTACTCGCGGTAGTGCCGTAAACGAGCTAGTTTTTTTGGGGTGGCCACGGCAGCAC
>JBKPOV010000219.1:0-24138 GCA_046733315.1 Actinomycetota bacterium
GAACGCCTACGGCCTCTTCGCCGCCGAGCGCGGCGTCCACCGCCTGGTGCGGATCTCTCCCTTCGATTCCTCGGCGCGTCGCCACACCAGCTTCGCCCAGCTCGACGTCGGCCCGCTGGTCGACGAGGGGGTCGAGGTCGAGATCGACGATGCCGACCTGCGTGTCGATACCTACCGCGCCTCAGGGGCCGGCGGCCAGCACGTCAACAAGACCGATTCGGCGGTTCGCATCACTCACGTCCCGACCGGCGTCGTCGTGCAGTGCCAGAACGAGCGCTCGCAGACCCAGAACAAGGCGGTGGCGATGCAGTTCCTGCGCGCGAAGCTGATCGAGCTGGAGGAGCGCAAACGCGCCGAAGAGCTGGCCAAGGTGCGCGGCGAAGTGAAGGACGTCGCCTGGGGCTCGCAGATCCGCAGCTACTTCCTCCACCCCGACCAGCGGGTCAAGGACCACCGCACCGGTCACGAGGCCGGCGACGCCCAGCGCATCCTCGACGGCGACCTCGACGACTTCATCCGCGACTACCTCAACAAAACGGCCGCCTCGGCGGCGAACTAGGGGTCGTCATCTCGGCGCCGCTGGAGTATCTAGAGCGTGCTTCCGACGGCAAAGCCGGCGGTTTGCTGGCCCTCCATCACGGGCGGGGTACGGACGAGCGGGACGTGCTCGGCCTTGCCGATGCGCTCGACCCAGAGCGGCGCTTGCACGTGGTGGCGCCCCGCGCGCCGCTCAGTCTTGACGGCTCGCCGGGCTTTCACTGGTACCTGGTGCCGCGCGTCGGCTATCCCGATCCCGCGACCTTTCACGCTGCTCGCGCGGCTCTGGCCGGGCTCCACGACGGACTCTGGGAGAAGATCGGCATCGAGCCCTCGCGCACGATCTTGGGCGGCTTCTCGATGGGCACGGTGATGAGCTACGCGATGGCGTTCAGTGCGGAGCGGCCGGTGGTGGCCGGCGTGCTTGCCTTCGGCGGCTTCGTCCCAACCGTTGAGGATTGGAACCCGATGTTCGAGCATCGACGAGGCACTCGTGCCTTCATCGCCCACGGTCGTCGAGATCCGATCATCGACATCGAGTTCGCCCACCGCGCTCGTCAGCTACTCGAGGTCGCTGGCCTCGCCGTCGAGTACCACGAGTCCGACGTCGCTCACCAGATCGACCCCGTGCACCTCGAGGCGGCCGCAGCCTGGCTTGCGCGAGCGGTAGCGGTTACGCCCGAGTAGATTCCGTCGCCGATGCAGCAGCAGCCACTCCCTGAGCTAGCAGGCGTCACCCATCGCTATGTCGACGTTCCCGGAGTCCGGCTGCACGTGGCGGAAGCAGGCGAGGGATCGCCGATCCTGCTCCTCCATGGCTGGCCGCAGCACTGGTGGACCTGGCGCAAGGTGATCCCGGCGCTTGCCGAGGACCATCGCGTCATCTGCCCGGACCTGCGCGGTTTCGGTTGGAGCGAGGCTCCGAGCGGTCCCTACGAGATCGGCGAACTCGCCGCAGACATGGTGGCCTTGCTCGACGCGCTGGAGCTCGACCAGGTCGACCTGATCGGCCACGACTGGGGCGGCTACACGGGCTTCCTGCTCTGCCTTGACGCGCCCGAGCGCATTCGCAACTACCTGGCCCTGGGAATCGTCCACCCCTGGTTCGAGCCGCCGAAACCGTCGCCGCAGTCGTTGCAGCGGGCCGCCTACCAGTTCCTCCTCGCCAGCCCGCTGCTTGGCGAGAGCGTCCTGCGCTTCGTGCCCGGCTTCGTCAGGTTGGCGCTGCGGCGCGCCGCTCACCCGGATATGCGGTGGAGCAAGCGGGAGGTCGATTGCTACGCGGAGAGCTTCCGGCCTCGCGATCACGCCCTCGCCTCTTCGCACATCTACCGCAGCTTCCTGACTCGTGAGGTGCCGCGCCTGCGGAAGGGCCACTACCGCTCGCGGCGCAGCTCGGTGCCGACCCGCATTCTCACCGGCGAAGCCGATCCGGTGATCCGAGCCGACATCCTCACCGGCTATGAGCCCTACGCCGACGAGATGAGCGTCGAGGAGATCGCCGGCTGCGGCCACTTCATCGCCGAGGAGCGGCCGGATGTGGTGATTGAGCGGGCGCGCGAGCTCTTCGGTCCGGTCTCCGCCTCCTCCTAGAGCACGCCCTCCAACTTCAGCAGCGCCTCCTTCATCGGCAGGCCGCCGCCGTAGCCGCCCAGCGCGCCGCCGCTGCGCAGGACGCGGTGGCAGGGGACGACGATCGGAATCGGGTTGGAGCCGCAGGCGCTGCCGGCCGCCCGCACGGCGCGCTCGTTGCCGGCCCGACGCGCCATCTCGGTGTAGGTGCGAGTTTTGCCGTACGGGATGCGGTTGATCGCCCGTTGCACCTTGCCCCGGAAGCCGTGCGTGAGCTGCCAATCGATCGGCAGGTCGAACTCGGTCAACTTGCCTTCGAAGTAGAGCTCGAGCTCGCGCCGCGCCCGCTCCAGCTTGGTCGGAGCCTCGAGTACGCGGGGAGAGACCTTTGCGGCAAGCTCCTCGAGGGTCTCCTCCGGGTCGTAGTTGGGCAGGTTGACGCGGACAAGGCCACGCGGCGTAGCGGCGATCAGCAGTTGGCCGAAGGGCGAGTCGACGTTGGCATAGGCGACGTCGAGCAGCCCCTCGGCGTCGGCGCGCTCAGTGAGGCGTTGCAGCGATGCCTTCATGCCAGCTCCTCTCTCAATCGCTTGATTCCCTCGTGCAGGCTGCGGCGTGCCGCCTCCGGCGAGCAGCCGAGAGCCGCGGCGATCTCGGCATGGGGAAGGTCGCTGCCGTAGCGAAGCGCCACGGCCGCTCGCTGCTTGGGTGGCAGCGCTCCCACCTTCTTCCAGATCCCGTCGTCGGGGGGCTCGGGATCGTTTGTCTCGATCTCGGCCAGCTCGGCTACTGGCAGCGGGCGACGGCCGTTGGCGCGGTGGTGGTCGATCGCCTTTCGGTGGGCGATCGTCAAGAGCCAACCGCGCAGGTTGGCTGCGTCGTTCAGCTTTGGGTAGGCGCGCAAGGCGGCGAGGAAAGTCTCCTGAAAGCAGTCCTCGGCGTCGCTGCGTCCGACCGCTCCGCGAAGCACGCCCATCACATCGGCGGCGTGCTCGTCGAGCAGGGTCTGGAAGGGGGGGAGTCGGGACACTCTTGCAATTAAACGTTCTGGTGGGGCCGGGCGTGAGAGCGCTATCCGCTCTACTTGTTACTTACATGCAATAATTGCAAGTAGCTTACATGGGAACGATTGCGGTCGAAAATGCCCTCAACGCTTCGCCTCGGGAGGTCGGCGGCGAACTCGCTGGTATCGCCGAGGACCAGTGGTTGGAGAGGAAGTCGGCGAGGATTTCGCCCCGCGACTTGGCAAACACCTTGATCGGCTTCGCCAATGCCGACGGGGGGATTGTGGTCGTGGGCATCTCCGATGGCAAGGTCGAGGGCACGAGCAGCAATCCGAAGAGGCGAAATGCCCAGTTTCAGGCCAACGTCGACTTCTGCTCTCCGCCGGCGCGTGCAAAGCCCCAGCTGGTTGATTGCATCGGCAGCGACGGTGAGCCGAACGAGCTCCTCGTCTTCGAGGTTGAGCCCGGTGACGCAGTTCATGCGAACCAGAAAGATGAGGTCTTCCTCCGAGTTGGCGATGAGAACCGCAGGCTCAACTTTGCCCAGCGGCAGGAGCTCCTCTACGACAAGGGGCAGGCCAGCTATGAGGCAGGCATTTCCGGAGCCTCGCTGGACTCGGTCGAAGAGGCCCTTCTGGCGGATTACGCGATCGCCGTGGGTGCGCCCGATTCAAGGCGTCTGCTGCATGCGCGCGGACTGGCAATCGGCGAAGGGCTGACGATCGCCGGTTGCCTTCTCTTTGCCGAAGCGCCACAGGCGTTTCTGCCCGAGGCATACATCAGAGTGCTGCGATACCGGGGACACGAGCGCGGTTCAGGGGCTCGCCAGCAGCTCGTCGCCGATATCAGGCTCGAGGGCCCGATCCCGGAACAACTGGCCGAGGCGCGAGAACAGGTCAAGCGTCTGCAGCCGACCCGCAGGGCGCTGGGCGCAGCGGGAGCTTTCGAGGACGTGCCGCTGGTGCCCGAGGATGCTTGGCTGGAGGGGATCGTCAACGCGGCCGTGCATCGCTCCTACAGCATGGTCGGCGACCACATTCGAGTCGATATTTTCGACGACCGGATCGAGATTTCGAGCCCGGGACGCTTTCCCGGCCTCGTGGACCTCAGCAATCCGTTGCAGGCGATGCGCTTTGCGCGCAATCCGCGGATCGCGCGGGTCTGCGCCGACCTCAGCCTCGGACAGGAGCTCGGGGAGGGGATTCGCCGCATGTTCGAGGAGATGCGGCACGCTGGCCTGACCGATCCCGTCTACAGGCAGACTTCGGGAGGCGTCGTGCTGCAGCTCCTGGCCGAGCCTGTCGACCGGAAGCTGGAGGAACGACTACCGGAGCAAGCGCGTGCGATCAGTAGGACTCTGCGCTCGGAAGGAAGAATGAGCACCGGTGACCTGACGAATGCCCTGGGCGTTTCAAGGCCCGTCGTTCAACGAGAACTCAGCATGCTGAGAGACGCGGGGATCGTCGAGTGGGTTGGAAAGTCGCAAAGGGATCCGCGCGCCTATTGGCGACTCAAGACGAAATAACTACTTGCAGCTACTTGCAACCTACTTGAAATTGACCTCAAATATCCCTGCAAAAAGGCACTTTTACTTGAAATGGACCCGTGGGAAATGAATAGCTCTGACCTGAGCTCGGTCGTGGCTGGGGCGCTGGCAGAGGACGTCGGGGTTGGGGACGTGACCGCGGAGACGACCGTGCCGGCGGAGGCGCGGGGACGGGCGCGGATCGTGCAGAAGCAGCCGGGCGTCGTTTATGGCCTCGGCCTAGTAGCCGAGACGATGCGGCAGTGCGGCGTCGTGGACGTCGACAACCTGATCGTTGAGGGGCAATGGCGCGACTCGGTGCCGGCCGAGGTTCTCTTCGCGAGCGGCACGGCGAGAGGGCTGCTTGCCGCGGAGCGGACCGCGCTCAACTTCCTCGGCCATCTCTCTGGCATCACCACGCTGACCGCCCGCTTCGTCGAGGCCGTTGCCGGTACAAGTGCGACGATCCTCGACACGCGCAAGACGACGCCCGGGTTGCGTGAGCTGGAGAAGGCCGCGGTGCTCGCTGGGGGTGGCCGCAACCACCGCATGGGCCTCTACGACGCGATCCTGATCAAGGAGAACCACATCGCCCTCGCCGGCAGCCTGGCCAAAGCCGTTCACGCTGCCCGCAGCACACACCCCGAGCTGGCGGTCGAGGTCGAGTGCCGCAACCTCGACGAGGTCGCCTACGCTCTCGGCACCGGCGCCGACGTCCTCCTGCTCGACAACATGGATGCTGGCACCTTGCGCAAGGCGGTCGAGTTGCGCGACGGCAATGCGCATAGAGATGGAAAAGGCCCGTCGCTGGAGGCCTCGGGGGGGGTCAATCTGGAGACGGTTCGAACGATCGCCGAGTCCGGCGTCGACTTCATCTCCGTTGGCGCCCTCACCCACTCGGCCCCCACGCTCGACTTCAGCATGCTGATCGAGCGGGCTTGATTGGGCCCTCCCTCGCAGAGCCGCATCACTTGAGCAAGCGGGAGAGGCGGCGGTCCTTGAGCACGCGTCCGCCGGTCTGCTCCTTGGGGCAATAGTTGGTCTGGTGCTCTGAGAAGAAGACGGCCTCGATGGTGGCGCCGCAGCGTGGGCACGGCTGGCCCTCGCGTTTGTGGACCTGTAGCGGCATCGGCAGCTTGTCGGGGAGCGTGTCGCCGATGGTCTCTTCGTAGTGGTCAATTGCCCTGCCGAGCACCGCCAGGGCGCCGTGGAGACGCTCGACCTCCGTCTGGTCCAGTTCGGATCCCTTCTTGAATGGGGAGAGGCGCGCCTCCCAAAGGATCTCGTCGACCCAGGAGCGGCCGATGCCTGCGAGGTCGCCCTGGTGGCGGAGGAGGGGGTGGAGGTGGCGGGGCTGGTCGATCAGCGCCGCGAACTCCTCCCGTGGTGGCGGCGGCCAGGCTTCCGGGCCCAGCCGAGCAACCGCCTCATCGCTGTCGACGGCGTCGCTTGCAAGCAGCTTCGCCCATGCCCGCTGCTTCGTCCCGAACTCCCGCAACCGCAGCTCCCGCCCATCATCCAGCCGGATAAGCACCCGCGACGCCCGGTCTTTCAGCGAGGCCCGTTTGTCGAAGAGGCGCAGCCTTCCCGCCGACATGAGATGGATCAAGAGCGAGAGATCGCCGAACTCGACAACGGGCATCTTCCCCACCCGCCGCACGCCACTGACCTCACGACCCACCAACTCTTCCAAGGTCGGCTCAAAGGTCTTCATCACATTCATCCCCGGCGCAACGACCGATTCAACCGAAGCTCCCGACAACGCGATGTTCAACCGCCGCGCTGTGATCTCAACCTCAGGCAACTCGGGCATATCCCAAGTCTGGCCGACTCGGCCGCTCCGCGGGTGGCACGGGGGAGGGGGGTCGAGGACGTACACCTCGCCCGCAGGCCCCCCTCCCCCGTGACAGGACCCGCGGCCAAGGTGGTTAGACTAGGAACACGTTCATTCGACTGGTTCAAGGCAGCGATGCCGGGCCAGCGAACATCAGGAAAGGAAGGGCTCGTGCAAGAGCTCCCGACGATCCAACCCATTTCACCGGACGCTCTCTCGCCCGAAGAGATCGCTGCCCTGAGCGATGAGGTCCGCGCGCTCGCGGCCGAGCGCAACGCCGTCATCCTCGCCCACAATTACCAACTGCCCGAGGTGCAGGACGTCGCCGATCGCATGGGTGACTCGCTCGGCCTCTCGCGCGAGGCCGCCGCCACCGACGCCGAGGCGATCGCCTTCTGCGGCGTCCACTTCATGGCCGAGACGGCCTCGATCCTCTCGCCCGAGAAGAAGGTGCTGATCCCCGACCTCGACGCCGGCTGCTCGCTCGCCGACTCGATCGACGCCGACCAGCTGCGCGCCTGGAAGGCCGAGCATCCGGGGGCGCTCGTCGTCATGTACGTCAACACCTCGGCCGAGGTGAAGGCGGAGACCGATTACTGCTGCACCTCTTCGAACGCGGTCAAGGTCGTCGAGCACATCTGGGCCGAGCACGGCCCCGAGACCGAGATCCTCTTCGGCCCCGACATGTGGCTCGGCGCCTTCGTCGAGCGCGAGACCGGCATTCGCGAGGATCCGGCGCGGCGGGAACGCTTCCACATCTGGGACGGCGAGTGCCACGTGCACGCCGGCATCCGTCCGGACGACATCGTTCAGACGCGCGCCGAAAATCCCGAGGCCGAGTTTCTGATCCACCCCGAGTGCGGCTGCGCGACACAGGCGATGGAGTACGTCGCCTCCGGCGATATCGAGCCCGAGGGCGTGCACATGCTCTCCACCTCGGGGATGCTCCAGCACGTCGAAGGCCACCCCGATGGCAGCTTCATCGTCGCCACCGAGAACGGCATGCTCTACCCGCTCCAGCAGGCGGCCCCGCAAGCCAACCTCATCGAGGCCAACCGGATGGCCTTTTGCAAGTACATGAAGATGATCACGCTGCCGAAGCTGCGCGACAGCCTGCGCGATATGAAGTTCGAGGTCAGCGTCCCGGCCGAGATTGCCGAGCGGGCAAAGCTGCCGATCGAGCGCATGGTCGCGATTGGCTAGCCGCCCCCGGACCGGGAGCATGGGCGCGCCCATACGGGAGCAGAGGAGGCGGCGCCCGGCAGCGATATTGTCCCGGCTCGTGCACGAGCTAGCCCAGCAGCTGCGAGTCGATTCGGTCCGCGCCGCCGCGGCGGCGAACTCCGGCCACCCCACCTCCTCGATGTCGGCTGCCGACCTGATGGCGGTGCTGTTCAGCAAGTACTTGCGCTACGACTTCGACGCGCCCGAGAACACGGCCAACGATCACCTCGTCTTCTCCAAGGGCCACGCTTCGCCGCTGCTTTACGCGCTCTACAAGGCCGCCGGCGCGATCGATGACGATGAGCTACTCACCTTCCGTGAGTTCGGCTCGCGCCTGCAGGGCCACCCGACGCCTGAACTGCCCTGGGTCGACGTCGCCACCGGCTCGCTCGGTCAGGGCCTGCCGATCTCGGTCGGCATCGCCCTTGCCGCGGAGCGGCTCGAGCACTCCGAGCTGCGGGTCTGGGTGCTTTGTGGCGATTCGGAGCTGGCCGAGGGGTCTATGTGGGAGGCCTTCGAGCACGCCGGCTACGCGCAGCTGAGCAACCTGATCGCGATCGTCGACGTCAACCGGCTCGGTCAGCGCGGCCCCACCATGCACGGCTGGGACACCTCCTCGTTGGCGGCGCGCGCCGGCGCATGCGGCTGGGACGTGCAGGAGATCGACGGGCACAACCTTGAGGCAATTGATGCGGCCTACGCCCGTGCCCAGGAGGCCGACCGCCCGGCGGTGATCTTCGCCCGTACGAAGAAGGGCTCCGGCGTGGCCGCGGTCGAGGACAAGGAAAACCAGCACGGCAAGCCGCTTGCCGATCCCGAGGCCGCGATCGAGGAGCTGGGGGGGATCCGCTCGCTCAGCGTCGAGGTCCAGTCTCCGCCGGTGCCAAAGCCGTTCACGGTCGAGTCGGCGGCGGTCGAGCAGCCTGTCTACGAGGTCGGCGAGAAGGTCGCCACCCGCGCGGCATACGGCGATGCTCTCGCCTGGATCGGCTCGATCGACGAGAAGGTCGTCGCGCTCGACGGCGAGGTCGGCAACTCGACCTATGCGGAACGATTCGCGGCCAAACACCCCGACCGCTTTTTCGAGATGTACATCGCCGAGCAGCAGATGGTCGCCGCTGCGGTCGGCATGCAGACGCGCGGCTGGAAGCCTTTTGCCTCCTCGTTTGGCGCCTTCCTCAGCCGTGCCTATGACTTCGTTCGCATGGCGGCGATCTCCGACGCGGACCTGAAGCTCTGCGGTTCCCACGTCGGCGTCTCGATCGGCCCCGACGGCCCCTCGCAGATGGCGCTCGAAGACATCGCCTCGCTGCGCGCCGTCTTCGGCAGCGTCGTGCTCTATCCCAGCGATGCCAATCAGGCGGTGCAGCTGCTCGACGCGATGCGCGAGCACCGTGGCGTCAGCTACATGCGCACGACTCGCGAGGCGACGCCGGTGCTCTACGAGGCAGGCGAGACCTTCGAGATCGGCGGCAGCCGCACGGTCCGCTCCAGCGGCGAGGACGCGGTCACGCTGATCGGCGCCGGCATCACCCTGCGCGAATGCCTCACTGCCGCCGAGCAGCTTGCCGATCAAGGCATCTCCGCCCGCGTGATCGACCTCTACTCGGTCAAGCCGGTCGACGCCAAGACGCTGCTTCTCGCCGCCGAGGACACCCAAGCAATCGTCACGGTCGAGGACCACTGGCCCGAGGGGGGGATCGGCGAGACAGTCGCCGGTGCGCTCGCCGAAGCTGGCGCCAATACGCGGCTGACACGACTTGCCGTCAGCGAGCGCCCCACCAGTGGCCCACCCGAGGCTCTGCTCGCGGCGGCCGGAATCGGCGCTGCACAAATCGTCGCGGCGGCGCAGGACGCTCTGGCGCTGGCTTCGGCGTAGGGCCGATCGGGCGAGATCTAGCGTCCAAGGTCGTCCGAAGGGGTTGCGAGGCTGTTCGCGTATATTGGAATGGAGCCGTGAGGGACAATCTGATGGATTACTACGATCTAGCCTCTCTTTCCAAGGCTTTGGGCCTTATGGAAGAGCGATATGGCCTCTCTTCTGATGATTTCTACGAGGCCCACAAGATTGACGGTCCAGCGGTCGCCGAGATTCCTGGCTTCCATCGACATCTTTGGGCAAGCTTGTATTTGGACGTCCGGCGGATGAACGGCTCTGAATTCGTAGCCGGTGTCGCGCGCACCTTGGAGTATGCCTAGCTACCTGGACATGCTAGACGCCGAGAGTGGCTAGATCAGTTCCTGAGTACTTCGAGGAGCGCGAACGCGAATGCAAAGCATTCTCGCTCCATCACGTCGAACCGGCGACCTATGCGACCGAGGCTGGCTCTGATGGCAAAAGGGGCCGGATCATGATGGCCCTGGGCATGACAGAGCGTGCGACCTTGGCCATTTCCGAGCTTGTTGAAGTCCGCTCTGGCCACGTGCATCGCCTGGAATACGGCTACTACCTAATCATCGATGGCCAGGAGTACTGCGCAAGGGATTTCGACACGGTCCATGGCTATCACGGGCACACAATCGGCCACAAGCGGGTTGAGGCTGGTCGGATTTCCTTTAAGGCTGCTGCTGAAGCCGCCTGGGAGATCGTCAGCCACGAGGAAGAACTAACGGGCACCCCGCCCAATTCGAACTGACCCGGCCACCCAAGCCAGCCGCGCACGTCGTCGTATCTTGAAAAATCCCCGGCCGTACCGTAGAAAGGGGTGGTGGCTCGGTTCAGGGAGACCGTGGCAGCCGCGCTTGCCTGCGCGGTAGCGCTGATAGCGCCTGCCCATGTGGCGGCTGCGGGACCACCGCAGATCGATGCCGCCTGGGTCGAGCAGGTGACCAGCACCGGGGCCAGCATGTGGATGGAGCTCAATCCGAACGGCTTGAGCACCCAGTATTACTTCGAATACGTCACCGATGCCGTCTACCGGGCCAACCCTCCCGCCAATCGCTTCGCGGGGGCATCGAAAACGACGACTGGGACGACGAATGGCAGCGCCGTGCTCGAAGTCTCACGCACGCTCGGCGCGATGCTTGTTCCCGGCACCGTCTACCACTACCGGCCGGTCGCGACGAACTCCGCTGGCACGACCGTCGGTTCCGGGCTCGAGCACATCCTCGTCACCAAGGAACCGGGCAGAGCTTTTGTGCTGCCCGACAACCGCCGCTGGGAGATGGTCTCTCCGGTGGAAAAGGGGGGAGGGGCGATTGCCGGGCCGGAAGAGCTCTTTGGAGGAGGCACGCTGCAGGCTGCGGCCGGCGGCGGCAGCGTTACCTACGGATCGGGCACCGCCTTCGGCGAGGCCGCCGGGGCACCGCCCGTGAGCCAGTACGTCTCGCGGCGCGGACCGACCGGCTGGAGCACCGAGAACATCTCGCCCCCGCTCGACTCGGCCGCCTACGGCGATCACCCCGACGGCGCCCCCTACCGCGTCTTCTCCGCCGATCTCGCACGGGCGCTGCTCTTTGGCGGCCTGGCTTGCCGAGGCGGACTGCCAGGCTGCCCGGCACCAAACGCCCCGCTGCCCGGCAGCGGGGCGCCCGACGGCTACATGGCCTACTACCTGCGCGACAACGCGAGCGGCAGCTTCTCCTCGCTGCTCGGTGCCGCCGACGTCGCCCACAGCGCGCTCTCCCCGAGCGCGCTCGAACTCGGCTTTGCCGCGGCCGCGTCCAACCTCTCCCACGTCGTCCTCTCGAGTTGCGCCGCGCTGACGGCGAACGCAACCGAAACTCCGGGCGAACCGGGTCAGTGCGACGAGAGTGAGCCCAACCTCTACGACTGGTCTGCCGCCGGGCTGCAGGCGGTCAACCTGCTTCCCGGCGATACCGTCACCAGCCCCGGTGCGGTCATCGCCGCACCGATAGGGGCGGTTTCGGCTGACGGCTCGCGCATTTACTGGGTTGCCGAAGGCAAGCTCTACCTTCGCGAAGGCGCGCAGACGGTGCAGGTGAAAGGCCCGCTCGGAAGTGGGGACGAGTTTCAGGCGGCCTCTGCGGACGGTGCGGTCGCCTTCTTCCTCGAGGGAGACCATCTGTACCGGTTCGCGGTGGCGGGGGTGACAACCGACCTGACGCCCGGCGGTGGCGTCGTCGGCGTGCTCGGCGCCTCCGCCGACGGCGAGACCGTCTATTACCAGGACGCTGGCGGCCTGGAGCGCTGGCGGTCGGGCACGACCACCACGGTCACTCCGGGCGCGGACGCCACCGTGCCAAGCGACTACCCGCCGGCGACGGCGACCGCCAGGGTCAGCGCCGACGGCCTGCACATCGCCTTTCTCTCCAAAGCCGAACTGACCGGCTTCGACAACATCGACGCCGACACCGGGCAGCCGGATACCGAGCTCTACATCTACGGACCCGCGCCCGGGGCAAGCGCCGCGGCCCTGATCTGTGCATCGTGCAACCCGACCGGGGAACGCCCGGAGGGCTCGACCTCTATCCCGGGCGTGCTGGTTAACGGCAGCACCCGGGCCTACCGGCCGAGAGTCCTCTCCGACGACGGGTCCCGGCTCTTCTTCGACACCCTCGATGGCGTCGGCGACAAAGACACCAACAAATCCCCCGATGTCTACGAGTGGGAGGCGCAAGGAGCGGGGGGGTGCCCGAGCCCATTCGGTTGCGTCTCGCCGATCAGCAGGGCCAACGGCGCCGGTGGCAGGTTCATCGACGCCTCCGCCGATGCAACCGACGTCTTCTTCCTCACCGGCGACTCGCTGGTCGCGGCTGATCCCGGCTCGATCGACATCTATGACGCTCGCATGAACGGGAACCTTGCCGAACCCGAAGAACCGATCATCTGCGTCGGCGACAACTGCCAAAGCCTGCCCCGCGAACCGGATGACCCCACGCCGGGCTCCCTGGTGCGGAACGTCGGCAATCCCGCGCTGCGCGTCTTCGCCCCAAAAAAGAAGCTGAAACTCCGCCGCAAACACCACCGCCGCCATCACCACCGTGGACGCAAGCCCCACAGTGGCAAGCACGCGGGCAGGGGAGCGCGGCCGTGAGGGGGCGGACGATCGCGGCTTTTGGCTTGGTCGTTGCGGTGGCACTATCACTGCCCGGTAGCGCCGCCGCGCTCGATTTCCTCCCCGGCAGCGCCGGCTTTGACGCCAACGTCTACGCCGAAGGTGGGGGGGTGGCGACGCAGGCGGGCTCGCACCCTCTGGCGATCAGCTTCGACGTCAACTTCGAGCCTGAAGGCGGGGGGCCGTTCAGCGAGGGCGACCTGCGCGATCTGAGCCTCGAGATGCCGCCGGGCCTGATCGAAAACCCGACCTCGATTACGGCCAAGGAGTGCACCCAGGTCGAATTTCAGACGCCGCGAGTCTCCCCCTGGGAAGAGAGCCTCTCTGGGGAGAGCTGCGCCGACAACACTCAGATTGGGGTCGCCACGGTGCGTTCCTCCTTTGCCGGCGGAACGACGCGGACCTTCGGCGTCTTCAACCTCGCGGCGCCCCCGGGGGCGCCCTCGGCGCTCGGCTTCAATCCCTACGGCGATCCGATCATCTTGGTTCCATCGATTCGCCAAGCAGAAGGCGAATACGGCCTAACCCTGCAGGCGAAGAACATCGCCCAGCTATCTGACATCTCTGGCCTGACCCTGACCATCTGGGGCGTTCCCTGGTCCGTCATCCACAACGAACAGCGCGGCAACTGCCTCAACGAGGCAGAACCGGCCTATGGCTGGGCGAAATGCTCAGTGGGCAGGCCCTCAAAAGGGGAAAGCGACCTGCACGCCTATCTGACCCTGCCTACCTCGTGCGAAGAGCCGATGAACTTCAGCGCGGTCGCCGTGCCGTGGAACCCGCAGGAAACCGCGGTGAGCCGCACCACCACGGGCAAACCGGTGCTGCAGGGTTGCGGCAAACTCGAATTCGAGCCGCACGCCGGGGCCCAACTGAGCGATCCGCGGGCGTCATCTCCCTCCGGCTACAGCTTCGATATCGAAGTCGACACGAGCGGGATCACCGACCCGGTTTGCTTCCCCGGCGTCATCCACGCCACCGGCTGCGCTCCGGCGCCGGTCCGCAAGGCCGTGGTGACGCTGCCGGAGGGGGTGAGCATCAATCCCTCGGTCGGCTCGGGTCTCGGCGTCTGCACGCCCGCTCAGTACGCCGCCGAGACGCCGCTCTCGCCATTCGGCGCCGGCTGCCCGAGCGAGTCGAAGATCGGCGACTTCAGCGTCAGCAGCCCAATCGTCACCGGGCCGATCAGCGGGAACATCTACCTCGCCGCCCCCCACCAGAATCCCTTCGGCAGCCTGCTCGCCGTCTATCTGGTTGCCAAGTCGATTCAGAGGGGAATCCTGGTCAAGGTCGCTGGGCTGTTGCAACCCGATCCTCTCACCGGCAGCCTTACCGCTACCTTCGACCAGTTGCCGCAGCTTCCTTACTCCAAGCTCAGCATCCGCTTCCGTGAAGGCCAGCGCAGCCCGCTGGCGACGCCGCCGACCTGCGGCAATCTCTCCACCGAGGCTGACTTCACGCCGTGGCGGGACCCGACCGTGGTCAGGCACGAATCGTTGCCTGCCACGATCACGGCCGGCGTGGGCGGTGGTCCCTGTCCGTCCGGGCTGGCTCCGTTCGCCCCGCAGGCAAAAGGCGGCACGCTCAACTCCCGAGCCGGTGCCTACACACCCTTCTACCTGCGTCTGACGCGCAACGTGAGTGAACAGGAGATCGTCTCCTACTCGGCCCAGTTCCCGCCCGGGCTGCTGGGCAAGATCGCCAACATTCCCTACTGTCCCGAGGCCGCGATCGAGGCGGCGCGCCGGAAATCGGGACTGGCGGAGCGCGACCATCCTTCCTGCCCGGCGGCGAGCTTGATCGGTCACACCACCTCCGGGTACGGCGTCGGCTCGGTTCTCGCCTACGCCCCCGGCAATCTCTACCTCGCCGGGCCCTACCGGGGTTCCTCGTTCTCGGTGGTGGCAATCGACTCCGCCCTGGTCGGTCCCTTCGACCTCGGCGTCGTCATCGTGCGCTCCGCGGTGCGCATCGATCCGCAGACCACCCAGGCCTCGATCGATGCCACCGGCACCGATCCGATCCCGCACATCATCGACGGCGTCCCGATCCACCTGCGCGACATCCGCGCCTACATAGACCGGCCCCAGTTCACCCTCAACCCAACCAGTTGCGAACCGTCGAGCGTCGCCTCGGCGATGAACGGCGCCGGTCTGCGTTTCGCCGACCCCACCGACAACACCCTGGCCACTGCCACCGCCCCCTTCCAAGCTTTCGACTGCTCCTCGCTTGATTTCAAGCCGCGGATCGGGTTGAAGATGAAGGGCGGGACGAAGCGCGGCGACTACGCCTCGCTACAGGTCGTGGTCCGGCCCCGAGCCGGCGACGCCAACATCCGCTCCGCGCAGGTGACGCTGCCACCCTCGCTCTTCCTCGAACAGGGCAACATCAAGACGATCTGCACGAAGGCGCAGTTTGCCTCCCACAACTGCCCGCCCGGATCGGTCTACGGCCACGTCCGCGCCTTCACGCCGTTGCTCGAAGACCCGATGGAAGGTCCGGCCTACCTGCGCTCCTCCTCGCACACCCTGCCCGACCTGGTCTTTGTCCTGCGCGGTCACGGCGTCGAGGTAGACGTAGCGGGCAGGATCGACTCGATCAAAGGTGGCATTCGCGGCACCTTCCCGACGATTCCCGACGCCCCAGTTAGCAAGTTCGTGCTGAAGATGAACGCCGGCAAACGCGGGGTGCTCGTCAACGCGGAAAATCTCTGCAAGCGCAAGCAACTGGCCCGCGCGCGGTTCGTCGGACATGCCAACCGCGGCTGGCGCCTGCAACCGGAACTGAAGGCAAAATGCACAAAGAAAGGGCGGCGGGGGCGATGAGGCTGAGAGTGTTCCTAGCGGTCTTCACCTCAGTGCTGCTTGCTGGACTCGCCGTCGGCGCTCTCGGCGCATCGGCGTATCGGGAGCCGCTCAAACATCCCGACACTTCCGAAGGGCGGGAAGAATGGATCGGCCCGGATGGGCTGTCGCAGCTCCCCCTTGCCACCGAAGGGCAGATAGAAGGCGCCTGCGGCCTGGCCATCTCGCCACCGTCGGGGACTCTCTACATCTCCGACTACTACCACCGCGCCGTCCACGCGTTCACGCTTTCCGGCACCTACAGCAGCTCGCTGGTCCTCCCCGGCGGCGACCCGCCTTCGCAGATCAACGAGCTAAACGCCGTCTGCGGGCTCGCTGCAGACTCGGCCGGGAATCTCTACGCCAATGAATTTCACCAGGGTGTCCTCCGCCTCGCGCCCAGCGAACAGCTCATCGACCCGGCCGAATCGACCGGCGTCGCTGTAGGGGCCGACGGCGACCTCTACGTGAACCACCGCACCTACGTGGCGGTCTACGACGCCCCGGTCGAGCTGGGCGAGGCCGCGGCCGCGACGATCGGCGCCGGTGGCAGCCTGGGCGATGCCTACGGACTCGCGGTGGACTCCGCGGCCGGCCGCATCTACGTTGCCGATGCGGCCGACGAGACGGTCGAGGTCTTCGAACCAGCGGTCAGCTCGGTGACCCCGGTTGAAACTATCGACGGACCACCCGGGACGGGATTCAACTCGCTGTTCAACGCTGCGTTGGCGGTCGACTCCAGCGCGACCGGCGGGCAGGGTCACCTGCTCGTCGTCGACAACCTCAAACCCTTCTTCGAAAAGCCGGAAGCCACGGTCTATGAGTTCGGCGCGAGCGGCGAATACCTGGACCGGCTGCAGACTCGCAAAGTCGGGCCGGCGGGCGAAGCCAAACTAAACGGACCGATCTTCAGCGAACCTCCCGGGATAGCGGTCAACCCCGGCAGCGGCGATCTCTACGTTACGACCGGCAACAGCGAACTGTCGAACGTCGTCAAGTACGGGCCCTTCCAGGCGGCGGCGCCACCGGCGCCGCCATCGGCAGGGGTGGGGACCATCGCCGGATCGGCCGCGGTCGGTGCCGGCGCCACCTCGGACTCCGGCGCGGCCCGAGCCGCCGACGCCTCCGCCTCGGTGGTCGTGCAGCGCCGCGGTGTCCGGGTCAGCTTCGACGGCAAGCTCACCCCGCACGCCCTTCCCCGCCACGGCGTGGCTCCGGTGGGGATCGTCGTCGACGCCAAAATCGGCGCCACGGGGGGAGATGACCCGCCGCAGCTGCGCCGCATCTCGATCGCGATCAACCGCAACGGTCGTTTCACCTCCGAGGGCTTGCCGGCCTGTCGCCTCGATCAGATCCAGCCCTCGACGACCGCTGGCGCGCTTGCCGCCTGTCGCCGCTCCCTGGTCGGCGAAGGCAACTTCTCGGCCAACGTCAAGCTTCCCGAGCAGTCGCCCTTCCCCTCGGCCGGCAAGGTCCTCGCCTTCAACGGTCGTGTCGGCGGCAAGCCGGCGATCCTCGCCCATATATACGGCACGCAGCCGGCGCCGACGTCGACGGTGCTGCCTTTCGTGCTCGGCACCGCGCACGGCACCTACGGCACCGTCCTCGAAGCTTCGCTGCCGCAAGCGACCGGCAGCTGGGGCTACGTGACCGGGCTGCGGATGAACTTGCGCCGCCGCTTCACCTCCCACGGCGAGGCTCGCAGCTACCTGAGCGCGGGCTGCCCGGCGCCGGCGGGCTTCCCCAGCGCAGCCTTCCCACTGGCGCGCACGAGCTTCGCTTTCTCCGGCGGCCTGACGCTGGTCTCGGTCTTGAACCGGACCTGCCGGGCGCACGGATAAGCTCACGAGCGGGCCAATTATGAGGAGTTGCTAGCAATTCGCTAGGCTCTCGCTCACCAAAGTGGGCGCGGAATTGCGCGCCCCGCGGTTCGCAGGAGTCACCCTGTGTCCGCAGAAGGGAGCGCGGGCATGGCCAGATTGCGAAAGCGAAAGACGGGCGGCTCCGAGCCGCAGCGACGGCGGCCGGGAGGCAAGCCGATCATCGAGTTGCGCGACGTGACCAAGGTCTATCCGGGCGGCCACATGGCGCTCGATCGCGTCTCGCTGGCGATCGACCGCGGCGAGTTCGCCTTTCTCGTCGGTCCCACGGGTTGCGGCAAGTCGACGCTGATCAAGATGCTGATTCGCGAGCTCGAGGCAACCGAGGGTGCCGTGCGGATCGCCGGCCGCGACATCGGCACCATGGCCGAGAAGAAGATCCCGCAGCTGCGGCGCAACATCGGCACCGTCTTCCAGGACTTCAAGCTGCTGCCCGACCGCACCGTCTACGACAACGTCGCCTACGCGCTGCAGGTGATCGGCGCCAGCCGCGCTCAGATCCGCACCCAGGTGCCCGAGACGCTGCGCCTAGTCGGCCTCTCGACCAAGCTGCACAGCTACCCCGACCAGCTCTCCGGCGGCGAGCAGCAGCGCGTCTCGATCGCCCGCGCCTTCGTCAACCACCCGCCGCTGCTGCTCGCCGACGAGCCCAGCGGCAACCTCGACCCGGTCACCTCGATCGGGGTGATGCAGCTGCTCTACCGGATCAACAAGACCGGCACGACGGTGGTCGTCGTCACCCACGATCGCGAGATGGTCGACAACATGCGCCGCCGCGTGATCGAGCTCTACGAGGGTCGTGTCGTCCGCGACGAGGTCAGCGGCGGCTACACCGAGGAGTCGACGACCGAGTTCGGCGTGCGCATGCGCGCCGAGATGGGCGTCGCCCCCGAGGGCCAAACCAACGGACACGACTCGCTGATCTAGATGTCGCGATTCTTCTTCTTCACCCAGGAGGCTTTTCGGGCGTTGCGCCGCAACGGCGCCCCGAGCATGGCGGCGATCGTCACCACGGTGACGACGGTGATCCTGCTCGGCGTGCTGATCCCGGTCTTCCAGACCACCCAGGCCAAGAGCAACGCGGTTCGCGAAAGCCTCGAGTTCCGGGTGGCGATCTACGACGACGCGACGCAGGGCGAAATTTCGGCATTGGAAGGCAAGCTGGAGGCGATCCCGCACGTCGCCTCGGTGAGCTTCATCAGCAAGTCCGAGGCGCTCAAAGAACTGGAAAAGGATCTCGGCAAGAGCAAGAGCGAAGACCTGCTCGCCCAGCTCCACGACAACCCGCTGCCGGCCAACTTCCAGATCAAGGCCGACGACGCCGGCAATCTCGATGCCGTGCGCGCCGCGGTAACCCCACCGGGCCCGAACGGCAAGCCACAGCCGATCTCGCCGATCGTCCAGGACGTCTTTGACCGCCAGCAGGAGTCCCAGCAGATCGAGCAGGTGACCAGCGCGCTGAAGATCGTCCTGACCGTGATCACGGCGCTGCTGATCCTCGCTTCGCTGATGCTGGTCGGCAACACGATCCGGCTCTCGATCTACACCCGCCGCCGCGAGGTCGAGGTGATGCGGCTGGTCGGCGCGACCCGCTGGTTCATCCGCTGGCCGTTCATGATCGAGGGCGTCGTCGTCGGCTTCGCGGGCGGCCTGATAGCCATACTGATCCTGTGGCTGGGCAAGATCACGATCGTCGACCCGCTAAGCGACACCTTCTCCTTCCTCGCGGCGCAGAACAACAGCACCCTCTCCTTCCCGGCCCTGGTGGCGATCCTCTTCGGCGCTGCGGTGCTCGTCTCCGCAGTTGGCTCCGGGGTCACCCTGCGCCGCTTCCTCAAGGTCTGAACCGCTCGTGAGGGGAAGTCGGATCGCGGCCCTCGTGGCTGCCCTGCTCGTCGTGCTCTGCGTCGGGATTTGGCTCGGGGGCCATCCCGCCAAGCTGCCCGAATTCCTCCGCGATCGGCTCGTCGGCGACGCTGCCGGGCTCAACCTCGAAGCGACCGAACTGATCGAGGACAACTACTTCCGCGCCGTCGGGCCAACCGAGCTGACCAACGCTTCGCTGCAGGGAATGGTCCGCGAGCTGCGCCGCCGCCATGGCGACCGCTTCTCCGACTACTTCTCACCCGAAGCGCTGGCCAGCTTCGAGACCGCGATTTCGGGGCATTTCTCTGGCATCGGGCTCAGCGTCACCCAGGTCAAGCAGGGTCTGCGCGTCGACAGCGTCTTCCCGCACTCCCCGGCACAGCGGGCCGGGATCGAGTCCGGTGACCTGATCGTCTCCGTCGACGGTGAGTCAATTGCGGGTGAGAACAGCCGGGTCTCTACCGAGAAGATCAAAGGCCCGGAGGGGTCGGACGTGACGATCGGGGTGAAGGGGGCGGGCGACGGCAAGGTCCGCGAGGTGGAGGTCACCAGGGAAGAGATCGCGCTGCCGGTGGTGACCAAGAACGTGAAGGAGATCGGCGGGAAGACGCTCGGCTACGTGCGCCTGATCTCCTTCAGCGAAGGCGCCCACGCGGCCCTGCGCGAGGCGGTCGAGGAGGTCGAGAAGAAGGGCGCCGAAGGGGTCGTCCTCGACCTGCGTGGCAACGGGGGTGGGCTGCTCGAGGAGGCGGTGTTGACCGCCAGCGTCTTCCTGCCCGAGGACGAAGTGGTCGTGACCACCGACTCCCGCACCCAGGGCCACACCGTCTACAAGACGGTGGGCGACAATCTCGCGCCGCTCCCGCTGGTCGTTCTGATCGACCGCAACACGGCCTCCGCCGCCGAGATCCTCACCGCCGCCCTCGCCGATGACGCCGGCGCCAAGGTCATCGGCACGCGTTCCTACGGCAAGGGCGTCTTCCAGCAGGAGATCGGCCTCTCCAATGGCGGTGCCCTGAAGCTGACGATCGGCGAGTACTTCACGCCCGATGGCGTCAACCTGGCGAAGAGCCACGGCATCCACCCCGATGTGAAGGCCACCGACCGCCCGAGCACTCCCGCCGATGAGCCGCTGGAGAGGGCTCTGGACGTGCTGGCAACCGAACGATGAGCTTCCGGTGCGCCTTATGCGGTCTATGCCCACATAAAGCGCACCGGAAGGGTCAATGACGGTGAGCAAGCGGGACTGGCGGTACTACCGCGAGCGGCAGCGGGCGCGTGGTCGGGGACGGCGCAAGGATCCGAAGAACGCCCGCGAGGCGATCGACGCCCTGCTCGAGGAGCGCCTGGAGGGACGCGGTTTCGCCGCCGCGTTGGAGGTCGAAGCCGGGCGCGCCGCCGAGGCGGCGGAAGGCGCCGAGGTTCGCCGCCGCGATCTCACCGAGCTGCCCACCTTCACGATCGATCCGGCCTCGGCGCGGGATTTCGACGACGCGATCTCGGCGCGGCGCGAGCTCGACGGCGTGCGAGTCTGGATCCACATCGCCGACGTCGCCGCCCACGTGCGGCCCGGCACGCCGCTCGACCTCGAGGCGAGACGGCGCGGCAACAGCACCTACGTGCCAGGCGCGGTCGAGCCGATGCTGCCGCGGGCGCTGAGCGAGGACGCCTGCAGCCTGGCTCCCGGCCTGGAGCGTCTGGCGGTGACCGCGGAGATCGAGCTGAGCCCTAGCGGCGCAGCGCGCTCGTCCAGCTTCTACCGCAGCCGCATCCGTTCCCGCGCTCGCCTCGACTACGACCAGCTTGACCTGATCTTCGCCGGCAAGGGAAGCCCGCCTGAGAGCGTTGCCGAGCCCCTGGAAGTAGCGCGCGCGGCGGCCGCGGCCCTGGCCGGGCAACGTGGCGTGACCAGCCTCGACGTCGAGTCCTCCGAGCCCGAGTTTCGCTTCGACTCGAGTGGAGACGTCGTCACCGCTCATTCGGTGGCGCAAACCGAGTCGCACCGGCTGATCGAGCGTCTGATGATCCTCGCCAACGAAGCGGTGGCGCAGCTGCTCGAGCGCAAGCGGGTGCCCAGCGTCTACCGGGTGCATACCCAGCCCGATCCGCTCCGCATCGAGCGCCTGGTCGAGCAGCTGCACGCACTCGGCATCCCGACCCCGGCACTGGGCCAGGGCCTTGCCCCTGCTCAGGCTGGCGAGGTGGCGGCGCAGGCGAGTCGGCTCGTGCTCGAGGAGGCGACGCGGCGCGGCCACGGCCGCGAGGCATATACATCGCTTGTGCTCCGCTCCCTGATGCAGGCTCAATACAGCGATCGCAACAGCGGCCACGCCGGTCTGGGCAGTCCCGCCTACTGCCATTTCACCTCGCCGATCCGGCGCTACCCAGACCTGCTCGTGCACCGGGCGCTGCTGGCGGCGTTGGGCGAGGGGGAGGAGGCGCCGCGCGCGGCGGAAGCTCGCGAGGTTGCCTGGCACTGCAGCGAGCGCGAGCGCGAGTCGGCGCGAATCGAGCGCGACGCCGACGACGTTTGCGCCGCCTACCTGCTGCAGCGGGAGCTCGGCGAGCGCGGTGACGATGTCGAGTTCGAAGGCGAGATCTCGGGCGTGATCCGGGCCGGCGCCTTCGTCGCCTTCGGCGGCGAGCTCGGCGACGTCTACGAGGGTTTCGTGCCGGCGCGGACGATTGGCGAGGAGCGCTTCGAGCTGAACGAGACCGAGACGGCTCTCGCCGGGCGGGAGTCCGGCAGCTCCCTGCGCCTTGGCGATCCGATATCCGTCCGGGTCAGCGAGGTCACCCCCGAGCGCGGCCGCGTCGACCTGGAGCTTGCCGATGGCTAAAAAAACGAAGAAGCAGCGCGAGCCGGTTTCGGGCGACGTCGCCACCAATCGCCGCGCCCGCCACAAATTCGAAGCGGTGGAAAAAATGGAGGCGGGAATCGTCCTGCAGGGCTCCGAGGTGAAGTCGCTGCGCAATGGCAAGGCGCAGATGACCGACTCCTATGCGGTGGTCGAGAAGGGCGAGGTCTGGCTGCGCAAGCTGCACATCCCGCCCTACGAACCGGCCAGCCGCGACAACCACGAGCCCGAGCGAGCGCGTAAGTTGCTGCTGCACAAGGGGGAGATCGAAAGGCTGATCGGCAAGACGGCGGAGAAAGGCCTGACCCTGATCCCGTTGCGGATCTACTTCAAAGGGTCGCGGGCGAAGGTTGAGCTGGCCCTGGCGCGGGGCAAGGAGGGCCGCGACCGGCGCCGGGAGATCGCGGACCGTGACGTGCGCCGCGAAGTCGAGCGGGAATTCAAGGGCCGGATGAGGTAGCTTCGGGACCGATGCGTTCCAGGATTGCCCTGCTGTGGTCCACGGTGACCCTCGTTGCGCTGGCCCTGGCCGTTCCGGCCGCGGCTCAGGCTGACTCCTTCCCAAGCGAAGCCGGCGACTTCATTAGCGACAACATCCAGTACTTCGTCGCTGCTCTGGTTGCGGCGATCCTGCTGCTCCTGCTCGTAGTCAGCATCACCCAACGACGCAGCAAGGAGAAAGCGGCCAAGGAGAAGGCATCGCCACCGACGCCTCCGCCGGGGCGGGCTGGCGCCCCACCGGCGCCCGCGCAAGCCCAGACCGCTGAACTGCCGCGCACCCCGCCGCCGGCCCCGACACCCCCGTCCGCTGCCCCGGGCGCCGCGCCGCCCGCCGCCGACGGTCAGACTTTGAGCGCCAAGGAGAAGCGCAAGCAGGCCCGCGAGCAGCAGCGCCAGGCGCGCCTCGAGCACCGCAAACGGCGCCAGGAAGAGGCGAAGCGGCGCAAGGAAGAACGCGAGGCAAAGCGAGCCGAACGGCGCGGCAAGGTAGGCGGACGCGCTGCCCCCAGCGGAAGCCGCCGGGCCCGCAAGGAAGCCGCCAAGGCCGAGCGCCAGCTCGCCGAGGCCCGTGCCGCCCATGAGCGCGAACAGCTGCAGCAGGGAGTAGCCGCCGCGCCTCCCGTGCCGCCGATGCCCGCTCCACCAACCGCTGTCTCTCTCGCCCCCCAAGCATTCCCGCCGCCCCCCCCACCGGCTTCGCCCGCTCCCCCCGAGCCGGCGGCGCCTCCGCCGGCAATGGTCCCCCCGGCAGCTGGTTCGCCGGGGCCGCCGGTCGGCTATGAGGATCCGACGGTCGTCGAACAACGGGTCCAGGAAAAGGTTGCCGAGATCCAGCGCGAGGAGGAGCGGATTCGCGCCGAGGCCGACCGCCGCATCCAGGAAGCGGAGCGGATGCAGCGCGAAGCCGCAGAGCGGGCGGCACGGGCGCAGGGCGGCCAAGTGACGCAGAGCATGGCGGCAATGCCGCCTCCCGCGCCTGCGCCGGCCGCACCGGCTCCCTCCCAGGCGGGTGCCGAGGCCGCTGGCCTGCAGACGGCCGAGCAGCGCCTTCAGCAAGAGCGCGAAGCCCAAGAGCAGGCGATGGCCGATGCCCAGGAGCGCCTGCGGCAGATTGAGGAGCGGACCAGAGAGGCCGAGCGCCGCGCCGCCGAGGCCGAGCGCCTGGCGAAGCTGAAGTCCGAGGAGGAGGAGCGTGAGCGGCGCCTGGAGGAGATTCGCGACAGCGTCGCTCAGGCGGAGGAACGCGCCCGCGAAGCCGAGCGCCGCGCCGCCGAAGCCGAGCAAGCCGTGATCCAAGCCGTCCAGGGCCAAGGAGGACAGCCACCGATGCCGCAGCCGAGCCCCCCTGTGCCGCCTCCGATGCCAGAGCCGACCCCACCGGCACCCGACCCGGGCCCGCCGGTCCCGCCCGCTCCAGAGCCCACCCCACCTAGCCCCACGCCCCCAGGGCCAACCCCGCCACCGGCCCCCGTGCCC
>JBKPOV010000220.1:0-5910 GCA_046733315.1 Actinomycetota bacterium
CCTGCGATCCGCTCCGAACCACGGCGCGGATCTGGGGCAGCGACGCCTCGGGTGAGGTCATGGCCTCGCCCGTGGCGCGTTTCCAAGCCGGAGACTGCGCGCGGCTGGGCTTCGCGCCCCGTCTGAGCCTGCTCCTCAAAGGCGGCACCAAGCGAGGCGACCACCCGGCTCTTCGCGGCGTCTTTCGCCCCCGCCGAGGGGACGCAAACCTCGCCGGCGTGGTGCTTCGGCTGCCCCACTCGGCATTCCTCGAGCAGAGTCACATCCGCACGATCTGCACGCGGGTTCAGTACGCCGCTCACCGCTGCCCGAAGGGCGCTGTATATGGCCACGCCCGCGCGATCACGCCGCTGCTCGAGGAACCGCTGGTGGGCCCGGTCTACCTGCGCTCCTCCAACCACCGCCTGCCCGACCTCGTCGCTTCGCTGCATGGCCTGGTCGATGTCGAAGCGGTGGCGAGGATCGACTCCGTCGACGGCGGCCTCCGCGCCACCTTCACCAAGCTTCCCGACGCCCCCCTCACCAAGGTCGTCGTCTCGATGCAGGGAGGCGAGAAGGGCCTGGTCGTCAACTCAACCAACCTCTGTGCCGGTCCGAGGCGCGCCACCGCCGAGCTGCTCGCGCACAACGACAGACAGAACACACTTCGCCCGGAGCTCCGGGCCGCCGGCTGCGCCGGCAATTCGAATCAACCCGATCACCAATCCCACAGGGAGGAACCACACTGATGCTCTCGATATTCAAGAACCGTCTCGGCATTCCCGGGGCGATCTCCGTTGTTGCGCTCGTCTTCGCGATGCTCGGCGGTGCCTACGCATCGACGGACGGCGGCTCCGGACCGGCCACGGCCTCCAAGGCCTTGAGAGGCAAGCCCGGCAAACCAGGTAAACGCGGACCCATCGGACCCGCCGGACCCCCCGGCCCGACCGGCCCGCAGGGACCCGTCGGCCCTCCGGGCGCAAACGGCAGCAATGGTACGAACGGAACCAGCGCCACGGCCACCGCCTTCGGGGGCAACCAGCACGGCTGCTCGGACGGAGGAATCGAAGTCAAATCCGCGGGTCCTGCCACCTTCGTCTGCAACGGCGCCGCGGGGGCTCTGCCCGAAACATTGCCCAAAGGCGAGACGCTGAAAGGGACTTGGTCGTTGACGGTAGGGAGCCTTGGCAACGGCGATGCATCTGTGAGCTTCCAAGTTCCGCTCGCCGCAGCGCCCTTCCCTCGCTACATAGAAAAAGAAAAAGAAGGGGAACAGTTCCCGGAGGACTGCCCCGGCACGGCAGCCGAACCGGAAGCCAAAGAAGGGGTCATTTGCTACTACACGAGCCTAGCCGCTGGCAACCTTGGCTCCGTCGGTCTAGCGCCTGTCGCAAAATACGGCGGACAGCTGTTCTTCAGCGGCGGGACCGCCGGCGCCGTCGCCTTCGGAACCTGGGCTGTGACCGGCAGCTAAAGCGCTTCTCCGACAAGAGAAGGTGTGAGCAGAGCGGTCCGGGTCCGATGGGTTTGGGGCCGGATCGCTCTGCAGTTTCCGTGGTTCCGATGGACTCTGACTGGCCCCGCAACCCGGACGCGCTCGGCAAGTCAGAGCGCTATCCTTCGCTTCAGCCTCGTGCCTCGGCCCGGGGTTTTTCCTTGTAACGGCACGTAAGTAATCGAGGGAGTAAATGGCTCGCGGAGATGTCCGCATCGCGGTGACGCTGGCTTGCGAAGACTGCAAGCGGCGCAACTACCAGACAAATAAGTCGCGGCGTAACTCGCCCGACCGCGTCGAGCTGCGTAAGTTCTGCCGCTGGTGCGGCAAGCACACGGCGCATAAGGAGACGCGCTAGCCCCAATGGCGAAGACGCGCGCACAGCGCAAGGCCGAGCGCCGCGCCCGTGAAGAGCAGGAGCGCAAGCGCCTCGGCGCCGAGCGCGACGGCGAGTCGCACGCCCAGCGCGACACCCAGGTGCCCGTCTCGGGCGAGGTCGCCGAGGTGGAGGCGATGGAGAGGGGGATGGGCGCCGGAGCTCCCGAAGCCGCCCTTGAAACACCGGACGCCCCCAAGACTTCTTCCCGCGCCGAAAAGCGCGCTGAAACGAAGGCGCTGAAGGAAAGCGAAAAGCGCAAGCGCGCCGAGCAGAAGCGCCGCGAGAGCGAGCAGCTTGCCAAGAAACAGAAGCAGGCCCAGGCGCAGCGCCAGCGCGGCGGCGTCATCGGCTTCATCGCCTCCTGCTGGGCGGAGCTGAAAAAGGTCCAGTGGCCCGATCGCGACACCCTGGTCCAGGCGACCGCGGTCACAATCATCTTCGTCGCCGTCGCTGCCACTTATCTCGGCGCGCTCGACGCGGCCTTCAACTATCTGGTCAAGCAGATCCTCTAGCGGATCTCGAACAAAGGCACTAACTACTGATGTATCGCTGGTACGTGATCAACACCTACTCGGGACACGAGAACAAGGTCAAGCACAACCTCGAGCACCGAGTTCAGACGATGAGCCAGAACCGCAACGTGCGGCAGGTCGTCGTCCCCACCGAGCAGGTGATGGAGCTCGGCAAAGACGGACAGAAAGAACCGAAAGAGAAGCGCACGATGCCGGGCTACGTCCTGGTCAACATGGAGATGACCGACGACGCCTGGGGTCTGGTCAAGAACACCCCCGGCGTGACCGGCTTCGTCGGCTCGCGCAACAAGCCGGTGCCGCTCTCCAAACCGGAGGTAGACCGCCTGCTGCACCGCGAGACCGCGGAGCGGCCCCGCACCCAGGCTCAGTTCTCGATCGGCGAGTCGGTCAAGGTCGTCTCCGGCCCGCTCTCGGACTTCTCCGGCGAGATCGCCGAGATCAACGAGGACGCCGCCAAACTCAAGGTGCTGGTCTCGATCTTCGGCCGCGAGACCCCGGTCGAGGTGGGCTACGACCAGGTAAAGAAGATTTAGCTGGAGCGATAGCCGGCGCGCTCCGGCGTCCTCGGTCGCTCGCGTGCGGAGCACGCCACGCTCCCTGCGTCCTTGGATCGCTTGGCTCTTGCTCCAGCTATGGTTCCCGATCCCGATGGCAAAGAAAGTCCTCACCCAGATCAAGCTGCAGATCTCCGCCGGCTCGGCGAACCCGGCGCCGCCGGTTGGCCCCGCGCTGGGCCAGCACGGCGTCAACATCATGGAGTTCTGCAAGGCGTTCAACGCCCAGACCCAGTCTGAAGGCGGGACGATCATCCCGGTCGAGATCACGGTCTATGAGGACCGCTCCTTCACCTTCATCACCAAGACGCCGCCGGCGGCCGTGCTGATCAAGGAGGCGATCGGGATCAAGAAAGGCTCCGGCGAGCCCCACGTCAACAAGGTCGGGACGATCTCGAAGGACCAGGTCCGCCAGATCGCCGAGCGCAAGATGCCCGACCTCAACGCCAACGACCTCGACGCCGCCTCGAAGATCATCGCCGGCACCGCCCGCTCGATGGGCGTCGACGTCCAGTAGGAGACCTGATGGCCCACGGCAAGCGCTACCGCAAACAGCTCGAGAAGGTCCAGCGCGATCATGCCTACCCGGCCGCGGAGGCGATCTCACTGCTCAAGGAGACCGCCAGCGCCAACTTCGACGAGACCGTCGAGCTGCACGTGCTGCTCGGCGTCAACGTCCGCCACGCCGAGGAGCAGCTGCGCGGCACCCTGGCGCTGCCGCACGGTCTCGGCAAAGACGTCACCGTCGCCGTCTTCGCCCAGGGCCAACAGGCCCGCGACGCGGAAGCCGCCGGCGCTGACTTCGTCGGGGGTGACGACCTCGCCAAGAAAGTCGAAGAGGAGGGCTGGACCGACTTCGACGTGGCGATCTCGACGCCGCAGATGATGGGGACGGTCGGCAAGCTCGGTCGTGTCCTCGGCCCGCAGGGCAAGATGCCCAACCCGAAGGTCGGCACGGTCACCGACGACATCGAGAAAGCCGTCAGCGAGTCGAAGGCCGGCAAGGTCGAGTACCGCACCGACCGCCAGGCGATCGTCCACATGTCGATCGGCAAGGCGAGCCTCGAGGCAGACAAGCTGCTCGACAACTTCACCGTCGTGATGGAGGAGATCATCCGCGCCAAGCCGTCGGCGGCGAAAGGCCGCTACATCGTCACCTGCACGCTGACCACGACGATGGGGCCAGGCATTCGGGTCGACGCTTCCAAGATCGGCGACCGCGACGAGACCCCCGCCACCGCGGGGGCTGAAGAACCCGTGACGGCGTAGTCCTCTACACTGCGCCGTCGCAAAGCCCGAGACCACCGGCAGCCGCCGACGGGACTTAAAGCGAAGACATAGATCGCTTTCAGGCCCATCGGCAGTCGAAGCCCGGTGCAGGTGAACCAATGAACCGAGACGAAAAGGCAACAGCCATTGAGGAGATCGCCGCCGACATCGAGGCGGCCGAGGCGATCTTCGCGGTTGACTACCGGGGCATCAGCGTTCCCCAGGCGGCCGAGCTGCGCTCGAAACTGCGCGAGGCCGACGCCAGCTTCCGCATCGTCAAGAACCGCCTGACCAAAATCGCCGCTGACAAAGCGGGCGAGGAACGGCTCGCCGACCTTCTACGGGGACCGACCGCGCTCGCCTTCGTGCGCGGCGACACCGCCCAGGCGGCCAAGGCGATCTCAGGCTTCAACAAAGAGCACGCCGTGCTCACCTTCAGGGGCGGCTTCATGGACGGCGTCAGCCTCGATGAAGATCGCTTCCAGGCGATCGCCAAGCTGCCTTCCCGCGATGTCCTCAACGGCCAGTTCGCCGGCGTCGTCGCCAGCCCTCTGACCGGCCTGGTCCGCGGCCTCGGCTCGATGATCCAGGGACTTGCGCTGCAGCTCGGCCAGATCGCTGAGCAGGGCCTCGTCTCGGGCGAGGCAGCGGCCGAGCCGCCCCAAGCTAACGAGAAGCCAGCGGATGACGCTCCCGCTGAGGAGCCAGCAGAAGATGCTGAGCCCGCGGCGAGTGATGCAGACGCTTCTTCCGCGGGTGGCGCTGCTGGTGGGTCCCCTGCAGCGACAGGACCCGCGGACGACGCGCCCGATCCCTCACCCGATGAAACAGAAACTTCTAACACTGACGACGCGAGCAAGGAAGAGGAGTAGATGGCAACGAAGGTTTCAACAGATGACTGGATCGAGGAGCTGAAGGGCATCTCGGTGCTCGAGCTCTCCGAGCGGATCAAAGCCCTCGAGGAGGAGTTCGGCGTTTCGGCAACGGCAGTCGCCGCAGCTGCTCCGGTCGCTGCCGGCGACGGTGGCGGCGATGGTGCCGGTGGCGGCGAGGAAGCCTCCACGGTCGACGTCGTGCTGACCGAGGTCGGCGGCCAAAAGGTCCCCGTGATCAAGGTCGTGCGCGCCGCCACCGGCCTCGGCCTCAAAGAGGCCAAGGCAATGGTCGACGAGGCCCCCAAGGCAATCAAGGAGGGCCTCGAGCGCGAGGAGGCCGATAAGCTGAAGGCCGAACTCGAGGAGGCCGGCGCCACCGTCGAGCTCAAATAGATCGCGCATTAACCGCGGTTGGAACCCTGGCAGGGCGCCAAACTCGCGGCGGAGCGCGGCCGTGTGTTATTTTTCGCGGTCGCGCCCAGTTTTGTCCCCTGCCCGATATCTGCGCTGTCCTAACGTCCCTCTGACCTTCTGAGGAGTCGCCCGTCTTGGCACGTTCGAACGCTGCCCCCGTAACCCGCAGGAGTTTTTCCCGACTACAGAATCCCCTCGAAGTCCCCCATCTGATCGATATTCAACGTCGCTCTTTCGAAGAGCTGACCGATCCGAAGAAGGGTGGCCTGCGAGAGACCATTGACGACATATCCCCGATTGAGGACTACACGGGGAACCTCGCCATCGTCTTCGGCGAGTTCAAATTCGAGGAGCCGCCGCACACGATCGAGGAGTGCCGCGAGAAGGACATGACCTACTCGCGACCGCTCTC